>NZ_QTQH01000023.1:0-129146 GCF_003853805.1 Burkholderia sp. Bp8994
CTGGCGTCCCCTAGGGGATTCGAACCCCTGTACTCACCGTGAAAGGGTGATGTCCTAGGCCTCTAGACGAAGGGGACATGATCTTTTCAGATCTGTCTGACTTTCGCTATTCACTCATCATCAACAGCGAAGGCCGAAATTCTAACTGCTTTAAATCATTTTGTGAAGCATTTATTACTTACTACCGCTGCTTCGCAAATCAATTCGTTCTGCTCTGATGGTGGAGGTAAGCGGGATCGAACCGCTGACCTCTTGCATGCCATGCAAGCGCTCTCCCAGCTGAGCTATACCCCCTTGCAGAACAGAAATGAGATTATATGGACCGAATTTGAACTTGTAAATACCCTTTTTGCGATTCGAGCGAAATTTTTTGCGAAGCCGCCGTGACACCCTGCGCGAGCGGCTTCGCATCCGCTCAAACCTCAGGCCAGCGCGGCCTCGATACGCGACACCACGACGTCACGACCGAACAGCACGAGCACCGCGTCGATCGACGGCGTATGCGTCGTGCCCGCCACCAGCAGGCGCACCGGCATCGCGAGCTGCGGCATCTTCAGCTTGTGCGCGCCGAGCGTCGCCTTCAGCGCGGCGGACACCGCTTCCTTCGTCCAGTCGGCCGCCTTCAGCGCGGCGACGAGATCGGCCAGTGCCGGGCGCACCGCATCGGTCACGTGCTGCGCGAGCGCATCGGCATCCGGCGCCGGCACGCGGTAGAACATCGCGGCGCCTTCGGCGATCTCCTTGACCGTCGTCGCGCGGTCCTTCATCAGGCCGACCACCGCATCGAGCGCGGGGCCCGTCGCGATCGCCGCGTCGTCGATCCCGAGCGCGTCGAGGAACGGCTTCGCCAGCGCGGCGAGGCGCGCGTTGTCCGCTTCCTTGATGTAATGGGCGTTCAGCCAGCTCAGCTTGCTGTGGTCGTACTGCGCGGGCGACTTGCCGAGATGCTCGAGGTCGAACCATTCGACGAACTGCTCGCGCGAGAAGATCTCCGCGTCGCCGTGCGACCAGCCGAGGCGCGCCAGGTAGTTGACGACGGCCTCCGGCAGGAAGCCGGCGTCGCGGTACGCCATCACGCTCATCGCACCATGCCGCTTGCTCATCTTCTCGCCCTGCTCGTTCAGCACGGTCGGCAGGTGCGCGTAGACGGGCGGCTCGCCGCCGAGCGCGCGCAGGATGTTGATCTGGCGCGGCGTGTTGTTCACGTGGTCGTCGCCACGGATCACGTGCGTGATGTTCATGTCCATGTCGTCCACGACCACGCAGAAGTTGTAGATCGGCGTGCCGTCCGGACGCGCGATCACGAGGTCGTCGAGCTCCTCGTTCGAGATCTCGACCCGGCCCTTCACCGCGTCGTCCCACACGACCGTGCCGGTCAGCGGGTTGCGGAACCGCAGCACCGGCTTCACGCCGGCCGGCGGCTCGGGCAGCACCTTGCCCGGCTCCGGACGCCACGTGCCGTCGTAGCGCGGCTTGAGGCCGGCCTCGCGCTGGCGTTCGCGCAGCGCGTCGAGCTCCTCGGCCGACATGTAGCACGGGTACGCGAGGCCCTGCTCGAGCATCTGCGCGAGCACCGCGCGGTAGCGGTCCATCCGCTGCATCTGGTAGATCGGGCCTTCGTCGAAATCCAGGCCGAGCCACTGCATCCCCTCGAGGATCGCGTCGACGGCTTCCTGCGACGAACGCTCGACGTCGGTATCCTCGATACGCAGCACGAACGTGCCTTTCATCTTGCGCGCGAACGCCCACGGATAGAGCGCGGAGCGGATGTTGCCGAGGTGGATGAAGCCGGTGGGACTCGGCGCGAAGCGGGTACGGACAGGACGGGTCATAAACGGTAACTCGAACGCCTGGGGCGCATGAATGATTCGACGCGGGATCGACGGCGACAGCCCGGACAGCACTGGGGCCGGCCGCGCCCGGAACGGGAAAGAAGCCGGAATTATACTCGCGCCGCCCTTCGCGCCAAGCGCGCCGCTTGCTTTATGATGTGCGCGCCGCGGCCGCCAGCCGGCGCCGCGCCGGCCGCGCGGTTTGTGCCGCGCGGCCGCTCGGAACCTATCGCCGCCGCGGGCCGCACGGCCCGCCGCCAAGCCGCCGGAGAACCATTCGATGTCGTCCCCTCGCCTGTCGCGCCGTCACTTCACGATCGCTTGCGCATCCGCCAGCCTCGCCGCCTGCACGTCGTTCGGCGACAAGTCCCGCCCCGACAACGCCGCGAATCCCGCGCAGTCGCGCGAGAAACCCGTGAAGATCGGCATCGCGCTCGGCGGCGGCGCCGCCCGCGGCTTTTCGCACATCGGCGTGCTGAAGGCGCTCGAGGCGCGCGGCATCCCGGTCGAGATCGTCGCGGGCACGAGCGCGGGCTCGGTGGTCGGGGCGCTCTATGCCGCCGGGATGAGCGGGCTGCAGATCAACAAGATCGCACTCGACATGGATCAGGCGGCGATCAGCGACTGGGCGCTGCCGTTCCGCTCGCGCGGGCTGCTGCAGGGCGTGGCGCTGCAGAACTTCCTGAACAAGACGCTCAACAACCGGCCGATCGAAAAGATGGCGAAGCCGCTCGGCATCGTCGCGACGGACCTGCAGAACGGCCAGCCGATCCTGTTCCAGCAGGGCAATACGGGGCTCGCGGTGCGCGCGTCGTGCAGCGTGCCGTCGGTGTTCGAGCCCGTGAAGATCGGCAACCGCGAATATGTCGACGGCGGCCTCGTGAGCCCGGTGCCCGCGTCGTTCGCGCGCAAGATGGGCGCGAGCTTCGTGATCGCGGTCGACATCTCGTCGCGGCCGGACGGCGCGGCGACCAACAACCCGATCGAGATGCTGCTGCAGACCTTCACGATCATGGGCCAGACGATCAAGACCTACGAGCTCGACAAATACGCGGATGTCGTGATCCGCCCGAACCTCGCAGCGATGGGCGGCAGCGACTTCAACCAGCGCAACGCGGCGATCCTCGCGGGCGAGGAAGCCGTCGCGCGCGTCATGCCCGAGCTGCAGCGCAAGCTCGCGGCGGCCCGCGGCGTCGCGGCGGCATAAGCGGCGCATCGCGGCGCGCGGCGCACGACAGCGAGCGCGCCACCGACGATGGCACCGCCACCAGCCGCTTGCGCACGCCCCAAAACAAAAAACCCTGCCGCCTTCCAGTGACAGGGTTTTTTGGATCCGGCGGTTCGCCGGCGAGCGTCGGTCAGTTGCTGCCGTTCGCCGCGTCGTCGCCGATCGTGGCACGCACGCGCTGGCGCAGGTCGTCGGCCTTCATCGGGAACTCCGACTCGAGCCGGCGCGCACCGGTGAAACGCTTTTCCCAGTAGCCGCTATCGAGATCGTCGACGCGAATCGTGCTGCCCGTCGACGGCGAATGCACGAACTTGTTGTCGCCGATATAGATGCCGACGTGCGAGAACGTACGGCGCATCGTGTTGAAGAACACGAGGTCGCCCGGCTTCAGGTTGCTCATGCTGACCTTCTCGCCGACGCGGCTCATCTCTTCGGCGCGACGCGGCAGCGACATGCCGAGCGTGTCCTGGAACACGTAGCGCACGAACCCGCTGCAGTCGAGGCCGGAATCCGGCGAGTTGCCGCCCCAGCGGTAACGCACGCCGATCATGTTCAGCGCACCGACGACGACGTCGCCTGCCTTGCCCGCCATGCCGGCAAGAAACGACTTCGCGCCGCCGCTCGACGACTGGGCACTGGTCTGCTGGAGGGAGGAGCTCGACCCGATTTGAGTCGAATTCGTGACATTCTGGTTAAAACTGCTGACTTCGTCGGCGAACGCGCCGGGAGCTGCTGCGAACAGGGCGCCGATGAACAGCCCGGCGAGGGTACGCGCGCATGCCTGGGTCAGGGATCGATGCTGCATTGGTCGATGGAATGTGCTTAAAAATCAGCTGATTGGCGGAAAATTTCGGTCGATACTAGCCAGCGCGTAATCGTTTGTCAAAACAAATTAAAAAATACAATCGAGATAGTCAGACCATTGGACGCCTATCACGCTTTCCAGACCGCTTTCAACAGCTTTTGTGTGTAAGGATGTGACGGTTTCGTGAAGATATCGGCCACGTCGCCGGACTCGACGATCGCCCCGTCCTGCATCACCGCGACCCGGTGCGCCATCGCGCCGATCACCTCCAGGTCGTGGCTGATGAATACATAGCCGAGGTTGTATTTCTGTTGCAAATTCGCGAGCAGCTTCAGCACCTGCTGCTGGATCGACACGTCGAGCGCGGACGTCGGTTCGTCGAGGATCAGGATGCGCGGCTCCAGCACGAGCGCACGCGCGATCGCGATCCGCTGGCGCTGCCCGCCCGAGAATTCGTGCGGATAGCGATGCAGCACCGTGCGGTCGAGGCCGACTTCGCGCAGCACGGCCAGCGACTTCGCGCGCCGCGCGTCCGGTGTGAGTTCCGGGCGATGCAGTTCGAGCCCCTCGCCGACGATCCGCTCGATCGTGTGACGCGGCGACAGTGAACTGAAGGGATCCTGAAAGACGACCTGCATGTTCGAGCGCAGCGCGGTCTGTTCGCGGCCGCGATAGGTCGAGAGCGCACGCCCCTGGAATTCGATCTCGCCGTGGGCCGTCCTTTGCAGCCCGAGCAGCGCCATCGCGAGGGTCGACTTCCCGGAGCCGGATTCGCCGACGATCCCGAGCGTCTCGCCCTGCCGCACCGACACGGACACGTCCGCGACCGCCGTCACGGGCGTCGTGCCGAACCAGCCTGCGAAGCCCGGCCGCTTGCGCGCGAACTGCACGCTGACGTGGCGCGCATCGAGCACGACGGGCGCGATCGGCATCACCGGCGCGACCGCGCGCTGCGGCCGGCTGTTCAGCAGCCGCTGCGTATACGGATGCTCCGGCTCCGCGAAGATCCGCTCGACCGGCCCGCTTTCGACCAGCTTGCCGCGCTCCATCACCGCGACCCGCTCGGCGAAGTGCCGTACGAGGTTCAGGTCGTGCGTGATCAGCAGGATCGCCATCCCGCGCTTTTCCGCCTCCTCGCGCTGCAGCTCGAGCAGCAGGTCGACGATCTGCGCGCGGATCGTCACGTCGAGCGCCGTGGTCGGTTCGTCCGCGAGCAGGAGGCGCGGCCGGCAGGCGAGCGCCATCGCGATCATCGCGCGCTGCCGCTGGCCGCCCGACAACTGGTGCGGGTAACTGTCGACGCGCCGCTCCGGCTCCGCGATGCCGGTACGCGCAAGCAGCGCGATCGCGCGCTTGCGCGCCTCCACCGCCGTCACGCCGTCGTGCAGCACGATCGTCTCGCCGATCTGCGTGCCGATCGTGTACAGCGGGTTGAGCGCCGTCATCGGCTCCTGGAAGATCATCGCGATGTCCGAGCCGCGCAGCCCGCGCATCTCGCGTTCGCTCTTGCCGGCGAGGTCATGCCCGGCGAAGCGGATCGTGCCGCTCACGTCGGCGTCGCGCAGCAGCCGCAGGATCGACAGCGCGGTCACGCTCTTGCCCGATCCCGACTCCCCGACGAGCGCGACGCGCTCGCCGCGGCCGATCGCGAGCGTCACGTCGTCGACGGCCACCGTGTCGCCGAAGCGCACCTGCAGATGTTCGAGCGACAGCAGCGGCTCGCCCGCGTTCGATACGACCGTGCTGCTCATCGCTGGCCTCCTGCCGCGCGCACCGAGTCGGCGATCCGCGTGTCGAGCGCGTTGCGCAGCGCGTCGCCCATGAAGGTCAGCAGCAGCAGCGTCGCGACCAGCACGCCGAACGTCGACAGCGAGATCCACCATGCGTCGAGGTTGCCCTTGCCCTGCGCGAGCAGCTCGCCGAGGCTCGGCGTCGGCGGCGGCACGCCGAGCCCGAGGAAGTCGAGGCTCGTGAGCGCGAGGATCGCGCCGCTCATCCGGAACGGCAGGAACGTGATCACGGGCGTCATGCTGTTCGGCAGCACGTGGCGCCAGATGATCTGCCAGTTCGTGAGCCCCATCGCGCGGGCCGCGCGCACGTAGTCCTGCGTGCGGTTGCGCAGGAATTCGGCACGCACGTAGTCGGCCAGGCCGATCCAGCCGAACAGCGACAGCAGCACGATCAGCAGCAGGAAGCTCGGCTCGAAGATCGACGCGAAGATGATCAGCAGGTACAGCTCGGGCAGCGAACTCCAGATCTCGATCAGCCGCTGCCCGACGATGTCGATGCGCCCGCCGAAGAAGCCCTGCACGGCGCCCGCGGCGATCCCGAGCAGCGTGCCGATCGCGGTCAGGACCAGCCCGAACTCGACCGACACGCGGAACCCGTACACGAGCCGCGCGAGCAGGTCGCGCCCCTGCGCGTCGGTGCCGAGCCAGTTCGCACGCGACGGCGGCGCCGGGTTCGGCACGCTCGAGAAATAGTTCAGCGTGTCGTAGTAATAGCGGTTCGGCGGATACACGACGAAGTTGCCCGGCGCCTCGAGCCGCTTGCGGACGTACGGATCGAGATAGTCGGCCGGCGTCGGGAAGTCGCCGCCGAAGGTCGTCTCCGGATACGCATGGAACATCGGGAAATAGGTCTGGCCGTCGTAGCGCACGACGAGCGGCTTGTCGTTCGACCACAGCGGCGCCGCGAGGCTCGCGGCGAACGCGACGACGAAGATCACGAAGCTCCAGTAGCCGAGGCGCTGCTGGCGAAAGCGCTGCCAGACGCGGCGCGCGGGCGACGGCGACACGCGCGCACGGGCCGCGTCGATGCGGGACGACACGACGGCCCGGTTCATCGCGCACCTCGCCCGGCGAGCGCGGGCAGGCGGACAGGCGCGCCGGCGAGCGGCGTGCTGGCGGACGGTTTCATGTCAGCGCTCCAGGTTGTCGAATTGAATGCGCGGGTCGACCCACACATAGCAGAGGTCCGAGATCAGCTTGGTCGCGAGCCCGATCAGCGTGAACAGGTACAGCGTGCCGAGCACGACCGGATAGTCGCGCCGCACGACCGACTCGTACGACAAGAGCCCGAGGCCGTCGAGCGAGAACAGCGTCTCGATCAGCAGGCTGCCCGTGAAGAACGCGCCGATGAACGCGGCCGGAAACCCGACGATCAGCGGCAGCATCGCGTTGCGGAACACGTGCTTCCACAGCACGGTGCGCTCGGCGAGCCCTTTCGCGCGCGCGGTCAGCACGTATTGCTTGCGGATTTCGTCGAGGAACGCGTTCTTCGTGAGCATCGTGATGACCGCGAAGCTGCCGACGACCGACGCCGTGATCGGCAGCGCGATGTGCCACAGATAATCGAGCACCTTGCCGGCGAGCGACAGCTGGGAAAAGTTGTCCGACGTGAGCCCGCGCAGCGGGAACAGCTGCCAGAACGAGCCGCCGCCGAACAGCACGAGCAGCAGCACGCCGAGCACGAAGCCCGGAATCGCATAGCCGACCAGCACGACGAGGCTCGTCGCGACATCGAACGGCGAGCCGTTGCGCACGGCCTTCGCGATGCCGAGCGGCACGGAGATCAGGTAGGTGACGAAGAACGTCCACAGCCCGATGCTGATCGACACCGGCAGCTTCTGCACGACCAGCGACCACACGCTCTGGTGGCGGAAGTAGCTGTCGCCGAGATCGAAGCGCGCGAAACGCTTCAGCATCAGCCAGTAACGCTCGAGCGGCGGCTTGTCGAAGCCGTACAGCGCCTTGAGCTGTGCGAGCTGCTGTGCGTCGACGCCGGTGTGCGCGCGCATTCCGAACGGCGCCGCGCCCTGCTCCGTCGCGCCCTTGCGCAGTTCCTGCACGGCCTGTTCGACCGGGCCGCCCGGCACGAACTGGATCACCGCGAACGTGAGCGTGAGCACGCCGACGAGCGTCGGGATCATCAGCAGCAGGCGTTTGAGGATGTAGCTCCACATAGGGCGTCGACTCGCGATCGATAGGCTGGGTTGAACGAAGGGCCGGCAGGCTTCAGTGATCGGGCTTGGCCCACCAGGTCGATACGACCCAGCCCTCGGCCGAATAGTACAGCGGCAGCGTTTGCGGATAGCCGAGCGTGCGCTTGTATGCGATCCGGTGCGTGGTGCTGTACCACTGCGGAACGGCGTAATAGCCGTGCATCAGCACGCGGTCGAGCGCATGCGTCGCGTCGAGCAGGTCCTCGCGCGTCTGCGCGGTGCCGAGCGCATGCAGCAGCGCGTCGACGGCCGGCGACTTCAGGCCGATGATGTTGTCGGAGCCCGGCTCGTCCGCGAACTTGCTGCCGTAACGCGAGAACTGCTCGGCGCCCGGTACCTGCACACCCGGCAGGCGAACCGTCGTCATGTCGTAGTCGAACGCGTCGAGGCGCTTCTGCAGCAGCGCGTAATCGGCCGTGCGAAAACGCGCGTCGATGCCGAGCTTCGCGAGATTGCGCTGGTAGGCTGTCACGACGCCTTCCATCGCCGCGCCCGAATCGTCGAGGATCTCGAACGTGAACGGCTCGCCCTGCGCGTTGCGCAACGCGCCGTCGCGGTAGGTCCAGCCGGCCTGCGCGAGCAGCGCGCGCGCCTTCAGCAGGTTCGCGCGCAGCGAGCCCGGCGGGTTCGTGTTCGGCTGCGTGACCATCGGGCCGAACACGGCCGGGTCGAGTTGCGTGCGCAACGGCTCCAGCAGCTTCAGTTCGCCCGGGCCCGGCGTACCGGTCGCCTGCAGGTCGGTATCGGCGAAATAGCTGTCGAGGCGCGTGTACGCGCTATAGAACAACTGGCGGTTCAGCCATTCGAAGTCGAACGCGAGATCGAGCGCCTGGCGCACGCGCACGTCGCGAAATAGCGGCCGGCGCAGGTTCATGAAGAAGCCCTGCATGCCCGCGCCGTTGTGCTGGCGGAACTCGCGCTTGACGAGCTCGCCGCTGTCGAAGCGCTTGCCGACGTCGCGCCGCGTCCAGTTGCGCGCGATGTATTCGACCAGCACGTCGTACTCGCCGGCCTTGAACGCCTCGAGCCGCGCGACGCCGTCGCCATAGAGCTTGTAGACGATCCGCTCGAAGTTGTCGGTGCCGACCCGCACCGGCAGGTCGGCGCCCCAGTACGCGGGATTGCGCCGATAGGTAATCGTGCGGCCGTTGTCGTAGCGCTCGATCAGGTACGGGCCGCTGCCGATCGGCTGCTCGAACGCGAGTTGGTCGAACGGAATCCGCGAACCGTCCGCGCGCAGCCCCCACTTGCGCGAGAACACCGGCACGCCGCCGGCGATCAGCGGCAGCTCGCGGTTCGTGCTGCGGAACTCGAAACGCACGGTCGCGGGATCGACCACCACCGCCTTCGCGATCTCGGCGAAATACGCGCCGAACTGCGGTGCGGCCTGCTTGCTCTTCAGCGTGTCGAACGAAAACCTGACGTCGTCGGCCGTGACCGGATCGCCGTTCGAAAAGCGCGCGCGCGGGTTCAGGTGAAACGTGACCGAGCGGCGGTCCGGCGCGATCGCGATGTCGTCGGCGAGCAGCCCGTAGGCGGATGCCGGTTCGTCCATGCTGCCGGTCGCGAGGCTCTCGAACAGCAGGTCGATGCCCGGTGCGGGGTTGCCGCGCATCGTGAACGGATTGAACTTGTCGAACGACGTGAGCCGGCTCGGGTTCGCGAGCACGAGCGTGCCGCCCTTCGGCGCGTCGGGGTTCACATAGTCGAAATGCCTGAAGCCCGGCGGATATTTCGGCTCGCCGTACTGCGCGATTGCATAGGCCGCGTGCGCGGCGCTTGCAGCCAGTACCGCCTGTAGCGTCCATACTGCCGCCGTGCGGCCGGCGGCCCGTGCCGCATGCGCGGCGCCGAAGCGGATGCGGGTGGCGGCGGTCCGGGGCGAACCCTTCGTCATAGAGGCCCTGTCGGTCGATTGAGGGATGGAACGTGGGTCGATTCTACCCATTCAATTCGACGTCGAGCCAACTTGCGGGTTTTCGCGCATGGCACCGGCACGTTGCGGCTGCCGCGTGCGACTCGCACAGGCAAAGAAAAACCGCCCGGTGTTCAGTTCACACGGGCGGTTTTCCTTCGAGGGCGCGCACGCATCGCGCGTGCGCCGCAGATCGATCAGCGCCAGCCGTTGTGACGGCCGTTGTCCCAGTGACCGCGATCGCCGTGCCAGCCGCGGCCATGATGGCGATACCACTCGTCGCGGCCCCAGTAGCGGCGGCCGTCCCAGTAGCGATCGCCGTGCCAGCCGATCACGATCGCCGGGGCCGGCGCGTAGACGGGCGCCGGCGCATACACGGGCGCCGGCTGGTAGACGACCGGCGGAGGCGGCGGCGCATACACGGGCGCGGGTGCGACGTAGACCGGAGCCGGCACGCCGACGTTGATCCCGACATTGACTCCCGCCATTGCTGCGCCCGACACGAGCAAGGCCGTCATACCGGTCAAGAGCGAGGCAATACGCAAAGTCTTCATGGATTCCTCTTCGAGTTGTTTCATGTGTGATTCGACTATAACGGCACGCACAGTCTCCGCATATTTCAAGTTTGTAAGAACTGATGCGCTGCATCGCACGTGGAGGCGTCCGCTAACGTCTTGTAACAATTGACGCGCTGCCGCGATGTCCGTTCCGCCGTTTCCTGAAACATCTTTCATCCTGGCCCGCGTCCGCGCCGAGCGACGCCACGCACACCGCGCGGCCACAATGACAAAGGCGGCACTCGCGTGCCGCCTTTGATGCATGAATGCGCATGGAGATCGTCCGCTGCGCCGCGATGCCGCTCAGCCGCTCTGGGCTCAGCGCGACATCATGTTCATGCTGACGTTGTGCATCACCCACAGCGTGCCGACGATCAGGATCGCCGCCGTCAGCACGGTGTAGCTGAACGCCATCACGTTCCAGCGTTGGCCGGACGAACCGTTCATGTGCAGGAAGTACACGAGGTGCACGACGATCTGCACGAATGCGAGCACGGCGAGCGCGATCAGCGATGCGTGCGGCGACAGCACGCCGCCCATCACGAGGCCGAACGACGCGGCCGTGAGCAGCACCGACAGGATGAAACCGGCGACATAGCCGCCGACGCTGCCGTGCCCTTCTTCGAGTTGCGACGAATGCGAATGGGCCATTTAGATCACGCTCGCGAGATAGACAAAGGAAAACACGCAGATCCACACGATGTCGAGGAAATGCCAGAAGAGGCTCAGGCACGTCAGACGCCGCAGGTCGCGATCGGTCAGGTCGCCGCCGCGCAGCACGACCTGCCCGGCGAGCACGATCATCCACACGAGGCCGGCCGTCACGTGCAGCCCGTGCGTGCCGACCAGCGTGAAGAACGCCGACAGGAACGCGCTGCGCTGCGGGCCCGCGCCTTCCGCGATCAGGTGCGAGAACTCGCGCAGCTCCATCGCGAGGAACGCCGCGCCGAGCACGAATGTCACCGCGAGCCACGCGAGCAGCGCGCCGCGCCGCTGCTTGTACGCGGCCAGCATCGCGAAGCCGTAGGTGATGCTCGACAGCAGCAGCGCGGCGGTTTCCACCGCGACGCCCGGAATGTCGAACAGGTCCTTCGCGGTCGGACCGCCCGCGTACTGGTTGCCGAGCACCGCGAACGTCGCGAACAGCGCCGCGAAGATCACGCAGTCGGTCATCAGGTACAGCCAGAAGCCGAACACCGAGTGCGACGGCGGATGGTCGTCGTGCTCGAGCAGGGTTGCGCTCAGGGTTTTCTGCAACATCAGTTGGCCTCCAGTTCCACGTCGTCGACACGCGTGGCCACGCGCGCCGCCGGTTGCTTCTCTTCGATCCTGCGCACCTTCGACGCCGGGATGTAGTAGCCGTCGTTGTCACGCGAGCTGTAGACCACGAGCGTCGCGACGATGCCGACCAGGCCGCCGATCGCCATCCACCAGATGTGCCACACCAGCGCGAAGCCCAGCACCAGGCTGAAGACCGCGACCACGAGACCCGCGCACGTATTCGACGGCATGTGGATGTCGCGGATCGCCGCCGGGTTCGGCCGGCCGTCGCCGCGTGCCTTCATGTCGGCGTACGCGTCGAGCGTGCGCACCTGCGGGATCACCGCGAAGTTGTACTCGGCCGGCGGCGACGAGGTCGCCCATTCCAGCGTGCGGCCGCCCCACGGGTCGCCCGTGGTGTCGCGATATGCCGGCAGGTTGCGGTTGCGGATGCTGACCACCAGTTGCAGCAGCTGGCACGCGATGCCGATCGCGATCAGCACGGCGCCGAACGCGGCGACCAGCAGCCACGGATGCCACGCCGGATTGTCGTAGTGGTTCAGGCGCCGCGTCATGCCCATGAAGCCGAGCACGTAGAGCGGCACGAACGCGACGTAGAAGCCGACCTGCCAGAACCAGAACGCAGCCTTGCCGAGCTTCTCGTTCAGCTTGAAGCCGAACGCCTTCGGGAACCAGTAGTTGAAGCCCGCGAGATAGCCGAACAGCACGCCGCCGATGATCACGTTGTGGAAGTGCGCGATCAGGAACAGGCTGTTGTGCAGCACGAAGTCCGCGCCCGGGATCGCCATCATCACGCCGGTCATGCCGCCGAGCGTGAACGTGACCATGAAGCCGATCGTCCACAGCACCGGCGTCGTGAATTCGATCCGGCCGCGGTACATCGTAAACAGCCAGTTGAACACCTTCACGCCGGTCGGGATCGCGATGATCATCGTCATGATGCCGAAGAACGCGTTCACGTTCGCACCGGAGCCCATCGTGAAGAAGTGATGCAGCCACACGAGGAACGACAGCACCATGATCGCGCAGGTCGCATACACCATCGTCTTGTAGCCGAACAGCGGCTTCTTCGAGAACGTCGCGATGACTTCCGAGAAGATGCCGAACGCCGGCAGGATCAGGATGTACACCTCCGGATGGCCCCACGCCCAGATCAGGTTCAGGTACAGCATCGCGTTGCCGCCGGCTTCGTTCGTGAAGAAGTGCATGCCGAGGTAGCGGTCGAGGCCGAGCAGCGCGAGCGTCGCGGTCAGGATCGGGAACGACGCCATGATCAGCACGTTCGTGCAGAGGGCCGTCCACGTGAACACCGGCATCTTCATCAGCGTCATGCCCGGCGCGCGCATCTTGATGATCGTCACGAAGAAGTTCACGCCGGTCAGCAGCGTGCCGACACCCGAAATCTGCAGCGCCCACAGGTAATAGTCGACCCCTACCCCCGGGCTGAACTGCAGCTCCGACAGCGGCGGATACGCGAGCCAGCCGGTCTGCGCGAACTCGCCGATCACGAGCGAGATGTTGATCAGGATCGCGCTGACCGCCGTCATCCAGAACGAGAGCGAGTTGATGAACGGGAACGCGACGTCGCGCGCGCCGATCTGCAGCGGCACGACGAGGTTCATCAGGCCGACCATGAACACCATCGCCATGAAGAAGATCATGATCACGCCGTGTGCCGTGAAGATCTGGTCATAGTGGTGCGGCGGCAAGTAGCCGGGCGCGTTGTACGCGAGCGCAAGCTGCATGCGCATCATGATCGCGTCGGCGAAGCCGCGCAGCAGCATGATCAGCGCGACGATGATGTACATCACGCCGAGTTTCTTGTGGTCGACCGTCGTCAGCCATTCCGTCCACAGCCACTTCCAGCGGCCGGTGATCGTCAGTGCGGCGAGAATGCCCAGCACGACCAGCCCCATGAAGGCGCCTGCCACCATGATGATGGGCTGATCGAACGGGATCGCCGCCAGTGTGAGTTTGCCGAACATGCGTTACCCCTTCGTGCCGCAGGCGGCGTCCTTCAGATCGAGGACGTGGCCATCGTTGTATTTCGCGATGATGTTGTGGAAGAGCCGCGGATCGACCGACGAGAAGTAGCGCACGGGCGCCTTCTCGCTCGGCTGCGCGACGGTGCCGTACACGGTCGCATCGAGCCGGTCGGGCGAGGCCTTGACCTTCTGCACCCACGCGTCGAACTGTTCGCGCGGCTCGGCGAGCGTGCGGAACTTCATGTCGGAGAAGCCGCGGCCGCTGAAGTTGGCGGACGTGCCCGCGTAGTCGCCGGCTTCATCGGCGATCAGGTGCAGGCGCGTCTGCATGCCGGCCATCGCATAGACCTGGCCGCCGAGCTGCGGAATGAAGAACGAGTTCATCACCGAATCCGACGTGATGCGGAAATTCACCGGCGTGCCGACCGGAATCGCGAGCTGGTTCACCGACGCGATGCCGAGTTCCGGATAGATGAACAGCCACTTCCAGTCGAGCGCGACGACCTCGACGTCGATCGGCTTCACCGACGACTCGAGCGGCTTGTACGGATCGAGCTCGTGCGTGGTTTTCCACGTGAGCACGCCGAGGAACAGGATGATCAGCGTCGGCACCGTCCAGATCACGACCTCGATCGCGGTCGAGTGCGACCAGTTCGGCGCATAGGCGGCGTTGCGGTTCGATGCGCGGTAACGCCACGCGAACCACAGCGTGAGCAGGATCACCGGCACGACGACGATCAGCATCGCCCATGTCGAGGTCGCGATCAGCGCCTTTTCGGCGGCCCCGACGCTTCCTTTCGGATTTAGTACATCTAAATTACAGCCTGACAGGCTCAGCGCCGCGCCGATCGATATCAGCGCCGTCCAGCCTTTTGAAGCTCTTCTTTTCATCACACAGCCCGAGGGTCATTGAATCCGTTGCGTTTGCCCGATGCGCATTCGATCCACGAAAGTGGCCGAATCATACGTCGCGCGGGCGCGGCGAAAAACCGGTGGGTGCGACAAATCATCATTGCAGAATCCGCAGTGAGACAGATTGTCGCGGGGCAATTTCACGCAGCCGGGAGGCGGCCGCGGGCCTCGGGTCTCACGCCGAGGGCCTTGAGACGGCCGAAATCGGCGAAAAACCGCGGGCTCGTGTCCGCCCTGCCCCGATGAATGCGCGCGCAACGATGTCCGCATCGGCACGCGATGCGGACATCGTGCGCGGCGTCACGCGCTCAGCCGTGCGCCGCGGCCATGTACGCCGGCTGCGCCGGTGCGCCGCCGTCCCCGGCCGGCAGCTTCGAACGGCTCGCTTCCTCGATCAGCCGTGCGACGGTCGGATCGATCGCGTCGGTGAACGGCTTCGGATCGACGCCCACCATCAACACGATCAGCGCGAGCGACGCGAACATCACGATCTCGCGACGACTCAGGTCGGCGAGCTTCGCGATACGCGGACCCGCGATCTTGCCGAACACGACGCGCTTGACCATCCACAGCGTGTACGACGCGCTGAGGATCAGCGTGAGTGCCGCGATCGCGCCGATCCAGAAGTTGACGCGGATCGCGCCCATGATGACCATGAACTCGCCGACGAAGCCCGACGTGCCCGGCAGGCCGACGTTGGCCATCGCGAACAGCAGCGCGAACGTCGCGAAGCGCGGCATCACGCCCGCCACGCCGCCGTACGCGGCGATCTCGCGCTGCTTCGTGCGATCGACCAGCACGCTCACGCACAGCAGCATCGCGCCCGCGACGAAGCCGTACGACACGAGCTGCACGATCGCGCCTTCGACGCCGATCTGGTTGAACAGGAACAGCCCGAGCGTGACGATCCCCATGTGCGCAACCGTCGAATACGCGAGCAGCTTGCCGAGATCGGTCTGGGCGAGCGCGATCAGGCTCGCGTAGACGATCGCGAACAGCGACAGCGCGATCACGGCCGGCGCGAAGAAGTGGCTCGCGTCCGGCGTGATCGGCAGCGCGAAGCGCAGGAAGCCGTAGCCGCCGAGCTTGAGCATCGCGAGCATCAGCGCGGCACCCGTCGGGCCGTCGGTGTAGACGTCGCGCAGCCACGTATGAACCGGCCACATCGGCACCTTGACCGCGAACGCGGCGAAGAAACCGAGGAACACCAGGAGCTGCGGCGCGAAGCCGAGCTGCAGCGTGCGCCATGCGTTCATGTCGAACGTATGCGACTTCGCGTACAGGTACAGCATCGCCATCAACAGCAGCAGCGAACCCGCGAACGAGATGAAGAAGAACTTCACGGCCGCGTAGACGCGATGCTCCCTGCCCCACGTGCCGATCAGCAGGTACAGCGGAATCAGCGTCGCCTCGAAGAAGATGAAGAACAGCAGCCCGTCCTGCGCGACGAACACGCCGACCATCAGCCCCGACAGGATCAGGAACGACGCGTAGTACTGCGCGACCCGCACCGTCACCGCTTCCCACGACGCGATCACGACGACGAGCGTCGTGAAGGCGGTCAGCACGACGAGCCACAGCGACGCGCCGTCGATCCCGACACGCCAGCCGGCGTTGAAAGCCGCCAGCCAGTTGCGGGTTTCGGCGAACTGCATCGCGGCCGAGTGCGAATCGAAACCGGTGACGAGCGGCACGACGGCGGCCAGCCCCGCGAGTGCGCCGACCAGCGCGATCAGCCTCGTGCGATGCGGATGACGGTCGGAACCGGCGCGCAGCAGGCACGCGCCGAACAGGATCGGAACCCAGATCGCCAGGCTCAGAAAGGGGAAATCATGCATGTCAACAGGCCTTGAGAGGGTCGCGCGCTGCATCGGAAACAGGCGTGACGAAGGAAACGAAATCAAATCGACAGATAGATTTCGCGGACCGCCAATGTTGGCAAAATGTAAAGCGGAATCAGGGCAAAGCTTGACGCCGCTCAAGCGCAATCGGGTTAACCAGCATAAGGCGAATGATTATTTTTTGCATCGCAGCAGAGGAGCTTTTCACGACGCCCGGATAGATCGCTGATTTTTATGTGTAATTTTTCGTATTGTGATGCGACGCCGATCGCACGAATCGGTGCGATGCCGCATTTTTGGCCGGAAGACCGATTCTTCGGGGCGCAAGCGTGGAATGCGGGGAAGGATGAATGAGAGCGATTCAAACCTTACACGGATACTTTCATTTTTATTTCACCGGCCGCCGATCGCCGCGATCCGGAACACCGGAAATCGCGGCGCATTCCGTCAGCGCTGATGGCTCAGCCTGTCCCATACGCGCATCGTCACCGCGCGATAGTGGTTGTGTTGCGCGGGGAAATGGACGAAGCGGCTGTCGCGCGTCGCATAGACCGGCGATGACGCGAGCGACATCGCATCGACGATGTAGCGCGCGTCGATCATGCCCGCCTCCAGCAGTTCGACATAGATCGCCTGCTGGTCGCCGCCGCTCGCATAGACCGACGACCGATCGCCGATGCGCTCGATCCGCGCACATATGCGTTCGACCAGTTCGCGCATTGGCGCGACGTTACGCACGCCGATCATGCACGAGTTGATCGCCCAGGCCGTGTGGTCGGTGCCGATCACGAAATCGCGGCCGTCGACCACGCCGTCGACCGTCTGGCGCTGGTCGATCGCGAGGATGTCGGCGTCGACCCAGAACACGAACGCGTGATCCGGCAGATGTTCGCGAATCAGGTGCAGCTTCGCCCAGTTCGCATCGACGCCGGCCGGCAGGAGCGCGGGCGGTTCGCGATACGCGTGGTACGCATAGCCGTGTCGCGTGCAGTAGCGAACGAAGTTCTCTTCGTGAAGATCGCCGTAACCGGCGATGTGCGACGTGTGCAGGCTCACGAACGCAATGCTTGCATGCGGGTTCAGGTGTCGCGCCGGTTCGCGCGGGCGTTGCTGCGCGGTGCGCCAGTCGTCCATCGCGCTCGGCTGCTCGCCCCGCTGGACACGCGCCGCGTCGTCGACGAGCGCGAGCACGTAGCGAAAGTCGTAGTCGGGCGTCGGCGCCCATACGCCATCGATCTGCTGCCATTCGGGCGCCTGGTGCGCCACGAGCGGATGCGCGCCGACGACCGCGTCGATCGCTAGCCCGTCGCGCCATACCGTCTGGGCCGACGCGAAATGGCCGGTCGCGAGCGGCTGATCGAACGGCAGCGGCGGGAAGTGCTCGGCAAGCAGCGTCGCCTCGCATGCGTGTTGCCGCTCGGGCAGGCGCATCGCCCACTTGCCGAGCTCGACCACCAGCTTGCGCAAGCACTCGCGCACGTCGGGCACGTTGCGAAAGATCATGCCGCTCGCGGCGGGCAACGACGACTTCGAGGTCTGCGTCGTGACGATCGCGTCATAACCGTCCGCGACGGCCGGCAACGCATGCTGGCCGAACACGACCGAGAACGAATCGAGCACGAGCAGCAACGCGCCCTGCTCCATCGCGACGAGCTGCGCGATGATCGCGTGGTACTTGTGCAGCACCTGCTGGCGCTCGCCGTACACGTGCGTGCCGTCGACGATCGCGTGCCGGTAGCCGTGGGCCCGCGCGTAACGTTCGTGATTGTCGACGAGCCCGTCGACGGGACGGTGCGAAAGGATGGTCAGTACGGAATGCATGCGTGCCGGAACTCCCGATTGAGCCGCGCGAGGCGATACGCCTATTTAGCGCATGAGCGCCGCTCGAGTCGAGCATTGATTGGCTGTCCGGACGAAGCGTGGCGCCGGGCGGTGCGTGCGGAAACGACGCCGGAAAAGAAAAAGCCCCGCAAGTCCGAGAACTTGCGGGGCTTTGTCACCGCTTTTGGCGGAGACGGAGGGATTCGAACCCTCGATCCAGGTTTTGGCCCAGATGCTCCCTTAGCAGGGGAGTGCCTTCGACCTCTCGGCCACGTCTCCCAAACTTTCGCTCGCACCAGGGAGGCAGTGCGACGAGAACGAGATAATATAGGGTTTCGAACCGTGCGTCAATTTCCGTGATGCATTTTCTTCAATGCATCACGAAAAAATTCACGCGGCCTGGTCGAGTTCGAATGCCTTGTGCAGCGCGCGGACGGCCAGCTCCATGTATTTCTCGTCGATCAGCACCGAAATCTTGATTTCGGACGTCGAGATCATCTGGATGTTGATGCCCTCTTCCGACAGCGTGCGGAACATCTTGCTCGCGACGCCCACGTGCGAACGCATGCCGACGCCGACGACCGACACCTTCGACACCTTCGGGTCGCCCTGCACGCGCTCGGCGCTCACATGGCCCTGCACCTGGTTGGTGAGGATGTCCATCGCCTTCTGGTAGTCGCCGCGGCCGACCGTGAACGTGAAGTCCGTCTTCCCTTCGACGCTCTGGTTCTGGATGATCATGTCGACGTCGACGTTCGCGTCGGCGACCGGGCCGAGGATCTGATACGCGATGCCCGGCTTGTCGGGCACGCCCATCACCGCAATGCGTGCTTCGTCGCGCTGGAACGCGATGCCGGAAATGACTGCCTTTTCCATGGTCTCGTCTTCTTCAAAAGTAATCAGGGTGCCCGAGCGCATTTCTTCGTCGAGCGCAATCAGCGGATCGGTCAGGCTCGACAGCACGCGCGTCTTCACCTGGTATTTGCCGGCGAATTCGACCGAGCGGATCTGCAGGACCTTCGAGCCGAGGCTGGCCATTTCCAGCATTTCCTCGAACGTCACGCGATCGAGGCGTCGCGCCTCTTCGACCACGCGCGGGTCGGTCGTGTAGACGCCGTCGACGTCCGTATAGATCAGGCACTCTTCGGCATCCAGCGCGGCCGCGACCGCCACCGCCGACGTGTCCGAGCCGCCGCGGCCCAGCGTCGTGATGTGGCCGTCCGGATCGACGCCCTGGAAGCCCGTGATGATCACGACCTTGCCGGCGTTCAGATCGGCCTTCACGCGCTCGTCGTCGATCGAGTGGATGCGCGCCTTCGTGAACGCGCTGTCCGTCTTGATCGGCACTTGCCAGCCGGCATAGCTCACGGCCTCGACGCCGATTTCCTGCAGCGCGATCGACAGCAGGCCGACGCTGACCTGCTCGCCGGTCGACGCGATCATGTCGAGCTCACGCGGGCTCGGCTGGCTCGAAATCTCTTTCGCGAGACCGAGCAGACGGTTGGTTTCGCCGGACATCGCGGACGGCACGACCACCATCTGGTGCCCGGCCTGATGCCATTTTGCGACGCGTTTCGCGACGTTCTTGATGCGCTCGACCGAGCCCATCGAAGTGCCGCCGTATTTGTGTACGATGAGTGCCATTGTCGTTCTGAACTGGAGGAGAAGCCGCACGGGCGCGCTGGGCAGGCCGCGTTGCCGTTCGGTCACGCGGCTTGTGGCTGTGGACGGACGACGAGGGGGACGGCTGGGACGCAACACGCAAGCGTGACGGATTTTGCCCGGAAGGCCGATCAGGCCGCGCAAACCGGGTACGTCACGCGGAAAACCTGCACAAATCGCTCAAAAATCGAGCCGAGCAAACGACCGAGCGTACCCGATAGAGGCCCGCTTGACAAGCCGCTCGCCGGTTCGGCAAGCGTTCCGGCGCTGTTTACCAAATGGTGAAAACCGGCGCGCGATCGCGCGGCGGCAAGCGTGTCGCCGCTATGCGATCAGCAGGTCGGGACGCCATTCGATCCGGCGCCACGCGCCGGCATCGGCCAGCCCGTCGCCGTGATTCACGCCGAGCCGCGGCACGTAGACGAGCCGCTCGCCCGCAAACAACAGCGGCACGTCGCGCTGCCAGGCCGGCACGCCGCGCTCCTGGAACAGATTCTTCAGCGTGCGGCCCGGGCCGCCGGGCGACGTACGCAGCCGCTCGCCGCCCGCGCGGGCGCGCGCGGCGAGCGTCGCGCCGCGCAGCAGCGCCTCCGGCACCGCGCCGTCGCTGCCGGCCTCGGCCGGCGCGAACACGAACGTGCCGCGCCATGCCGGCACGCGCCAGACTTCCTGGCCGTCCCACGCGAGCGAGGATTCGGGATGCGGCGTTCCGGTGCCGTCGTCGGCCGGCTCGGCGCTGTCGCCCGCCTCCCAGTACACGGTGTCGCGATAGAGCCGCAGGCACTGCCCCGCGTGATCGACCCGCAGCGCATGCGCGTCGTGCGCGGCGCGCAGCTGCCGCATCATGTTCGCCAGCCGCCCCGCCGACGCACCGGGCAGCCCGAGCCGGCGCATCCAGAAACGCAGCAGGTTGGCGCCGCGCGTATCGTCGAACGCGACCAGCGCATCGCGCGACAGCGCGCGGCCGTCGTCGCGCGCGGCGCCGGCGAAATCCAGTTCAGCGAGATCGTCGAGCAGCCGCTGCGCGGCGGCCGCATGCTGGGCCGCGCGGCCCAGCGCATCGCGAAAACCCGGGAAATGCACGGCGAGCGCCGGCAGCACGTCGATGCGCAGCGCATTGCGCGCGTAGCGCGTGTCGCCGTTCGATTCGTCGTCGATCCACGTCAGCGCGCGCTGCGCCGCATAGCGCTCCAGTTGCGCGCGCAACAATCGCAACAGCGGCCGCACGCGCTCGACGCTTGCGCCGTCAGGCCGATAACGCGGTGCCATCGCGGCCAGGCCCGCGATCCCCGCGCCGCGCAACAGCTGAAGCAGCACGGTCTCCGCCTGGTCGTCCGCATGCTGCGCGACCCAGAGCGCGGCCACGCCGTGGCGCTCGCACATCGCGTCGAGCGCCGCATAGCGGCGCTCGCGCGCGGTCGCCTCGATGCCGAGGCCGCTGTCGCGCGGCACATCGACACGCTCCGACTCGAACGCGACGCCAAGTTGCCCGGCCGTCGCCTGCGCATGCGCGACCCATGCGTCAGCGTTCGCGCTAAGGCCGTGGTGCACGTGCAGCGCGACGCAACGCGCGGCGCCCGCCACACGCACGGCCGCGTCGAGCAGCACCGTCGAGTCGAGGCCGCCGCTGTACGCGATCGCGATGCGCGCATCGGCCGGCAGATCGGCAAGCGCAACGCCGACCGCGTCGAGGACGACACGGTCGGCGGAGAATTCGGTCGGGGGGATCACGAGCGAGACGCGCGCCGGACGGCGCGCGATGCGAACACGCCGGTCATGCGCCGGGCGTGGTTTCCTTGAACTTGCCGTAGGCCATCAGGCGCTCGAAGCGGCGCTCGCGCAGCGCATCGATGCTCATGCCCTGGAACTGGCGCAGCGAATCGGCGAGCGCACGGCGCAGCAACGCTGCCATGCCCTTCGGATCGCGGTGCGCGCCGCCGAGCGGCTCGTTGATGATCTTGTCGATCAGGCCCAGCGCCTTCAGGCGATGCGCGGTCAGGCCCAGCGCTTCCGCGGCCTCGGGCGCCTTCGCGGCGCTCTTCCACAGGATCGACGCGCAGCCTTCCGGCGAGATCACCGAGTAGGTCGAGAACTGCAGCATCATCACGGTGTCGGCCACGGCGATCGCGAGCGCACCGCCCGAACCGCCCTCGCCGATCACGGTCGTGATGATCGGCGTCTTCAGTTCGGCCATCACGTACAGGTTGCGGCCGATCGCCTCCGACTGGCCGCGCTCTTCCGCGCCGATGCCCGGGTATGCGCCCGGCGTGTCGACGAACGTGAAGATCGGCAGCCCGAATTTCTCGGCGAGACGCATCAGCCGTTCGGCCTTGCGATAGCCTTCCGGACGCGGCATCCCGAAGTTGCGCGCGGCGCGCTCCTTCGTGTCGCGGCCCTTCTGATGGCCGATCACCATGCACGGATGGCCGCCGAAGCGCGCGAGGCCGCCGACGATCGACAGGTCGTCCGCGAACGCGCGGTCGCCATGCAGTTCGTGAAAATCGGTAAACAGTTCCGCAACGTAATCGAGCGTGTACGGACGCTGCGGATGCCGCGCGATCTGCGAGACCTGCCACGGCGACAGGTTCGCGTAGAGGTCCTTCGTCAGTTGCTGGCTTTTCTTCGACAGCCGCTCGATTTCTTCCGAAATATCGACAGCCGAGTCGTCCTGCACGAATCGCAGCTCTTCGATCTTGGCCTCGAGTTCGGCGATCGGCTGTTCGAAATCCAGAAACGTGGTCTTCATGTGTTCGAATCCTTGGGTCTTGCGGCAGCGCGTATTCTACCCGCGCGGGCGACGTGCAAAACCGGCTCTCAACTATTGATGTTTAAAACCCGATAGCCGTCAATCGGCGTCGGCGTCCGGTGCGTCGAGGCTGCGCCACATGTACCAGGTCGCGACGGTACGCCACGGCTCCCAGTTGGCGGCCACTTCACGCGCCTCGCTGCGCGTTACGGGCTCCCCGCTGAAGTAATTGACGCTGATCGCGCGGATCAGACCCGGATCGTCGAGCGGCAGCACGTCCGGCCGCGACAGGTTGAAGATCAGGAACATCTCGGCCGTCCAGCGGCTGATGCCGCGGATCTGCGTGAGTTCCGCGATCACGTCCTCGTCGTCCATCGACGTCCATTTGTCGACGTGCAGCGCGCCCGACACGAAGTGTTGCGCGAGATCGAGAATATATTCCGTCTTGCGCTTCGACAGCCCGCACGCGATCAGCTTGTCCGCGCCGAGCCGGATGACCGGCTGCGGTGCGAGTTTCGGACACGCATCCTCGATGCGCGCCCACAGCGCCTGCGCGGACGGAACCGAGATCTGCTGGCCGACGACCGAACGCGCGAGCGTGACGAACGGGTCGCCGCGCTTCACGAGATGCGCGGGGCCGAACTTCGGGATCAGCTTCTTCAGGATGCGGTCGCGCTTGACGAGATCGGCGCTCGCTTTATCCCAGTACGCGGGACGCACGACGCCATCGGCGCCGTCGACTGCCGCATCGGCTGCCCGCACCTTGCGGGCCGCGTCGGCGGCCGCCATCGCGACCTCCGGCTGCGCCGCGTCCACGCCCTTCGCGCGCGCGGGCTTTGCATGACCGTTGAGCGCGCCGTTCGGCACGGCGCGCGTCGCGTCCGCCTTCGCCGCTGGCGCGCGCTTGGCTGCCGGACGCGCGGCGAGCGGAGTCGCACGCCTGACCGGCGCTTTTCTGGCCGTTGCCATCCTGCCTCCTACCTGACGGATCGGTCAGTGGAACGCATCGCGCTCATACGCGACGCCATTCGGTCGATCCGCCCGGTTTGTCTTCAAGTGCGATACCGGCGTCGAGCAGTTCCGCCCGAATCCGGTCCGCTTCGGCATAGTCCTTCGCTTGCTTCGCCGCGACACGCGCGGCGATCTTCGCTTCGATTTCGTCGGCTGCGAGCCCGCCCGCCTGCGCGGCACCGGTGCCCTGCTGCAGGAACGCGCGCGGTTCGCGGCCGAGCAGGCCCAGGAGGCCCGCCAGTTGTTTCAGTTGCCGCGCGAGCGATGCATCGCGCGTGCGATTGACTTCACCCGCCAGTTCGAACAGCGTCGCCACCGCGACCGGCGTGTTGATGTCGTCGTTCATCGCAGCCGCGAAACGCTGCGCGTGCGGCTCGTTCCAGTCGAGCGCGAGCGTGTCGGGCTCGACATCCTTCAGCGCCGTGTACAGGCGCGTGAGCGACGCGCGCGCGTCGTCGAGATGCACGTCGCTGTAGTTGAGCGGCGACCGGTAGTGCGTGCGCACGATGAAGAAGCGCATGACCTCGGCGTCGTACCGTTCGAGCACTTCGCGGATCGTGAAGAAGTTGCCGAGCGATTTCGACATCTTCTCGTTGTCGACCTGCACGAAGCCGTTGTGCATCCAGTAGTTGACGAACGTCTGGCCGGTCGCGCCTTCGCTCTGCGCGATCTCGTTCTCGTGGTGCGGGAATTGCAGATCCTGCCCGCCGCCGTGGATGTCGAAATGCTCGCCGAGCAGCGTGCAGCCCATCGCCGAGCATTCGATGTGCCAGCCCGGCCGGCCCATCCCGTACTTCGATGCCCACGACGCACCGTCGGGCTCGTCCTCCTTCGCGCGCTTCCACAGCACGAAGTCGAGCGGATCCTGCTTCGCATCGTTTGCGGCAACGCGCTCGCCCGCGCGCAGGTCGTCGAGCGACTTGCCCGACAGCTTCCCGTAGTTCGCGAACTTGCGCACCGAATAGTTGACGTCGCCGTCGCTCGCCTGGTACGCGTAGCCGTTCGCCTCGAGCTTCTCGATCATCCCGAGCATCTGCGGAATGAACTGCGTCGCGCGCGGCTCGATGTCCGGACGCTGGATGCCGAGCGCCGCCTCATCCTCGTGCATCGCGCCGATGAACCGGTCGGTCAGCGACTTGATCGTCTCGCCGTTCTCGACCGCGCGGCGGATGATCTTGTCCTCGATGTCGGTGATGTTGCGCACGTACGTGACCCGATAGCCGATCGCACGCAGCCAGCGCTGGACGAGGTCGAATACGACCAGCATGCGCGCGTGGCCCACGTGACAATAGTCGTAGACGGTAATCCCGCATACGTACATCCGCACTTCGCCTGACTGGCGCGGCACGAAAACTTGCTTGTCACGCGCGAGCGTGTTGTAGATGCGCAGTGATTCCATAGAGATGAACCGTGAGCCGAAGGAAACCGCCCTGGCGAAGCTCGCCCAGCATGCGAAACGGACGGACCACCTGCTGCGGCTCGCCGCCGCGCGTCCTCGATATCACATGGGGCGGTCAGGCTGCAAGCACAGCGGTGACGGCCACGAGAGGCAAAGAAAGACTGTCTGCCGCTCGCCGGAACGCGCAGACGTTTTGTTAGAATGGCTCGGAGTATAACATTCCGATTTACGCCTATGAAACCTCATCGCGGCCGCGCGCCGAGCGCTGCGACCCTCGTTGCGACCGCCGTCATGGGCGTCGCACTGACGCTGTTCGCGGCCCCCGCGGCGCATGCGCAGAAGGCCCCGGCCACCGCCGACGGCACGCCCGAAATCGACGCGTCGATCTCCGGCAAGCAATGGAAACAGGCGCTCGCGCAACTCGACGCGCGCATCGCGGCGAATCCGCACGACGTGCAGGCGCAGTTCAAGCGCGGCACCGTGCTCGCCCGCCTGAACCGCGACGACGACGCGATCCAGCAGTTCGTCGCGATCACGCAGGCCTACCCCGAACTGCCCGAACCGTACAACAACCTCGCGGCGCTCTACGCGAAGCACGGCCGCTACGACGAAGCGCGCAGCGCGCTCGTCACCGCGACGCAATCGAACCCGAGCTACTCGCTCGCGTACGAGAACCTCGGCGACCTCTATCTGCGCCTCGCAGCCGAATCGTACAAGCGCGCGCAAGCGCTCGGCCGCACGAGCGGCGCGACCGCACAGCGCCTCGCCGACCTGCAGAAGATCGTGTCGCCGCCGAAGCCGGCCGCCAACGCGCGCGGCGTCACGCCGGCCACGCGCGCATACACCGATCGCGCCGCCGCAAACGTGAGCACCACCACGCTGCCGATGTCGCCGACGTTCCAGTTCAACGGTCCGTCCGGTGCGCTGGCAGCGCCGTACGTCGCGCCGTCGCAGTAAGCGGCGCAACCTCCCCTCCCTCCCAACCTGAGGATCGCAATGAAACGTCTGTTGCTGGCGCTTGGCGGCGCCGCCCTTCTCGCGACCGCGCCCGCGTTCGCGCAATCGGCCACCGCGCACCCCGTCGTGCAGCTGAAGACCTCCCAGGGCGACATCCGTGTCGAGCTCTACCCGGAGAAGGCGCCGAAGACGGTCGCCAACTTCCTCGACTACGTGAAGGCCGGCCAGTACAACGGCACGATCTTCCATCGCGTGATCAAGGGCTTCATGATCCAGGGCGGCGGCTACAAGACCAACTTCGAGGAGAAGCCGACCCGCGCGCCGATCCCGCTGGAAAGCCGCAATGGTCTGAAGAACCTGACGGGCACGATCGCGATGGCGCGTACCAGCGATCCGAACTCGGCCACCGCGCAGTTCTTCATCAACACGGTCGACAACAGCGGCCTCGACTACCCGAACCCGGACGGCAACGGCTATGCGGTGTTCGGCAAGGTCGTGTCGGGCCTCGACGTCGTGAAGAAGATCGAAGGCGTGGCGACGACCTCGCGCGGCCCGATGCAGGACGTGCCGGCCCAGCCGGTCCTGATCGAATCGGCCAGCATCGTTTCGAAATAAGCACCTGCCGGCACGTCCGGCGCCACACGCGGCCGCGTCGCACGACCGGCCGCGTGCCATTTAAACCGCCTCACCGAAGGAATTCATCATGGTTGAACTGCACACGAACCACGGCGTGATCAAGCTCGAGCTGGACGCCGCGAAGGCACCGAAGACGGTCGAGAACTTCCTCAACTACGTGAAGAAGGGCCACTATGACGGCACGGTGTTCCACCGTGTGATCAACGGCTTCATGATTCAAGGCGGCGGCTTCGAGCCGGGCCTGAAGCAGAAGCCGACCGACGCGCCGATCGACAACGAAGCGAACAACGGCCTGAAGAACGACAACTACACGATCGCGATGGCGCGCACGAACGATCCGCACTCGGCGACCGCCCAGTTCTTCATCAACGTGAACGACAACGATTTCCTGAACCACTCGTCGCCGACGCCGCAGGGCTGGGGTTACGCTGTGTTCGGCAAGGTTGTCGAAGGCCAGGATGTGGTCGACAAGATCAAGGGCGTCAAGACGGGCAACGCGGGCTTCCACCAGGACGTCCCGACCGACGACGTCGTGATCGAAAAGGCCGTGGTGGTCTGACCCACAGCCGTTACGGAGGCACTTCGATGTTGCAGGAGAGTCCGCCGCGAAGCGTCTCCGCGGGCGTGCCGGGCGAGCGCGAATACGCGCAAGCCGCACGCCCGTTCCTGTTTCTCTCCGATCTGCACCTGAGCGAGGCGATTCCGAAGACGGTCGCCGCGTTCGAGCATTTCGTGAAATACACGGCCGACAGCGCCGACTCGGTGTTCATCCTCGGCGACCTGTTCGAATACTGGATCGGCGACGACGTGCTCGACCACGATCCGTTCGCGGCACGCATGGCCGCGCTGATGCATACGTTCTCGGAGCGCGGGATCGCGCTTTACGTGATGCACGGCAATCGCGATTTCCTGCTCGGCCGGCGCTTCATGAAGGCGGCCGGCGCGATGCTGCTGCGCGACCCGGCGCTGATCACGTCGTTCGGCCAGCGCATCGTGCTCACCCACGGCGACGCGCAATGCACGGCCGATCGCGGCTATCAGATATTTCGGCGGTTTGCCCGCAATGGCGTCGCGCAGGCGCTGTTTCTCGCGTGGCCGTTCCGCTGGCGCCGCGCGCTCGCGCAACGGATGCGTTCGAACAGCGAAGCGGGCCGGATGCGCCCCGCTTCGGCGATCTACGATGTCACGCGTGAAGGCATCGCCGCGCTGTTCCGGAAGAGCCGTGCGAGCGTGATCATTCACGGCCACACGCATCGCCCCGCGCGCCACCTCGAACCGGGCGGGATTCGCTGGGTACTGCCCGACTGGGATCTCGACCACGGCATGCCGCGCGGCGGCTATCTGCGCGTCGACGCCGAAGGCATCCACGCGATGCCGCTCGACTGACGCGAGCGACACGGCCGCAGCTGCCGGCGGCCGCCGGCACGCGCCGCGTTACGCCTGGCGCTCGACCGCCTTGCCTTCCAGCACCGCCGACAGCCTGCGCAGATCGAGACGCGCCGCGTCCGCGCCCTGCAGCGTTTCCAGATGCGTGCCGAGCTGCTCGAGCGCCGCGACGATTTCGTCGACGCGCCGGCTTTCCTTCGCCGCGTGGTCGATCAGGCCGTGAATCGCGAGCGACATCGGGTCGTCCGCGTTCGGCGTGATCCCGTACGCGCAGAACGCGGCGCGCTCGGGCTGCGGCTTCGGTTGCGCCGGCATCACGATGCGCGCCGGATTGCCGACCGCGGTGCCGCCTGCCGGCACCGGCTTCACGACGACCGCGTTCGAACCGATCTTCGCGCCCGCGCCGACGGTGAAACCGCCGAGCACTTTCGCGCCCGCACCGACGATCACGCCGGCCTCGAGCGTCGGATGGCGCTTCGCGCCGCGCGTGAGCGACGTGCCGCCGAGCGTCACGCCCTGATAGATCGTGCAGTCGTCGCCGACGATCGCGGTTTCGCCGATCACGACACCCATCCCGTGATCGATGAACACGCGCCGGCCGATCGTCGCGCCCGGGTGGATCTCGATACCCGTCAGGAAACGCCCGGCCTGCGACGCGAAGCGTGCGAGCCAGTAGCGCTTCGCGCGCCAGCACGCATGCGCGAAGCGATGCAGCACGAGCGCGTGCAGCCCCGGATAACAGGTCAGCACTTCCCAGGCACTGCGAGCGGCGGGATCCCGCTCGCGAATCGTCGCAACGTCTTCGCGCAGTCTGGTGAACATGATCGGGTCTGGGCTGGGGAAAAGGCCGGCACGCCCGCCGGCAACGGCCGGTCGTTATCGCGCCGGGTAATTTGCTTATGATGTCCGGCGATTGTAGGGCCACTCGCCCGCGGCCGCACAGCGTCGCGCGTTCACCCCGTCAGCGGCGCGGGTATTCGCGCGGGACGCCCATCGTGGCCAGGTAACGCGGTTATGCGCGTCATGCGGTCATCCGGTGGCCGGGCACGGACCGGGCACCCCCGTCGCGGCGGCCGATGCGACACGCCGGCTGCAGGCGGAGCGCATCCGCCGAACGCATGAGCGCCCGGCCGCGGCGTACTTCGGCCGCTTACGCGTCGCCTTCGGGCGTGCCGGACTTCAGCAGGATGTGCTTCGCGATGCCGCGCAGGATGTTGACCTCCTCGCGCTCGAGGCCGGTGCGCGCGAACAGGCGCCGCAGCCGCGGCATCAGCTTCTTCGGGTTGCGCGGGTCGAGAAAATCGAGCGCGACCAGCGCATTCTCGAGGTGCGCGTACATCCGCTCGATCTCGTCGCTCTGCGCGAGCGTGCCGACCTCGGGCTGCGCGTCGCGCGGCGACTCGCTCCCCTGCTCCAGGAACGCGACACGCAGTTCATACGCGAGCACCTGCACGGCCTGCGCGAGGTTCAGCGAACTGTAGGCCGGATTCGCCGGGATATGCGCGAGCGCGCTGCACTGCTCGACGTGCTCGTTCGCGAGGCCCGTGCGTTCGTTGCCGAACACGAGCGCGATGTCGCCGGTGCCGACCTGCGTGTGCGCCTGTTCGGCGGCCGCGCGCGGCGCAAGGCGCGGCGGTCCGTATTCGCGCGTGCGCGCGGTCAGCGCGATCGACCAGTGGACGCCGGACAGCGCGTCGCCGAGCGTGGGCACGACGTGCGCGGACGCGAGGACGTCGTCCGCGCCGCTCGCCATCGCGATCGCCTCGGGGTCGCTCTGCACGTGCGGCACGCGCGGCGCGACCAGGACGAGCCTGGAGAAACCCATCGTTTTCAGCGCGCGGGCGGCCGCCCCGACATTGCCGGGATGGCTCGGCTCGACGAGCACGAAACGGGTGGAAGTGAAGCCGCCGGACAGCGGCGGGGACGAAGCCGCGCCCGATTCGGACGGCACGGCGGGGTTCTGCGGGGTTTCCACTACATACGACTCGGTTCGTCAGAATGGCAGTATGGTATCGCCATCGCCCCGGCAAACCCACTCGTCCGGACGGCCAGTGGGGTTTCCCCGCATCCCGGTCACCTGAAACTCCCGAAAATCGGCTAAAATCATGCGTTTACGCGCCGCGCCCCGTGCGACGCGGGTCGTACCCTGCTCTTTGTCAATTCGCGTCTCATCTCGCCCGGCACGTTTTGCGCCGTTCCGGGCGGTGTGTTCCACTTCGTGGCGGCCCGTGCCGCCGGCTACAGGATCCAGGCTCATGCATCCCATGCTCAACATCGCTGTCAAGGCTGCGCGCCGCGCCGGACAGATCATCAACCGTGCCTCCCTCGACCTCGACCTGATCGAGATCCGCAAGAAGCAGCAGAACGACTTCGTCACCGAAGTGGACAAGGCCGCCGAAGAGGCGATCATCGAGACGCTGAAGACCGCCTACCCCGACCACGCGATCCTCGCGGAAGAATCGGGCGAATCGGAGAACGAATCCGAATTCAAGTGGATCATCGATCCGCTCGACGGCACGACCAACTTCATCCACGGCTTCCCTTATTACTGCGTATCGATTGCGCTCGAGCACAAGGGCGTCGTCACGCAGGCCGTCGTCTACGATCCGAACAAGAACGACCTGTTCACGGCCACCCGCGGCCGCGGCGCGTACCTGAACGACCGCCGCATCCGCGTCGGCCGCCGCGACCGCCTGGCGGACGCGCTGGTCGGCACGGGCTTCCCGTTCCGCGAGAAGGACGGCCTCGACGCCTACGCGCGCCTGTTCACCGAAATGACGCAGGCCTGCACGGGGCTGCGCCGCCCGGGCGCGGCCGCACTCGATCTCGCGAACGTCGCGGCCGGCCGTCTCGACGCGTTCTTCGAGCAAGGCATCAACGTGTGGGACATGGCGGCGGGCAGCCTGCTGATCACCGAAGCCGGCGGCCTCGTCGGCAACTACACGGGCGACGCCGATTTCCTGCATCGTCATGAGATCGTCGCGGCGAATCCGAAGATCTACGCGCAGATGATCCCGATCCTGAACCGCTACAGCTACATGCATCCGGCAGCGGAGTAAATCCGCGCCGCGCCCGCGCCCGTCTCAACACCGCCACGACTTCGTGGCGACCGTATCCGAATATTCATGTTACGGCTAAGCGAACTTAAACTCCCGCTCGACCACCCCGAGAGCGCCCTCGAAGCCGCGATTCGCGCGCGCCTCGCGGAGCTTGGCGTGGCGGCAGACGGGCTCCTCCGTTACACGGTGTTCCGCCGTGCGCACGATGCGCGCAAGCGCTCCGACATCAAGCTCACGTACATCGTCGATGTCGAGGTCAAGGACGAAGCGGCCGTGCTTCCGCGACTCGCCGGCACGCCGCATTGCGGCGTGACGCCCGACATGGCGTACCACTTCGTCACGAAGGCGCCCGAGCACGGCAACTTCCTGCGCCCGGTCGTCATCGGCATGGGGCCGTGCGGCCTGTTTGCGGGGCTGATCCTCGCGCAGATGGGTTTCCGCCCCATCATCCTCGAACGCGGCAAGGCCGTGCGCGAGCGCACCAAGGACACCTTCGGCCTGTGGCGCAAGAGCGTCCTCAATCCCGAGTCCAACGTGCAGTTCGGCGAAGGCGGGGCCGGGACGTTTTCCGACGGCAAGCTGTACAGCCAGATCAAGGATCCCCATCACTACGGCCGCAAGGTGCTCGACGAATTCGTCAAGGCCGGCGCGCCGGAGGACATCCTCTATCTGAGCCGGCCGCACATCGGCACGTTCCGCCTCGTCAGCATGGTGGAAAAGATGCGCGCGACCATCCACGAACTGGGCGGTGAAGTGCGCTTCGAAACCCGGGTCGAGGACATCGAGATCGATCAGGGCAAGGTGCGCTCGCTGACGCTGTCGAACGGCGAAACGCTCCGGTGCGATCACGTGGTGCTGGCCGTGGGCCACAGCGCACGCGACACGTTCCAGATGCTGCACGATCGCGGTGTGTATGTCGAAGCGAAGCCGTTCTCGCTGGGTTTCCGGATCGAACATCCGCAGGGGCTGATCGATCGCAGCCGCTTCGGCAAGTTCGCGGGCCACAAGCAGCTCGGCGCGGCCGACTACAAGGTGGTTCATCACTGCAGCAACGGACGCGCGGTCTACAGCTTCTGCATGTGCCCCGGCGGCACGGTGGTCGCGGCGACCTCCGAGCCGGGCCGCGTGGTCACCAACGGCATGAGCCAGTATTCGCGCGCCGAGCGCAACGCGAACGCGGGCATCGTCGTCGGCATCACGCCGGAGGACTATCCGGGCGGCCCGCTCGCGGGCATCGCGTTCCAGCGCAAGTGGGAAGAACGCGCGTTCGAACTCGGCGGCGGCGATTACAGCGCGCCGGGCCAGCTGGTCGGCGATTTCATCGCAGGACGGCCGTCGACGTCGCTCGGTTCCGTGGTGCCGTCGTACAAGCCGGGCGTGCGCCCGACCGACCTCAGCACCGCGCTGCCCGACTACGTGATCGAAGCCATTCGTGAAGCGCTGCCGCAGATCGACAAGAAGATCGCCGGCTTCGCGATGCACGACGCGGTGCTCACCGGCGTGGAAACGCGCACGTCGTCGCCGATCCGGATCCGGCGCAAGGACAATTACCAGAGCGTGAACGTCGAAGGGTTGTATCCGGCCGGTGAAGGCGCCGGGTATGCCGGCGGCATCTATTCGGCAGCCATCGACGGTATCGAGGTCGCGCAGGCGGTGGCGCTCGATCTGATGTCGGCGCACGCGTCCTGATATTGCCCGTCAGGCCCGGCGCACGAAGGTCCGTGCGCCGGGTGATCCAGCAGTATCTGCGCCCTGCCTGACAAGGTTCGCCACGCGAAGCTACCCCCTCTTTGCGATGCGCCGCGGCCATTAGTGGTCAATGTGCCGAACACGGCCGATGCCAGGCCAAATTTCGCTTTGGTATACTCCGCGGCCGAATTCTCCACGTTTCCACGAATCCATGACCGCCGCACAGTCGGACAACGTGTCATCTGATTTCATGCCGGCCGACCTCAGGCAAAGCGTGGTCACGCAGACGCTGCCGCACGCCCAGGTCGGCATCAGCCGACTGCAGACATCTCGTAGAAATATTGGCCGAACCGCGCCATACGAACTTGAAGACGCCGATCTCATCGTGTTGCAATTGCGCGCGTTCGGCGAACAGGAATTGTGGCTTGACGGACGTGTTGCTTGTTTCGTCCCCTATGACGCAGGGACCGTCACGATTCACGACCTCGATCGCAGCTGGGTTTCCGACCTGAAGGGGGCGTTCGACTGCATCCATTTTCACCTCCCGCGCCGAACGCTGGAGGAGACAGTCGATGAAATCGGTGGCAGGCAGCGGCCCCAGCTTTACTTGCCGCCGCATTTGAGTGCGACGGATCCGGTCATCCATCGCCTGGGCCAAGCCCTGCTCCCCGCCCTGGCGCGGCCCGAGCACGCATCCCAGCTGTTCGTCGACCACGTCGCGCTCGCCTTCCAGACGCATGTCGCGCGTCTGTACGGCGGCATCGGCGAGCGGCGGGAGAAGTCGACCGGCAAACTCACGGCGTGGCAGGAGCGCGTGGCGAAAGGCTTTCTGCTCGAACACCTTACCGGCAACATCTCGATCGCCGATGTGGCGAAAGCGTGCGGCCTGTCTCGTGGCCACTTCGTCAAGGCCTTTCATCAGACCACCGGGTTACCGCCCCATCGCTGGCTGATCAATCAGCGCATCGAACGCGCAATGATGTACATGCGCACATCGTCGATGCCGCTGCAAATGATCTCGGATGCATGCGGCTTCGCCGACCAGAGCCACTTCACGAGAACATTCACGCGCGTGACCGGTATTACGCCGCGTCGTTGGCGCATGGACAACGTTTGAGGAGGGTGGCCGACGCGGCTCTTGCGAGTCACATGAGCATCCGACCGACGGCCGCACCTGCAAAGTGACGGCAGTCAGCTGCACCGCACGAGATCGAATGACCGATATCGGCCATCAATCCGGTCGGTGCATGGACGACCGACGTCCCGCTTACGGTCAACGGCCCCGTATTGAGATGATCCACAATCTCGATGCCGACGCCGAGAAGCGGAAATTGCCTGCGCGGAACTACCCCCCTCGTCGCCGGCAACTAGCCGAACGGCGAACTTCGCGCGTGCACATGGAAGCGACTGGTAAACTCGGGCAACCAAAGCAACAACTTCCTGCCTGACCTATGACCACGCTGTCGCCCGAAGCCTTCGCCGGCCATACTCCGATGATGCAGCAGTACCTGCGCATCAAGGCCGATCACCCCGACACGCTCGTCTTCTACCGGATGGGCGACTTCTACGAGCTGTTCTTCGAGGATGCGGAGAAAGCCGCGCGCCTGCTCGACCTGACCCTCACGCAACGCGGCGCCTCGGCCGGGACGCCGATCAAGATGGCCGGCGTCCCGCATCACGCGGTCGAACAGTATCTGGCGAAGCTCGTGAAGATGGGCGAATCGGTCGCAATCTGCGAGCAGATCGGCGACCCCGCCACGTCGAAGGGGCCAGTCGAGCGCAAGGTCGTGCGCGTCGTCACGCCCGGCACGCTGACCGACGCGGCACTGCTGTCCGACAAGAACGACGTCTACCTGCTCGCGATGTGCACGGGCCACAACAAGCGCGGCGTCGCGGTCAACATCGGCCTCGCGTGGCTGAACCTCGCGAGCGGCGCACTGCGGCTCGCCGAGATCGAACCCGACCAGCTCGGCGCCGCGCTCGAACGCATCCGGCCAGCCGAAATCCTGACGGCGGACGGCGCGACCGACGCCGTGCCCGCGGGCGCCGGCGCGATCAAACGCGTGCCGGCATGGCACTTCGATATCGCATCGGGCACGCAGCGCCTGTGCGACCAGCTCGACGTCGCGGGCCTCGACGGCTTCGGCGCGCATTCGCTGACGAGCGCATGCGGAGCCGCCGGCGCACTGCTGCTGTACGCGGCCGCCACACAGGGTCAGCAATTGCGTCACGTGCGCAGCCTGAAGGTCGAGAACGAAACCGAATACATCGGGCTCGATCCGGCGACGCGCCGCAACCTCGAGTTGACCGAAACGCTGCGCGGCACCGAATCGCCGACGCTGTACTCGCTGCTGGACACCTGCTGCACGACGATGGGCAGCCGCCTGCTGCGTCACTGGCTGCATCATCCGCCGCGCGCGTCGGTCGCCGCGCAATCGCGCCAGCAAGCGATCGGCGCACTGCTCGACGCACCGGCGAACGCGAGCCTCGACGCACTGCGCAGCGCGCTGCGCCAGATCGCCGACGTCGAACGGATCACCGGGCGGCTCGCGCTGCTGTCCGCGCGGCCGCGCGACCTGTCGAGCCTGCGCGACACGTTCGCCGCGCTGCCCGCGCTGCGCGAGCGCATCAGCGCGATCGTCGCGAACGCGGATGCGCTTGCCCGCGTCGACGCGGCGCTCGCGCCGCCCGCCGAATGCCTCGACCTGCTGACCAGCGCGATCGCCCCCGAGCCGGCCGCGATGGTGCGCGACGGCGGCGTGATCGCGCGCGGCTACGACGCGGAGCTCGACGAACTGCGCGACATCTCCGAGAACTGCGGGCAGTTCCTGATCGATCTCGAGGCGCGCGAGCGCACCCGCACGGGCATCGCGAACCTTCGCGTCGAATACAACAAGGTGCACGGCTTCTACATCGAGGTCACGCGCGGCCAGACTGACAAGGTGCCCGACGACTATCGCCGCCGCCAGACGCTGAAGAACGCCGAGCGCTACATCACACCCGAACTGAAGACCTTCGAGGACAAGGCGCTGTCCGCGCAGGAACGCGCGCTGGCCCGCGAGCGCGCGCTGTACGACGGCGTGCTGCAGGCGCTGCTGCCGTTCATTCCGGAGTGCCAGCGCGTCGCGTCGGCGCTCGCGGAGCTCGACGTGCTCGCCGCGTTCGCCGAGCGCGCCCGCACGCTCGACTGGGTCGCGCCTGCCTTCACCGACGAAATCGGCATCGAGATCGAACAGGGTCGCCACCCGGTCGTGGAAGCGCAGGTCGAGCAGTTCATCGCGAACGACTGCCGGTTCGGCGCCGAGCGCAAGCTGCTGCTGATCACCGGCCCGAACATGGGCGGTAAGTCGACCTTCATGCGGCAGACGGCGCTGATTGCGCTGATGGCGTACGTCGGCAGCTACGTGCCCGCGAAATCGGCCTGCTTCGGCCCGATCGACCGGATCTTCACACGGATCGGCGCGGCCGACGATCTCGCCGGCGGACGCTCCACCTTCATGGTCGAGATGACCGAAGCCGCGGCGATCCTGAACGACGCGACACCGCAGAGCCTCGTGCTGATGGACGAAATCGGCCGCGGCACGTCGACGTTCGACGGCCTCGCGCTCGCATGGGCCATCGCGCGTCACCTGCTCGCGCAAAACGGCTGCTACACGCTGTTCGCGACGCACTACTTCGAGCTGACGCAGCTGCCGGCCGAATTCCCGCAAGCGGCCAACGTCCATCTGTCGGCCGTCGAGCACGGCCACGGCATCGTGTTCCTGCACGCGGTCAACGAAGGCCCGGCGAACCAGAGCTACGGGCTGCAGGTCGCGCAACTCGCGGGCGTACCGGCGCCGGTGATCCGCGCCGCGCGCAAGCATCTCGCGTATCTCGAACAGCAGTCGGCCGCCCAGCACACGCCGCAGCTCGACCTGTTCAGCGCGCCGCCCGCCGCGGCCGAGGAGCTCGCGTGCGCGGATGCGCCGGCGCCGGCCGACGCCCCGCATCCGGCACTCGAAAAGCTGCGCGACATCGATCCCGACGACCTCAAGCCGCGCGAGGCGCTCGACCTGCTGTACGAACTGCGCACGCTCGTCCGCTCGCACGATGTCGACGGGCACGCGTAAACGCCTCCCGTCGGGCCGGCCGGCCCGCGCCGCCGCAGCCGCACTGATCGCGGCGACGCTCGCGCTCGTGCAGGTGAGCACGCTCGCGGCGCCGCCCAAGCGTGCCGCCGCCCCCTACTCGTTCGCGATCGTGTCGGGCGTCATCAACGCGCCGGCCGACGAGCCGGCCGCGCAGCGGCTGTTCGAATCGATCGCGCGCGAGCGCAATCTGGCCTTCGTCGTCTATGCGGGCGACCTCAAGGGTGCGAAGGAAGCGTGCCGCGACACGCTGTACACGCAGCGCGGCGCGATCCTGGACGCATCGCGCGTGCCGCTCGTGTTCATTCCCGGCCACGACGACTGGGCAACGTGCAACACGGCGGCCGGCGGCAGCTACGATCCGGTCGAACGCCTGGACTTCCTGCGCCAGACGCTGCTGGCGGACGCCGCGCTGCCCGACGCCGGCGCGCTGCAGATCACCCGCGAAAGTGAAGTCGCGCGGTTCCGGCCGTATCGCGAAAACGCGCGCTGGATGCATGACGACGTCGTCTACGTCGCGCTGAACGCACCGGCGCCGAACAACCACTATCTGACGGCCGGCGGCCGCAACGGCGAATTCGAGGACCGCATCGTCGCGAACGGCTTCTGGATCGACCACGCGGCCGAATACGCGAAGCGGCGCGAAGCGCGCGCCATGGTGGTGATGTTCGAAGGCGATCCGCAGTTCGATCGCTACGAGCGGACCGAACGCTTTGCGTGGTTGCGTTTCAACCGGCCGCGCGTGCGCGACGGCTTCCGTGAACTGAAACGAACGCTGGTGAAGGCGGCGGCGACATTCCGCGGCCCGATTCTGGTGATGCACGCGAGCAGCGAGCCGCTTGCGAATGGTTTCCTGATCGATCGCCCGCTGCATGCGGACGACGGTGTGCTGGTGGGAAATGTGACGCGTGTCGCGATCGGACCGCGTCAGCCGGCGAATCAGTGGGTGAAGGTCAACGTGTCGCCGGCACGGCAGACGATCTTCAACGTGAGCCTGCAGGACGTGCCGAAGAATCTGCCAACCCCGCCCGCGCTGCCGGTCGTGCCGCGCGACGAGGTCCCGCTGCCGCAGATGCCGGAGATCCCGGCCTTGCCGGCCCTGCCCGACTCGTCGTCGGTCGCGCCGCCGCTGCAGGGCGACGGCACGACGCCGGGCGGCGCCTCGTGGCCCGCGCCGCCCCCTGCCTCGGGGCCGGCGCCCGGCCTGCCCGCCAGTTCAGTGCAGGGTGCGCCCTGACGGTGCGTCGCCGTCCTCGTCTTCGTCCTCGTCGACGATTTCGAGGCCTTCCGCGCCGTGCGCGTGCTCATGCTCGATCTCGTCCTCGGTCGCTTCGCGAACGTCCTTGACCGTGAGCGCGAAACGCAGCGCCATGCCCGCGAGCGGGTGGTTGCCGTCGAGCACGACCTTGTCTTCGGCGATGTCGGTGACCGTGTAGATCAGCGAATCCACTTCCTCGTCGCCGTCTTCCGGCGTGCCTTCGAACTGCATGCCCACTTCGATCGGCTCGGGAAAACGATCGCGCGGCTCGATCTTCACGAGTTCGGGATCGTAGTCGCCGAACGCGTCCTGCGGCTCGAGCTGAACCTGCGCCTGGTAACCGGGCTCCTGGCCGTCGAGCTGTTCCTCGATCTTGGGGAACGTGCCATCATAGCCGCCGTGCAGATAAACCATCGGCTCGTCGCTTTCCTCGATCAGATTGCCTTGCGCATCCGACAGCTTGTAAGCGACCGACACGACGGTGTTTTTTGCGATTTTCATCCAATTCTCCCAAATACAAGTCTCATTATACGATGCGCAACCGGTCTCAAGCCGAACCGCGGGATGCCGCTGACGCCCCGCTCGGCGCGCCGCCTTCCGATCTTCCCACGCCGCTGCTCGGCGGCCTCTCGCCGGCGCAATTCATGCGCCGCTACTGGCAGAAAAAGCCGCTGCTGATCCGCCAGGCGATCCCCGGCGTGAAGCCGCCGGTCACGCGCGACGCATTGTTCGAGCTGGCAGCCGACTATGACGCCGAATCGCGGCTGATCACCCATTTTCGTAACAAGTGGCAACTTGCGCACGGCCCGTTCGAGCCGGGCGCGCTGCCGGCCATCTCGCGCAAATCCTGGTCCCTGCTCGTGCAGGGGCTCGACCTGCACGTCGACGCGGCGCGCGCGCTGCTCGACCGCTTCCGCTTCATCCCGGACGCGCGTCTCGACGACCTGATGATTTCGTACGCGACGGACGGCGGCGGCGTCGGCCCGCACTTCGACTCGTACGACGTATTCCTGCTGCAGGTCGAAGGCCGGCGCCGCTGGCGCATCGGTGCGCAGAAGGACCTGTCGCTGCAGCCGGACGTGCCGCTGAAGATCCTCGAGCATTTCGAGCCGAGCGACGAATGGGTGCTCGAGCCGGGCGACATGCTGTACCTGCCGCCGCACATCGCGCACGACGGCGTAGCGGAGGGCGAATGCATGACCTGCTCGATCGGCTTTCGGGCGCCGTCCGCCGGGGAGCTGGGCGCGCAATTCCTGTACTACCTCGCGGAACGCGGCGGCCTGCGCGACGAGCGCGGCGACGCGCTCTACCGCGACCCCAAGCAGCCGGCCGTCGACACCCCCGCGCAACTGCCGCCGGCGATGGTCGAGCGCGTCGCCGAGATCGTCGAGGCAATCCGCTGGCGCAAGCGCGACGTCGCCGAATTCCTCGGCTGCTACCTGAGCGAGCCCAAATCGAACGTCGTATTCGAGCCGCCGGCGCGGCCGCTGTCCGAGGCCGCGTTCGTCGCGCAGGCATCGCGCCGGGGCGTGCATCTCGACAGACGCGCCGCATTGATGTATAACGCGCGATCGTACTTCATTAATGGCGAGGAACAACCGCTCGAGCAAGCCGGCGAATGGCTGCCCGAACTGGCCAATCTCCGCCACATGGAGGCGAAACGGTTTGTAACACTATCCCGGGCTCCCTCGATGACAGCCTTGCTGCACGAATGGTATTGTGCGGGCTGGCTGCGGGTCGGATACCGGATTTAGTGGGCCGCCCCGTATGCCCGTGCAGATCAAATTCTGTATGGGAAAGACAACGTATTGACCCCGCATTTGTCGACGGTCGATAGGAAAGTGCATATAATTTCCGCCCAAGCCGTAGGGAAGATTCACGCTCTAGAAGTGCGTCTCCACCAGCGGCCCAGGTCGGTGTTGGAGCACATTACCGGTATTGTTTCGCGCTGTTGCTTACCTTTAACCATAAAAGGACGTGATCATGAAGAAATCCCTCCTCGTAGCTTCCCTGTTGGCTGCTGTTGCACTGGCTGCTTGCAACAAGAGCGCTGATCAAGCTGCTTCGTCGGCTGCTAGCGACGCATCGGCTGCTGCTTCGTCGGCTGCTTCGGCAGTTGCTGGTGCTGCGAGCGACGCTTCGGCTGCTGCTTCGTCGGCAACGGCTGCTGCGAGCGACGCAGCTGCTGCTGTGGCGTCGGCTGCTTCGGCAGCGACGGCTGCTCCGGCTTCGGGCGCAAGCCAGTAAGCCTCAGCATCAGCTGAAAAAAAACCGGCCCTTCGGGCCGGTTTTTTTACGTCTGTCGGTTTCGCGCATCGCACCCGGCAGGCAAGCAGGCCAAGCCGCCGCCCGCCCCTTCCCGCGCCGCTCTGCGCCCGCTCAACCGAGCGTCAGCCAGTCGAAGCCCGCGTCCTGCGTGGCCACGACCACGTCCTCCCCGTCCGTTCCCAGCACGCCGGCAAACGCCTGGCGGGCCAGCTCGGGCCGGTTGTTCTGCTGGCTCAGGTGCGCCGCGACCAGATGCTGGAGGCGACTGCGTTCGAGCGATGCGAGGATGCCGGCGGCGGCGTCGTTGCTCAGGTGACCATGATTGCCGCCGATCCGCGCCTTCAGCGACTGCGGATAGCGGCTCCCGGCGAGCATCGCGGTATCGTGGTTGGATTCGAGCACCAGCGCGTCACAGCCGCTCAGGACGGTCGTGATGTGCGGCGTGGCCATGCCGACGTCGGTCAGCACGCCGAGCCGGCGACAGCCATCCATGAAGACGAACTGGAGCGGTTCCCGCGCGTCGTGGGGCACCGTATAGGGCATCACGGCCAGATCGCGTATCGCGGCCGTCTCGTCGCCCCACAACACGTGGAGATCGACATCGGCCTCGTCCGCGCCTACTGCGCGCGCCGTGCCCCAGCTCATGTAGAGCGGCAGCGACCCGCGCCGCGCGAGCGTCAGCGCGCTGCCGACGTGGTCGCTGTGTTCGTGGGTGATGAGGATCGCATCGAGATCGTCGATGCCGAGATTCAGGCGGCCGAGGCGGCGCTCGACCTCCTTCGCAGAAAAACCGCAGTCGAGCAGCACGCGGGTGGTCGTCGTGCCGCTCGACACCTCGACGACCAGCGCGTTGCCTTCGCTGCCGCTACCAAGGCTGGCGAAGCGCACGCGGTCAGTTCAGCTGGGCCTGCAGCAGCGAAATGAGCCGCTGCGCATCCGACGAGTTGTCGACCTGGCCGTTCGCGTCGACCACCGCGACCTGCGTGCCGCCATTGCCCTGCGCGCGCACGTTGACCAGGTATTCCTTGCCCGGCTTGGCCGCCGACGGGCCGCCGTAGAACAGCTTGCCGAACAGCCCGTCGCGCTTCAGCTCTTCCATCGTGTTCGCGTAGCGGACGGTGTACAGGCCCTTCTCGCGGTCGCGATTGTCGACCGCGAAGTTGGTACGGTCGAGCGCGAGACCGACGCGCAGCCACGCGCGGTCGAACGATTCCGCCAGCTGCAGCGTCGCGGCGCCGCCGCTCGTGTCAGCGACCTTCGCCGGCGCCGTCGCGGGACGTGCATCGGTCAGCAGCTGCTTCGCCTGCGCGTCGCTCAGGCCGAACTTCTGCATCAGCTTCGACAGGAACACGGCCTCGAGCACCGGGTTGCGCGGACGCTCTTCCCAGCGCGACGACGTGCCGCCCTGCGGACCGACCATCATTTCTTCCATCGCGCTGTGCGTGATCGAGATGTCGGTGTTGCCGTCCGGCGTGCGGTTCACGAGCGTGCGGAAACGGTCGCGCGTGCCCGACGAATACGCGAAGTCGATGACCTTGCCGATCGTGCGGCGGAACCAGTCGTCAGGAATGTTCGCGCGGTTCTCGGCCCAGTCGGTGGCCATGATGCCGGTCGACGGCGCGTCGGTCTTCAGCGAGAAGCCGTTTTCCTGCCAGAACTCCTTCAGGATCGGCCACAGCTGCTCGGGCGTGCGCCCGTCCACGACGAGCCAGCGGCGATCGCCGTCGCGCTCGATATGCATGCCGAGCGGATCCTGCGCGCTCGGGACACCGTCGGTCGCGTTGCCGGAGGCCGTGGTCGCCCGCGGCGGCAGCGTGCCGAGACCGGCATTGCTCGGCGGCGCGACGAACTGCTGGGTCGTCGGCACCGGCTTCAGGTCGCTCGGCACCGCGAGCGGCGGCGCCGAACCCGTGTTCTTGTAGTTGACCCGGTCAGGAGCCAGATAATCGTTCAGCGTATCGCAGCCGGCGAGCGCGCCCAGCGCCAGCGCCACCACCGAAACCTGGATGGCGCGAGAGGAAAAGGCGAAACGTTTCATGAAATCCTTCGTCTTGCTAGAACGCTCGTCAGGAGCGGCGCCGGACGGAGCCGGCCGGTGCGGGTTGATGAGGGGTCGAGCCGGCGGCCGCAGGACGCGGCCGCCTGAGCCTCAGGCGAGGACGCCGGCCTCGACGAGGGCCGAACGTACGACATCGTGGCAGCGCTCGTCGAGCGGCGTAAGCGGCAGGCGGATGCCGCCCTGCATCTTGCCCATCGCCTGCAGCGCCCACTTCACCGGAATCGGGTTTGCCTCGATGAACAGGTTCTTGTGCAGCGACAGCAGCTTCATGTGCAGCTCGCGCGCCGTTGCGACGTCGCCAGCCAGCGCCGCACGGCACAGGTCGCTCATCGCGCGCGGCGCGACGTTCGCCGTCACCGAGATGTTGCCGTGGCCGCCGAGCAGCATCAGCGCGATCGCGGTCGGATCGTCGCCGCTGTAGATCGCGAAATGCTTCGGCGCGGCCTTGATCAGGTGCGCGGCGCGATCGATGTTGCCGGTCGCTTCCTTCACGCCGATGATGCCCGGCACCTGCGCGAGGCGCAGCGTCGTCTCGTGCGCCATGTCCGCGACGGTGCGGCCCGGCACGTTGTACAGGATCACCGGCAGGTCGACCGCTTCGGCGATCGCCTTGAAGTGCCGGTACATCCCTTCCTGCGTGGGCTTGTTGTAGTACGGCACGACCTGCAGCGTCGCGTCGGCGCCGACGGCCTTCGCGTGCTTCGTCAGTTCGATCGCCTCGGCGGTCGAATTGCCGCCTGCGCCCGCGATGATCGGGATGCGCTTCGCCGCATGCTCGACCGCCGTGCGGATCATCAGGATGTGCTCTTCGACGTTGAGCGTTGCCGACTCGCCGCTCGTGCCGACCACGACGAGTGCGTCGGTGCCTTCCGCGATGTGCCAGTCGATCAGTTTGCGAAACGCCGGCAGGTCGAGACTGCCGTCTTCGAGCATCGGGGTGACGATCGCGGGGATGCTGCCGCGGATTTGAATGCCGTCTTGGGTGCCGTTAGCCATGAAACGCGATTGATTGATGTACCGGTAAACGTTGAGATTGTAGCGGATTAGCCGGGCAGTTCGTAACGTGGAATTCCCGCCCCCGCCGTCGGGGTCGCGCCCTCGCGTACCGCGCAGATGCGCTGCACGAACGCCTCGCGCGGCGCGGCGACGAATCCGTCCTCGTACGCGACCACCCGCAGGCGGCCGCGCACCGCGTCCAGCAGCTCGCCCGGGGCGAGCAGGAACGCGGGATTGGACGGTTTGCCGACCGTTTCGTTTCCTTGCGCGAAGGTTTCGTAGATCAGCACGCCGCCCGGCGCCACCGCATCAAGCAGATGGGGCCAGAGCGGACGATGCAAATAATGGGTGACGATCACCGCCGCGAACGACGCGCCGGCCGGCAGCGGCCAGGGCGCGCCCTCGAGATCGGCGTCGCGCGCGTCGACGCCGGGAATCGCGCGCAATGCGGCCAGCGCGGCCGGATCGCGGTCGAGCGCGACGACCGGATGCCCGTGCGACGCAAACCAGCGCGCATGGCGGCCGCCGCCCGCGGCGACATCGAGCACCGCGCCGCCCGCCGGGACGAGCCGCGACCACCGGCTGACCCAGCGCGACGGCTCGGTCTGGGCGACGTGGCCGCCCGCGGCGGCAATGACGGGTTCGCGCATGCCGTCAGGTCAGGTGTACGACAGGCCCATCGCCTCGCGCACGTCGCGCATCGTCTCGACCGCGTGCTTGCGCGCCTTGTCGCAGCCGTCCGCGACGATCGCGCGCAGCAGCGACGGATCGTCCATGTACTTCTGTGCGCGCTCGAGCATCGGCTGCTGTTCGCGCAGGATCCCTTCGACGACCGGCTGCTTGCAGTCGAGGCAGCCGATACCCGCCGAGCGGCAGCCGCTCTGCACCCACTGGTGCGTCGCTTCGTCCGTATAGACCTGATGCAGCTGCCACACCGGGCACTTGTCGGGATCACCCGGATCGGTGCGGCGCACGCGCGCCGGATCGGTCGGCATCGTGCGGACCTTCTTCGTGATCGTCTCCGCGTCCTCGCGCAGGCCGATCGTGTTGCCGTACGACTTCGACATCTTCTGGCCGTCGAGGCCCGGCATCCGCGACGCTTCGGTCAAAAGCGCCTGCGGCTCGACCAGGATGATCTTGCGCGCGCCTTCGAGATAGCCGAACAGGCGCTCGCGGTCGCTCATCGACAGGCTTTGCGACTCCTGCAGCATCGCACGCGCCTGTTCGAGCGCCTCGTCGTCGCCCTCCTGCTGGTACGCGTTGCGCAGTTCGTGATAGAGCTTCGCGCGCTTGCCGCCGAGCTTCTTCGCGGCCTCGAGCGCCTTCTCCTCGAAGCCCGGCTCGCGGCCGTACAGGTAGTTGAAGCGGCGCGCGATCTCGCGCGTCATCTCGACGTGCGGCACCTGGTCTTCACCGACCGGCACGAGCGAGCCGCGATACAGCAGGATATCGGCCGCCATCAGCACCGGGTAGCCGAGGAAGCCGTAGGTCGACAGGTCCTTGTCCTTCAGCTTCTCCATCTGCTCCTTGTAGGTCGGCACGCGTTCGAGCCAGCCGAGCGGCGTGCTCATGCCGAGCAGCAGCGCGAGCTCCGCATGCTCGGGCACCTTGCTCTGGATGAACAGCGTCGCCTGCGCCGGATCGATGCCGGACGCGAGCCAGTCGATCAGCACGTCCCACACGTTCTTCTCGATGACCTCGGGCGTTTCGTAGTGCGTCGTCAGCGCATGCCAGTCGACCACGCAGAAGAAGCACGGGTACTCGGACTGCAGCTTCACCCAGTTTTTCAGCACGCCGTGGTAGTGGCCGAGGTGCAGCGACCCGGTGGGTCGCATGCCGGAGAAAATACGATCTGGGAACATGATTGTCGTTAGAAAAGCGAGGCGAAGGGAGACAGGATGGCGCTCAGCACGCCGGCCGCGGCGTTCACGAGCGGGCGCAGCCAGAAATTCGTCAGCACGCCCGTCGTGACCAGCACGAGGACGATGATGAAACCGTACGGCTCGATGCGCGACAGCGCGATCGATTGCTTCGGCGGCAGCAGTGCCGCAAGGATACGGCCGCCGTCAAGCGGCGGCAGCGGAAACAGGTTCAGCACGCCGAGCACCAGGTTCGCGCTGACGCCCGCATAGGCCATCCGCGTGAAGAACGGCTCGTCGATGCCGGCCGCGGGCAGCACGATGGTCAGCACGCCCCAGACCAGCGCCTGCACGAAGTTGCAGGCCGGACCCGCGAGCGCAACCCACAGGCTGCCCCAGCGCGGATCGCGCAGGTTGCCGAACGATACCGGTACCGGCTTCGCATAGCCGAACAGGAAAGCGCCGCCGGTCAGGAAATACATCACGAGCGGAATCGCGATCGTGCCGAGCGGATCGATGTGGCGCATCGGGTTGAACGACACGCGCCCCATCATGTAGGCGGTGTTGTCGCCGAGCAGGCGCGCGGCATAGCCGTGCGCAGCCTCGTGCAGCGTGATCGCGAAGATCACGGGCAGCGCGTAGACGGCGATGGTCTGAATCAGGGAAGCGTCCATATCGCGTTATTGTAACAAGCGCACTCGCGCAAAAATGAATGGCGCTTACGCGGCCGACAGCCCGAACGGTTCGAGCGCGCCGCGCCCCGCGCGCACGAGCTGCGGCGCGTCGCCCGTCAGGTCGATCACCGTCGACGGCTCGCGCGGACACGCGCCGCCGTCGATCACGAGATCGACCTGCTTCTCGAGCCGCGCGCGGATGTCGTCGGGATCGTTCAGCGGCTCGTCGTCCGGCGGCAGGATCAGCGTCGTGCCGAGCAGCGGCTGGCCCAGCGACTCGAGCAGCGCGAGCGTGATCGCGTGATCGGGCACGCGCAGCCCGATCGTCTTGCGCGACGGATGCGACAGCCGGCGCGGCACTTCCTTGGTTGCCTGCAGGATGAACACGTACGGGCCCGGCGTCACCGACTTGATCTGCCGGTACTGACGGTTGTCCACCATCGCGAAGTTGGCCAGTTCCGACAGGTCGCGCACGAGCAGCGACAGGTGCTGCTTCTCGTCGAGGCCGCGGATGCGGCGCACGCGCTCGACCGCGTCCTTGTCGTCGAGGTGGCACGCGAGCGCGTAGCTCGAATCGGTCGGCATTGCGATCACGCCGCCCTTGCTGACGATGTCCGCGGCCTGCTTGATCAGGCGCGGCTGCGGATTATCCGGATGAATCCTGAAGAACTGGGACATGGGGACACGTAAAGAGGGAGAAGTCGGATGCGCGCCTCGCCGGCAGCGCGAACGGCGAACGGCAAGCGGCCGCGACGCGTCAGAGCCAGCGCTCCCAGACCGGTTTCAGGTCGGGCGGCAACGGCGGCAGGCTGCCGAGTTCGACGCGGCCCTCGCCCGGCGCATGGAAATCCGAACCGCGCGACACCTCGAAGCCGAAGCGGCGCGCGACGTCCGCGTATTCGCGGTATTGGTCGGGCGTGTGGCTGCCCGTGATGACCTCGATCGCCCGGCCGCCGAGATCGATGAATTCGCCGAAGAATGCGTCGAATTCGACCGGCGTATAGCGGTAGCGGCCCGGGTGTGCGACCACGGCCTCCCCGCCCGCCGCGCGAATCCATGCGACGGCGTCGGACAGCGTCGCCCAGCGGTGCGGAACGAACCCCGGCTTGCCGTCGCCGAGCAGGCGGTCGAACACGTCGGACGTCGATGCGGCATGGCCGTTCTCGACCAGGAAACGCGCGAAGTGGGTGCGCGAGATCAGGTCGGGATTCGACACGTACTTCAGCGCGCCTTCGTACGCGCCGGGGATGCCGAGCGTCTCGAGCTGCGCGGCGATCGCCCGCGCACGGGCCGCACGGCCGTGGCGCGTGCGGTACAGGCCGTCGACGAGCGCCGGGTTCGACGGATCGATGTGCAGCCCGACGATGTGCACGGTGCGCGACGCCCACGTGACCGAAATCTCGACGCCGCTCAGGTAGCGCATGCCGAGCGCTTCCGCCTCGCTGCGCGCCGCCGCCTGGCCGCCGATCTCGTCGTGGTCGGTCAGCGCCCACAGGGTCACGCCGCCGGCATGGGCGCGGCGCGCGACGTCGGCAGGCGACAGCAACCCGTCGGAAACATTCGAATGGCAGTGGAGATCAGCGTTCATTGTCGGTATGGCAGGTGAAGCTTCATTCTACTGCAATGCGGCAAATGCGCCGCCCGCCTGCCCCGCCGCTGCCGCCGCCGGCCTATGCGCAGAACGCCTCGATCAGCGCCGCGACCTGCTCCGGCTGGTCGTGATGGACCATGTGGCCGGCATCCTCGACGAGCTTTTCGCGCCAGTCGGGGAACGCGCCGAAGCGCGCCTTGAACTCGGGCAGCGGGATGTCGCCCGCGATGTAGGCGAGCGTCGGCGAATTGATGGCCTCGACGTGCAGCACCTTCGCGCGCACCTGCTTCCAGACGGCCATCACCTCGTCGAGCCGGTACAACTGCGGGCCCGCCATCTTGTGCGCGGGGTCCGCCAGCAGGTGATACAGGCCGTCGTCGTCGCGCTTCGACCAGTGCGCGGCGAGGAACGCCGCGCGGCGCGGATCGAGCCGCGGATTGGTCTTGGTCAGCCGGGCCGCCACGTCGTCGAGCGACGCGTACGGGCGCAGCGCCGGGGGCTCGCGCAGCTCGTCGAGCCAGCCGCGCAGCCGGCGCGGCGCCTGCTCGGCCCGTGCGGGGGCGAGCCCGAACCCTTCGAGGTCGACCACGCGCCGCACGCGCTCCGGCCGCGCGCCCGCGTACAGGCACACGACGTTCGCCCCCATGCTGTGCCCGACCAGGTTGACTTCGCCGGTCGGCGCATAGTGATCGACCAGCGCGTCGAGATCGCCCAGGTACTCGTGGAACCAGTAATGACCGCCGCCCTGCCGCGCGACCGGCCAGTCGGACAGGCCGAAGCCGCGCGCATCCGGCGCGATCACCTGCCAGTCGCCCGCGAGCGCGTCGACGACGAACTGGAACGATGCCGCGACGTCCATCCAGCCGTGCAGCATGAACAGCGTCGGCGCATCGGGCCGGCCCCAGCGCCGCACATGCAGCTTGACGCCGCGGACGGTGACGAAATCGGAAACAGAACTCGAGGCATTCATTGCAGTCGCCAAAAAAAAGAATGGTCGTTCGATTATAGCGATGGCACTTCCGTTCCGGCGCCCGGCAGTCGAGGCTGCGCTCTAGCGACGGTGAGCCGACGGTACGTGTCCGGCGCATCGGCTGCCACGGAAATGCCGCCGAGCGGCCCGTGTGGCCAGCCGGCGGCAGCGTTCGCCCGCCCGTCTGGAGCCGGCGGCGCCCGCTCGCCCTAACCCGCCGCCGGGCCGTCCGGCACGTCCTGCGCGGCGAGTTCGTCCAGCTCCGCCTGCTCGAATCCCGCGGTGCGGCGCGCGTCGAAATTGAACGGGCCGCGCAGCCGCGGCGCATGGTACTGCTCGGCAAGCTCGCGGTAGGTGGGAACCGGATCGCGGCCGGCGGCGTCGCACAAGTGCCGGAACCAGCGGTTCCCGATCGCGACATGGCCGATCTCGTCGCGCAGGATCACGTCGAGGATCGCCGCGGACGCGTCGTCGCCCGCCTGCACGAGCCGCGCACGGATCGGCGGCGACGCGTCGAGCCCGCGCGCCTCGAGGGTGCGCGGCACGAGCGCCATCCGCGCGAGCACATCGGCCTTGGTCCGCTCGCACATCTCCCACAGCCCGTTGTGCGCGGGGAAATCGCCGTACGCATGCCCGAACCCGGCCAGCCGGTCGGACAGCAGCGTGAAGTGATAGGCCTCCTCGGCCGCGACCTTCAGCCAGTCCGCGTAGAACGCGTCGGGCATGCCGGCGAAGCGCCACACGGCGTCGAGTGCGAGGTTGATCGCGTTGAATTCGATATGCGCGAGCGCGTGCAGCAACACCGCGCGCCCCGCGGGCGAGCGCATGCTGCGGCGCTCGAGCTGGCGCGGCTCGACGAGCGGCGGGCGCGCCGGACGGCCGGGCAGGTCGGCCGGCTCGTCCAGGCCGAGCGCCGGCGCGATCGCGGCCCGTCCGGCCAGCAGCGCGTCATACAGCGCACGGACCTGCGAGGCCTTCGCGGCCGGCTCGGAGATCCGCAGCGCGTCGAGTGCGGCGCGGCGCACGCAACGCGGCGCCGCGGTAAGGGAAGAAGGCTGCATGCTCATCAAACGGGGGCACCATCCGCGCGCATCGCGGGAGCGCAGGCACGCGACGGTTTACAATAAGCGTTTGTGCCGTCACGCAACGCGCCCGGCACGCCAGACGCGCCATTCTACCGGCGCCCATCATCGAAGAGACCAGGAGACTCCGTGACGATCTACAAACTGGGCGAGACGGCCCCGACGATCCACGAAAGCGTATTCGTCGCCGATACGGCGGCCATCATCGGCAAGGTCGTGCTGGAGGAAAACGCGAGCGTCTGGTTCGGCGCGACGATTCGCGGCGACAACGAGACGATCACGGTCGGCACCGGCAGCAATGTCCAGGAAGGCGCGGTCCTGCATACGGACCCCGGCTTTCCGCTGACGATTGCCGAAAACGTGACGATCGGGCACCAGGCGATGCTGCACGGGTGCACGATCGGCGAGGGTTCGCTGATCGGGATTCAGGCGGTGGTCTTGAATGGAGCGGTGATCGGCCGCAACTGTCTGGTCGGTGCCGGCGCGGTCGTGACGGAAGGCAAGACGTTCCCGGACAATTCGCTGATTCTCGGCGCCCCGGCGAAAGTCGTGCGCGAGCTGTCGGCAGACGACATCGCGCGGCTGCGCGCAAATGCGAAGACGTACGTCGAGCGGCGTGCGCATTTCAAGGAGCAACTCGTGCGGATCGGCTGATTCGCGCGGATTTCAAGGAAGAAGAGTGAGCGACCAGTTACAGAAATTCATGTTCAATTCGGCACCCGTGCGCGGCGAGATCGTGTCGCTGCGCAACACGTGGCAAGAGGTGCTTTCCCGCCGTGACTACCCTGCCCCGGTGCGCACGGTGCTCGGCGAGATGATGGCCGCGTGTGCGCTGCTGTCGGCGAACCTGAAATTTCACGGCACCCTGATCATGCAGATCTTCGGCGACGGGCCGGTCCAGATGCTGGTCGTCCAGTGCGGCTCGGACCTGTCGATGCGCGCCACGGCCAAGTTCGCCGGCGACGCGGCGCAGACGATCGGCGACGACATGCACTTCGCGTCGCTCGTCAACGCCAGCGGTCACGGCCGCTGCGTGATCACGCTCGACCCGGCCGAGAAGCTGCCGGGCCAGCAGCCGTACCAGGGCATCGTGCCGCTGAACGGCGTCGACGGCCCGCTCGAATCGGTGTCGCAGGTGCTCGAGCACTACATGCACCACTCGGAGCAGCTCGACACGCGGCTGTGGCTCGCGGCCGATCGCGACCGCGCGGTCGGCATGCTGCTGCAGAAGCTGCCGGGCGACGGCGGCATCGTGCCGCGCAACGCCGAGACCGACGCCGACACCTGGGAGCGCGTCTGCACGCTCGGCGGCACGCTGTCCGCCAAGGAGTTGCTCGAGGTCGAACCGGAAGTCGTGTTCCGCCGGCTGTTCTGGCAGGAAAACGTGCAGCACTTCGACCCGGCCGGGACGCGTTTCCAGTGCTCGTGCTCGCGCGAGAAGGTCGGCGCGATGCTGCGCATGCTCGGCCGCGACGAAGTCGACAGCGTGATCGTCGAGCGCGGTCACGTCGAGATCCACTGCGAGTTCTGCAACCAGCGCTACGAATTCGATCCCGTCGACGTCGCGCAGTTGTTCGCCGCGCCGGAACTCGCGACCGGCATCACGCCCGCGACCGACCAGCGTCACTGAGCGAGCCGCGCGTCCGTGCCCGCGATGCGGGCGCGGGCGCATAATGACGCACGAGCGTCGCCCGTACGGCTCACGCGCCGCAGGTTCCGCCTTCGGCGCAAGCCGCTTTGCACTGCGGCGCGCTGCTGGAGAAACTCATGAATCGCCCGTTCCGCACTCTCGTCCTGGCCAGTGTCGCAGCCGGCACGCTGGCCCTCGCCGGCTGCGCGGTGCAGCCGCCTACGTCGACGATCCTGAGCCGCCTGCCCGAGCCAGGCGCGTCGGGCGGCCGGCCGCCCGCCCTGTCGAGCGCGGAGCGCAAACGCTACGACGAGATCGACCGGCAGGTGCTGCGCGAGCAGAACGACGCGATGGCGGCCGAGGCCGCCGCGCGCGCGTGGTCCTATTACTCGCCGCCACCCGTGACCGTCTACGGCGGCTATTACGGCGGTGGTTGGGGCAACCGGTGGGGCACCGGCATCGGCTATGGCTACGGTTACCCGGGCTGGTGGTGGTGACGCGACATCGCGTCGACCGACCCGATTGACGACTGACAGGAAATAAAAAAGCGCGGCATTTCCCGCGCTTTTTCAATGGTTCGGACTCCCGCGCTCAGTGATGCGCGGCCTTGCCCTTCTCGCCGCCGTGATGCCGCGACGGTTTCGCGATCGACTGCGGGTTCGGCACGACACGCACGGGTGCCGCGGACACGGTACCGCGCGTCGACGTGCTCGACGGCGTGTTGTTCAGCGGGCTGGCCGGCGCGTTCGGCGATACGAACTGCACGAACACTTCGCCATCCTTCACCATGCCCATCTCGTAGCGCGCGCGCTCCTCGATGGCCGCAGTACCGCCCTGCAGATCCTGCACTTCGCCCGCGATCCGTTCATTGCGCAGCTTCTCGTCCGCGTTCTTCTGCAGCTGATCGCCGAGCTGCTGGCGCAATTCGTGCACCCGCAACCAGCCGCCGTGTCCCCACCATAGGGGGTACTGAATGAGCGCCAGCAAGGCAATCAGGACGACAGTGACAAGCCGCATGTAAGAGACGCAGATATAAGAAGCGCCGCTCCGCGCGACATGCACAGAGCGGCGTCGAGATGACGAACCCGATAGTAGCGCGTTAGCGCAGGTTATAGAAAGCCGATTTGCCCGGGTAGCTCGCGATGTCGCCGAGATCTTCCTCGATGCGCAGCAGCTGGTTGTACTTCGAGATGCGGTCGCTGCGCGACAGCGAACCCGTCTTGATCTGACCGGCGTTCAGGCCGACCGCGATGTCCGCGATCGTCGAATCTTCCGTTTCGCCCGAGCGGTGCGAGATCACGGCCGTGTAGCCCGCGCGCTTCGCCATTTCGATTGCCGCGAACGTTTCGGTCAGCGTACCGATCTGGTTGATCTTGATGAGGATCGAGTTCGCGATGCCCTTCTCGATGCCTTCCTTCAGGATGCGCGTGTTCGTGACGAACAGGTCGTCGCCGACGAGCTGCACCTTCTTGCCGAGGCGCTCGGTCAGCAGCTTCCAGCCGTCCCAGTCGCCTTCGTGCATGCCGTCTTCGATCGACACGATCGGGAACTTGTCGGCGAGCGTCGCGAGGTAGTCGGTGAATTCGGCCGACGACAGTTGCAGGCCTTCGCCCGCGAGCTGGTACTTGCCGTCGTGGTAGAACTCGGAGGCCGCGCAGTCGAGCGCGAGCAGCACGTCTTCGCCCGCACGGTAGCCGGCCTTCTCGATCGCCTGCAGGATCGTCGACAGGCACTCGTCGTTGCTGCCGAAGTTCGGCGCGAAGCCGCCTTCGTCGCCGACTGCCGTGCTCATGCCGCGGTCGCTCAGGATCTTCTTCAGTGCGTGGAACACTTCCGCGCCGCAACGCAGGGCTTCACGGAACGTCGGCTGGCTCACCGGGACGATCATGAATTCCTGGATGTCGAGGCTGTTGTTCGCGTGCGCGCCGCCGTTGACGATGTTCATCATCGGGACCGGCAGCTGCATCGCACCCGAGCCGCCGAAGTAGCGGTACAGCGGCAGGCCGGCTTCTTCAGCCGCTGCCTTCGCGACGGCCATCGACACGGCCAGCATCGCGTTCGCGCCGAGGCGCGACTTGTTGTCGGTGCCGTCCAGCTCGAGCAGCGTCTTGTCGAGGAACGCCTGTTCCGACGCGTCGAGGCCCATGATGGCTTCGGAGATTTCGGTGTTGATGTGCTCGACCGCTTTCAGCACGCCCTTGCCGTTGTAGCGGCCGGCTTCGCCGTCGCGCAGTTCGATCGCTTCACGCGAGCCGGTGGACGCGCCCGACGGCACCGCCGCGCGGCCCATCGTGCCCGATTCGAGCAGCACGTCGCATTCGACGGTGGGGTTGCCGCGCGAATCCAGAATCTCGCGGCCGATGATATCTACGATTGCACTCATGGGTTTCCTCTGAGAATGACGATGGATTCTTCAAACTGCGACGGCATGCGCGCCGACATTGCTTACGCTACTGACGCGCGAAGCCGTCGCATGGTTCATTCGATCTTTAGTTGAAATCGTTTTCCAGGAACGGATTGCGCTTCACCGCCTGGTCGAGCGTGACGAGGGTCTCCAGCAGCGCGCCCATCCGGTTCAGCGGCACCGCGTTCGGGCCGTCCGACTTCGCTTCGGCCGGATTCGGATGCGTTTCCATGAAGAGGCCCGCGACACCCGTCGCGACCGCCGCACGCGCGAGCACCGGAACGAATTCGCGCTGGCCGCCCGAGCTCGTGCCCTGCCCGCCCGGCAGCTGCACCGAGTGGGTCGCATCGAACACGACCGGCGCGTGCGTCTCGCGCATGATCGCGAGCGAGCGCATGTCCGACACGAGGTTGTTGTAGCCGAACGAGACGCCGCGCTCGCACGCCATGAAGCGGTCTTCCGACAGCCCCGCTTCACGCGCCGCGTCGCGCGCCTTGTCGATCACGTTCTTCATGTCGTGCGGCGCGAGGAACTGGCCCTTCTTGATGTTGACGGGCTTGCCCGAGCGTGCGCACGCGTGGATGAAGTCGGTCTGGCGGCACAGGAACGCGGGCGTCTGCAGCACGTCGACGACCGACGCGACCTGCTCGATCTCCTCGATCGAATGCACGTCGGTCAGCACCGGCAGGCTGAGCTGGCGCTTCACCTCGCCGAGGATCCGCAGGCCCTCGTCCATTCCGAGGCCGCGAAACGACTTGCCCGAGCTGCGATTCGCCTTGTCGTAGGACGACTTGTAGATGAACGGGACGTTCAGCTTCTCGCAGATCTCCTTCAGGCGGCCCGCCGTGTCGATCGTCATCTGCTCCGATTCGACGACGCAGGTACCCGCGATCAGGAAGAAAGGCTGGTCGAGACCGACCTCGAAATCGCACAGCTTCATGCTTTACACTCCGCGCGCTTGCTTGTTGGCGAGCGCGGCTTCGACGAACGACTTGAAGAGGGGATGACCGTCACGCGGCGTGGACGTGAATTCCGGGTGGAACTGGACGCCGACGAACCACGGGTGCATCGAGCGCGGCAGCTCCATCATTTCCGGCAGATCCTCGCTCGGGGTACGGGCGCTGATGATAAGGCCGCCGGCTTCGAGCTGGGGCACGAAGCGGTTATTGACTTCATAACGGTGGCGATGGCGCTCGTTCACGTCCTTGCCATAGATCTCTTCGGCCATCGTGCCGGGCTTGATCGGGCAGCGTTGCGAGCCGAGGCGCATCGTGCCGCCGAGATCGGATTCCTCGGTGCGCGTCTCGACCTTGCCTTCGCGGTCGTGCCACTCGGTGATCAGCGCGACCACGCGTTCCGGCGTTTCCGGATCGAATTCCGTGCTGTTCGCCTGCTTCAGGCCGACGACGTCGCGCGCGAATTCGATCACCGCGAGCTGCATGCCGAGACAGATGCCGAGGTACGGCACCTTTGCCTCGCGCGCATAGCGGATCGCCGCGATCTTGCCTTCCGTGCCGCGACGGCCGAAACCGCCCGGCACCAGCACGGCGTCGAGATGCTTCAGGCTGTCGACACCGTTCGTCTCGATCTCTTCCGAGTCGATGTACTCGATGTTGACCTTGGTCGACGTGTGCAGCGATGCGTGGCGCAGCGCCTCGATCAGCGACTTGTACGACTCGGTCAGATCGACGTACTTGCCGACCATGCCGATCGTCACTTCGTGTTTCGGGTTTTCCAGCTTCTCGACGAGTTCCGACCACATGCTCAGGTCGGCGTCCTTCGGCGACAGCTTCAGCTCTTCGCAGATGATCCGGTCGAGGCCCTGGTCGTGCAGCATCTGCGGAATCTTGTAGATGCTGTCGGCGTCCCACACCGAGATCACGGCGTCTTCCGGCACGTTCGAGAACATCGAGATCTTCTTCGATTCGTCGTCCGGGATGCGGCGGTCCGCACGGCACAGCAGCACGTGCGGCAGGATGCCGATCTCGCGCAGCTTCTGCACGCTGTGCTGGGTCGGCTTCGTCTTCAGTTCGCCGGCCGTCGCGACGTACGGCACGAGCGTCAGGTGCACGAAGCACGCGCTATTGCGGCCGAGGCGCAGGCTCATCTGGCGCGCGGCCTCGAGGAACGGCAGCGACTCGATGTCGCCGACCGTGCCGCCGATCTCGACGATCGCGACGTCCGGTTCGCCGCAGGTGGCCGATGCCGCCCCGCGCTCGATGAACGCCTGGATTTCGTTCGTGATGTGCGGAATCACCTGCACGGTCTTGCCGAGATAGTCGCCGCGGCGTTCCTTGCGGATCACCGATTCGTAGATCTGGCCGGTCGTGAAGTTGTTGGCCTTGCGCATCTTCGTGCTGATGAAGCGCTCGTAGTGGCCGAGGTCGAGGTCGGTCTCCGCTCCGTCTTCCGTCACGAACACTTCGCCGTGCTGGAACGGGCTCATCGTGCCGGGGTCGACGTTGATGTAGGGATCGAGTTTGAGGAGGGTGACTTTCAGACCGCGCGATTCGAGGATCGCGGCGAGAGAGGCGGCGGCAATACCCTTGCCGAGGGAAGAAACTACGCCGCCGGTGACGAAAACATATTTGGTCATCGCTGGATGCTCGCGGGAAAAACGGATTATACCGTAAAGCCCGCCCTTCTCTCAGCAATTGACGCGATGATCCCGCCCTTTCGTGCTGTGCCGCGCCAGCCGTGCGCGCCGGGGCGAACCGGCCGGCCGGACGGTGCAACCGCGCACGCCGGACGCGGAGCACCGGACCAAGGCGTCAGGCGCTGTTCGCGAGCGCTGCGCTGTCGCGCGGCACGCCGCCCTCCGCCGTTTTCAGCGAATTCAGCATCCGCTGCAATGCGCGGGCCGTCTCGATCGGCCGCTCCATCGGGAACAGGTGGCTGCCCTCGATCCATTCGATGCGCCCGCGCGTGGCGCGGCGCGTCGCCTCGAGCCCGACCTGCCGCACCTCGCGCGAGCGCGTGCCGGCGAGAAAGCCGAGCGGCACCGGCGCGCCGTGCGCGAGCCGCGGGCCGAGCGTGTGCGGCAGCGTCCGGTAGATCAGGTATTCGACCTGCCGGTCGAATGCGAGCGCGCGTTCGCCGTCGGCGCCCGCCTGCGGGATGCCGTGGTCGATGTAGTCCGACAGCATCCGCTCGTCCCAGCGCGCGAACGCGGGTTTCTCGTGAAAGTGCCGCCAGGCTTCGTCGCGGCTCGCCCAGCGCGTGCGCCGGTTGCGCGTCGCGGCCGCCGGCGACAGCCGCTCGTCGAGCCCGGCCCACTGGCTCGCCCGCAGCGCGCCGGCGCGCCATCCCGCGATGATCGGTGAATCGATCATCACCACGCCGCGCACCCAGTGCGGTTTTTTCAGCGCGGCCATCAGCGACAGGTAGCCGCCGAGCGAATGGCCGACGAGCCAGACCGGGCGCTCGTAGCGGCTGCCGATGTCGTCGAGCAGCTGCTCGACGAGATGCGGCCAGTCGCGTGTCACCGGGTAGCGGCGGTCGTGGCCGATGCGCTCGATGTAACGCAGGTCGTAGTCGTCTGCCAGCTCGGCGAAGATCGTCCGGTACGTCGAGGCCGGAAAACCGTTCGCGTGCGAGAAGTGGAGGATGTCCTTCAAACGCCAATGTCTCCTTTGTCGACGGGAGTTGGCGCTTTAGCGCTTACTCCCGTCCCATGCTTCGCGGTCGACGGGAGTTGGCGCTTCAGCGCCTACTCCTGTCCCATGCTTCGCGGTCGACCGGAGCTGGCGCTTCAGCGCCTACTCCCGTCCCATGCTTCGCGGTCGACCGGAGTTGGTGCTTTAGCACTTACTCCCGCCCCATGCTTCGCGATCGGCGGGCTCCGCTGCTCCAGCACGTGTCCGGTCTCTTCGTTCCTGCTGCGCGCCATCACACCAACTCACCGGTCCATCCAGTACCGTCGCTGCGCATCGCGATAACGCTCGAACGCAAAACCGCCGTCCGCCGGCGCGACGTCGAACCGCACGGCCCCGTCGCGATCGGTGCGTGGCAGCGGAATCCCGCGCGCCTCGTAGCGCGCGAGGACCGTCCGGTGCGGATGCCCGAAGCGATTGCGATAGCCTACAGGAAATACCGCGACGCGCGGCCCGACCGAATCGAGGAAAGGCTCGACCGACGACGTGCGGCTGCCATGGTGCGGCACGACGAGGATCTGTGCGGCCAGCGCGTCGCGCGCATCGGCCACCAGGCGGCGCTCGGCGCGCGCCTCGATGTCGCCCGTCAGCAGGGCCGACGTGCCCACCGCGTCGATGCGCAGCACGCACGATTGTTCGTTCGACGGACCGGCCCCCTCCATGCGCGGCGGCCACAGCATCGTGAACACGACACCGTCCCAGCTCCACCGCTGCCCGGCCGCGCAAGGCAACCGATCGGTCACGCCGGCCGCCTGCGCGTCGCGCCACAGCCGGTGCCGCGGCGCGATGCCGGCAAGCAGCTGACGCACCTCGACCGCCGCATAGACGGCCGCCGCGCCGCCCGCGTGATCGGCGTCCGCATGACTGAGCACGAGCGTATCGACGGTCCGGATTCCGCGCGAGCGCAACGACGGCGCAACGATCCGCTGGCCGGCATGGGTCGACTCCGGCCCCGGCCCCGCATCGAACAGCAAGGTCCGGCGCGCGGTCTCGACCAGCACCGACGCGCCCTGCCCGACGTCGAGCACGGTCAGCCGGAAGCCGCCCGGCGGCGGTTTATCCGGCGCCGGCACAAGCAGCGGCAGCCACGTGATCGGCGCGGCCCAGCGCAGCGGCCAGCCGCGCGGCATCAACACCCATGCGACGCCGATGCACGCCAGCATCAACACCGGCCAGTCGGGCATGCGCAGCCAGAATACGCCGGCCGGCCAGTCGGCGAGATGCCCCAGCAGCGCCATCATCGGTTCGAGCGCCGCATGCGCGAGCCGGAACGCATAGCCGTCCAACGGCGCGGGCAACCCGATACCGGCGAGCACGACCGGCGTCACGACGGCACTGACCCACGGGATCGCGAACGCATTGCCGAACGGGCCGGATACCGAGATCTGCGCGAACCACGCTGCCGTCAGCGGCGCGAGGCCGATCGTCACCGCGTACTGCACGCGCGTGGCCTCCGCGATTCGGCGCCCGGTACGCGCGCACCCTGCTCGCAGCCACCTCCAGCGGTCGACCGCGGCGGTGCCATCCCCCGCACCGTCGCCGCTGTCGCGCCTGTCGCCCCCGTCGAATTCGCGCACCGCGCGCCAGCCCGCGACCGCCATCAGGATCACCGCGACCGCGCCGAACGACAGCCAGAACCCGGCGGACAACACGGCCCACGGATCGGCGAGCAGCACGCCGCCGAGCGCCGCGCACAGCACCGTGGACGTCGGCACGCTGCGTCCGGCCAGATAGGCGGCCGCACCGGCCGCGATCATCCACCATGCGCGCTGCGCCGGCACGTTGAAGCCGGCGAGCGCCGCATAGCCGGCGGCTGCCGTCAGCGCGGCAACCGAAGCCACGTAAGGCGCGGGAATCATCAGCGCCGCCGCACGTCCTCGCCAGCGCAGACGCCGCCAGACGATCGATGCGATCCCGCCGGCGAGCGCGCCGACGAGCCCGACGTGCAGCCCGGAGATCGCGACCAGATGACTCGTGCCCGTATTGCGCAGCACGCGCCACGCGTCGTCGCCGATGCCGGATTGATCGCCGACCGCGAGCGCGGTCACGATGCCGTGATGGCGCGCGCCGCTGCCGAGCGCATCGCCGATACGGGCACGCAGCGCGTCGCGCAGCCGATCGATCGACGCGCGCCATCCCGACGCACGCGCGTCGAGCAGTTCCGCCCGCTCGGGCGCGACCACATAGCCGATCGCGCGAATGCCCGCGGCGAGCCATGCCGCCTCGCTGTCTCGCACGCCGGGATTCGCCTCGGCATGCGGACGCTTCAGGCGCACGACGAGGCGCCAGCGCTGCGCGGCGCGCAAATCGGGCATCGCGTCGCGTGCTCCGGGCGCGCCGTACGTGCGCCACGACAACCGGATCACGGGAGGAAACCGGGCCAGCGCCGCATCGTTCGATTCGACGGCAAACAGCAGTCGCGCACCGGTGTCGTCGATCACCGGCAACCCGCGGATCACGCCCGTGACGACGATGTTGCGCCCTTCCCGCTCGACGGGCAGGCTGTCACGCAGCCGCCATTCGGCGCGCGCGGCCGCATAGCCGAATCCGATCGCACCGGCGGCGTACCCGCACAGCACCCACCGGAGCGCGACGATCGCGCGGGTTCGACGGCGCCGCGCACACCATGCGAGCAGCGCGCCGCAACCGGCCAGCACCGCCGCCCCGCCTGCCCAGCCGCCCGCGCCCGGCAACGCCGCCTGCCGCTGCAGCACGACGACGCCGAGCGCGAACGCGATCCACCACACGCGCATCGCGCCTCCTCGTCGACCTGGCGCTGCCGCTGTCGAGACGGCGCCTTCCGGCAACGATTATGCGGACGAAAGGGCGAGTCGCGGCAGCGCGGCGAGCGCGTTAGCCGTTGTGGATAGGGACAGCGCGTGCGCGTCGATCCCGCGTAGCTCGGCGAGCACGGCACCGATGCGCGGCACCTGGTCGGGCGCATTGCGGGACTTGTACGCCCATTCGGGCGCGATGTCGGGCGCGTCGGTCTCGACGACGATCGCGTCGAGCGGCAACTGCGCGGCGAGCCGGCGGATCTGCAACGCGCGTCCGAACGTCACGTTGCCGCCGAAACCGAGATGCAGCCCCTGTGCGAGATACGCGTCGGCCTGCTGGAAACTGCCGTTGAACGCATGCGCGATGCCGCGCCGCACGCCGAAGCGGCGCAGCCCGGCGAGCACGCGGTCCTGCGACTTGCGCACGTGGCACAGCACCGGCAGGTCGAATTCCCGCGCGAGCTTGAGCTGCCCTTGGTAGAAGAATTGCTGCCGCGCTTCGTCGAGCCCCGGCACGAAGTAGTCGAGCCCGATCTCGCCGATCGCGACGAAGCGCGGATCGTCGAGGCTCGCCTCGATCTCCATGCGCAGCCGGTCGAGATCCTCGTCGCGTGCGTGCGGCGTATACATCGGGTGGATGCCGAGCGCATAGACCGCGCCCGGCGTGCGCTGCGCCAGTTCGCGCACGGTCGTGAAGTTGTCGCGCCCGATGCTCGGAATCACGATGCGCGACACGCCGGCCGCACGCGCCGCCTGCGTGACCGCGTCGCGGTCGGCGTCGAATTCGGCGGCATCGAGATGGCAATGCGTATCGATCCACATGGCGGCTTTCCTGCGCCCCGCCGCAACGCCGGGACTCGTCCGGCGGCACGGCGGAGGCGTTCGTTCACACCGGCAGCGCCGGCTCCTCGTGCAGCACGCCGTCGCGCAGGCGCATGATGCGGTCGCAGCGCGCGGCGAGCTCGGGATCGTGCGTGACGATCACGAAGCTCGTTTCGAGCGTCTCGGACAATTCGAGCATCAGGTTGAACACGGTATCGGCCGTCGTGCCGTCGAGGTTGCCGGTCGGCTCGTCGGCGAGCACGCAGGCCGGCTTCGTCACCAGCGCGCGCGCGATCGCGACGCGCTGCCGCTCGCCGCCCGACAGCTCGCCCGGCCGGTGCTTCGCACGCGGGCCGAGACCGACACGTTCGAGCATCGCCTGTGCCTGCGCGCGCGCGTCCTCGGTCGTCATCCGGCGGATGCGCAGCGGCATCGCGACGTTGTCGAGCGCGGTGAATTCCGGCAGCAGGTGATGGAACTGGTAGACGAAGCCGAGCGCGCGGTTGCGCAGCTCGTTGCGCTCGCGCTCGGCGAGCTGCGTAAACGGCTTGCCGAGCAGCGACACTTCGCCCGCGCTCGGTTCGTCGAGGCCGCCCAGCACGTGCAGCAGCGTGCTCTTGCCGGAGCCCGACGCGCCGACGACCGCCAGCTTCTCGCCGCGCCGCACCGTCAGCTCGGTGTTGTTGAGCACCTGCACGTTGAAGCCGCCCTGCACGAACGCCTTCGTGATCCCGCGCGCCTGAAGCACGTATTCCTGCATACCTGCCGAGTCCTGTCTGATGGGTTGTCGTGAATCCGCGAATGCGGTCGCGCGATCATTCATAGCGCAGCGCCTCCGCCGGCTTCACCTTCGCGCCGCGCCAGCTCGGATAGAGCGTCGCGACGGCCGACAGCACGAACGCGATCAGGCCGATCTTGATGACGTCGCCCGCGACGAGCTCGGACGGCAGCTCGCTGATGAAGTACACCGACGGCGGCAGGAACTGCACGCCGAACAGGTGCTCGATCATCGGGATCAGCCACGGAATGCTCCACGCGATCAGGCAGCCGAGCGCGACGCCCGATGCGGTGCCGACGAAGCCGATCGTCACGCCCTGCACGACGAAGATCTTCATGATCGAGCCCGGCTGCGCGCCGAGCGTGCGCAGGATCGCGATGTCGGCCTGCTTGTTGGTCACCGTCATCACGAGCGACGACACGAGGTTGAACGCTGCCACCGCGATGATCAGCGTGAGGATGATGAACATCATCCGCTTCTCGATCTGCACGGCCGAGAACCAGGTCTTGTTCTGCTGGGTCCAGTCGCGGATGTACAGGCTGCCCGACAGCGTATGCGACAGCTCGACCGCGACCTGCGGCGCCTTCTGCATGTCGGTGAGCCGCAGCCGCACGCCGGTCGGCGCGGCCATCCGGAACAGCGCCTCCGCGTCGCGGATGTTGATCATCGCGAGCGTGCTGTCGTATTCGTAGTGGCCCGACTCGAACACGCCGACGACCGTGAACTGCTTGAGCCGCGGCATCATCCCGGCCGGCGTGATCGTGCCTTCGGGAGCGACGAGCGTGACCTTGTCGCCGACCGTCACGCCGAGGTTGCCGGCGAGCGCGTCGCCGAGCACGATGCCGAACTGGCCGGGCACGAGCGCGGCGAGCTGGCCCGCCTTCATGTCCTTGCCGATGTCCGACACCTGCGGTTCGAGCGACGGCTCGACGCCGCGCAGCATCACGCCGCTCACCGCGTCCTGGCGCGTGAGCAGCGCCTGCGCGTCGACGTACGGCGCCGCGCCCGTCACCGACGGATTGCGGCGCGCTTCCTGCGCGGTCAGTTGCCAGTCGGGCATCGAGCCGGTCGGCGAGAACACCTCGACGTGCGCGAGCACCGACAGCATGCGGTCGCGCACTTCCTTCTGGAAGCCGTTCATCACGGACAGCACGACGATCAGCGCCGCGACGCCGAGCGCGATCCCGAGCATCGACACGAGCGCGATGAAGGAAATGAAGCCGTTGCCGGTCGTGCGTTTGCCGGCGCGCGTGTAGCGCCAGCCGATCTGCCATTCGTACGGAAGTTTCAAGCGAATCCTTTCTGCTGGTTACGGCGGGGATGGCGGCCCGAGGCCGGAGCGCCGCCCGGGGCGCGGTCGAAAAAAGCGGTCGCCGGACGCAATCGGGCCCAATCGGACCGTCAGCCGGCCCGATCACGCGCGCAGTTTGCCATACAATGCGCACCATCATGCACGACCGACGCCTCCATTTTCTCGTTCCGTTCGCGCTGCCGTCGGCGGCCGATGCGGCCTCGTCCCTGCACACGCTGGACAGCCCCGCGCTCGAAAAGTTGCTCGCCCGCGCGAGCCTCGTCGAGCGCGTGGCCGGCGAGGACTTCCAGCGCACGCTGCCGCACGAGCGCTGGCTGGCCCGCCGGTTCGGCGCGACCCAGGGCAACGCCGCCGACGAGGCACCGCTCGCGCCCTACATGCTGCTGGCGGACGGCGGCGACCCGGGCACCCAGGCCTGGGCATGCGTCGAGCCGGTTCACGTCGAAATCGCGCACGATCACCTCGTGCTCGTCGACCCGGCGAGCCTCGCGCTCGACGACGGCGACGCCGCCGCGTTGCTGGCGGTCGCGCGCCCGCTGATCGAGGAGCTCGGCGTGCGACTGGAAGCGCCGCATCCGGCGCGCTGGTACCTGTCCAGCGAGCAGCTCGCCCGCCTCGCCGGCGCCGCGCCGCTGCGCGCCAGCGGCCGCAACATCGAGATCTGGTTGCCGCACGAGGCGCACACCGGCGAACGCTCGCGGATGTGGATGAAGCTGCAGAACGAAGTGCAGATGGCGTGGTTCCAGCATCCGGTCAACGAAGCGCGCGAAGCGCGCGGGTTGCCCGCCGTCAATTCGATCTGGTTCCACGCGCAGGGCACGCTGAAGCCGGTCGGCAAGCCGTTCGCGCGCGTGCTGTCCGTGTCGCCCGCCGCGCTCGGCCTCGCGCGCGCGGCGCAGGCCGAGGCCGGCGCCGTGCCGGCCGCATTCGGCGCACTACCCGCCGCCGCCGGCGCGACGCTCGTCGAGCTGCCCACGCTGTCCGCCCCGTTCATCGAACAGGACTGGGCACGCTGGCACGACGCGCTCGCCGCGCTCGAGCGCGACTGGTTCGCGCCCGCCCTCGCCGCGCTGCAGAACGGCGAGCTGGCCGGCGTCGACTTCACGCTGTGCGGCGACACCAGCTCCGTGACGCTGCAAGCGACGCGCGGCGACCTGCGCAAGTTCTGGCGCCGCCGCGCGCTGGCATCCCTGTTCGAATAACCCGACCTGTATGACCCGGATCGTTACCCGCCCCGTCGCGCCCGCCGACGCCGAAGCGCTCGCGCGCCACGGCCTGCATCCCGTCCTCGCGCGCCTGTACGCGTCGCGCGGCGTGCAGTCCCCGACCGACATCGAGACGGCGCTCGCGCGCCTCGTGCCGCCCACCGAACTGAAAGGCTGCGCGGACGCCGCGGCGCTGCTCGCCGACGCGATCGCCGACCAGCGGCGCCTGCTGGTCGTCGCCGACTACGACTGCGACGGCGCGACCGCCAGCGCGGTCGCGGTGCGCGGCCTGCGGATGTTCGGCGCGCAAATCGACTACCTGGTGCCGAACCGCTTCGAATACGGCTACGGGCTCACGCCCGAGATCGTCGAACTCGCGGCCGCGCGCAAGCCCGACCTGCTGATCACCGTCGACAACGGGATCGCGAGCGTCGCGGGCGTCGAGGCCGCGAACGCACGCGGCATCGACGTGCTCGTGACCGACCACCACCTGCCCGGCGACGCGCTGCCCGCCGCACGCGCGATCGTCAACCCGAACCAGCCCGGCTGCGCGTTCCCGAGCAAGCACATCGCCGGCGTCGGCGTGATGTTCTACGTGCTGCTCGCGCTGCGCGCCGAGCTGCGCCGCCGCGGCGCATTCGCGAGCAAGGAGACCGAACCGCGTCTCGACGGGCTGCTCGACCTCGTCGCGCTTGGCACCGTCGCCGACGTGGTGCGGCTCGACGGCAACAACCGCGTGCTCGTCGCACAGGGGCTGCAGCGCATCCGCAACGGCCGCATGCAGCCGGGTATCGCCGCGCTGTTCCGCGCCGCCGGCCGCGAGGCGCGCACCGCATCGGGCTTCGACCTCGGCTTCGGCCTCGGCCCGCGCCTGAACGCTGCGGGGCGGCTCTCGGACATGTCGCTCGGCATCGAGTGCCTGATCACCGACGACATCGGCCGCGCGTGGGACCTCGCGCAGCAGCTCGACGTGATGAACCGCGAGCGCCGCGAGATCGAGGCCGGCATGCAGCAGCAGGCGCTCGCCGATCTCGCCGACGTCGATCCGGCCGACGCATGCACGATCACGCTGTTCAATCCCGAGTGGCACCAGGGCGTGATCGGCATCGTCGCCGGACGGCTCAAGGAGAAATTCCACCGCCCGTCGTTCACGTTCGCGCATGCGGACGAGGCCGGCACGCGGGTCAAGGGTTCGGGCCGCTCGATTCCCGGCTTCCACCTGCGCGATGCGCTCGACCTCGTGTCGAAGCGCGAGCCCGACCTGATCGTCGCGTTCGGCGGCCACGCGATGGCGGCCGGTCTCACGCTCGACACCGACAACGTGCCGCGCTTCGCGGCCGCGTTCGAGGCCGTCGCGCGCGAATGGCTGTCCGACGACGCGCTGGCGCGCGTGATCGAGACCGACGGCGAACTCGAGGAAGCGTATTTCACGCCGCAGTTCGTCGGGTTGCTCGACGAAGCCGTCTGGGGCCAGGGCTTTCCGGCCCCGCTTTTCTCCGGCGAATTCGACGTCGTGTCGCAGTCGCTCGTGAAGGAAAAGCACCTGAAGCTGCAACTGGCGCGCGGCCGCCAGCGCTTCAACGCGATCTGGTTCAACCACACCGAGCCGCTGCCGGCGAGCGCGCTGATCGCGTACCGCCTCGTGGCCGACACGTGGAACGGCGTGACGCGCGTCCAGCTGATCGTCGAACACGCGGCCGGCTGAGCGCCGACCGGCCGGCCACCCGGCCCGCGGCGCCCGCGGGCCATGTGCGAACCATGCGGACCACATGCGCGCCGCGCCGGACGGGGCCGCGGCGCGCGCGCAAGCACACTCCGCGTCACCGGGAAACCCTGCCGATCGGCTATAATTCCGCTTTTTTACGAAGCAAGAACAGCGAACGATCATGGAAGCGGAACGTCTCAACGCGATCGAAAGCTCCCTGCTCGACCTGCGCAACCGCGCGGGCGAGCTTCGGGGGTATCTTTGACTACGACGCCAAAGCTGCGCGTCTGACCGAAGTCAACAAGGAACTCGAGGACCCGAACGTCTGGAACGATTCGAAGAACGCCCAGGCGCTCGGCCGCGAGAAAAAGCTGCTCGAAGGCGTCGTCACGACGCTGACGGCGCTCGATAGCGACCTGCGCGATGCGCTCGACCTGTTCGAGCTCGCACGCGAGGAAGGCGACGAAGACACCCTCGTCGCATCGGAAGACGACGCGAAGAAGCTCGAAGCACGCGTCGGCGACATCGAGTTCCGCCGGATGTTCTCGAACCCGGCCGACCCGAACAACTGCTTCATCGACATCCAGGCCGGCGCCGGCGGCACCGAGGCGTGCGACTGGGCATCGATGCTGCTGCGCCAGTACCTGCGCTACTGCGAACGCAAGGGCTTCAAGGCCGAGGTGCTCGAAGAGTCCGACGGCGACGTCGCCGGCATCAAGAACGCGACGGTCAAGGTCACGGGCGAATACGCATACGGCTTCCTGCGCACCGAAACGGGCATCCATCGCCTCGTGCGCAAGTCGCCGTTCGACTCGTCGGGCGGCCGTCACACGTCGTTCTCGTCGGTGTTCGTCTATCCGGAAATCGACGATTCGATCGAAGTCGAGATCAACCCGGCCGACCTGCGCATCGACACGTACCGCGCATCGGGCGCGGGCGGCCAGCACATCAACAAGACCGACTCCGCGGTGCGGATCACGCACATGCCGACCGGTATCGTCGTGCAGTGCCAGAACGACCGCTCGCAGCACCGCAACCGCGCCGAAGCAATGGCGATGCTGAAATCGCGCCTGTACGAAGTCGAAATGCGCAAGCGCCAGGCCGAACAGGACAAGCTCGAATCGAGCAAGACCGATGTGGGCTGGGGCCACCAGATCCGTTCGTACGTGCTCGACCAGAGCCGCGTGAAGGACCTGCGCACGAACGTCGAAATGAGCAACACGAGAGCCGTCCTCGACGGCGATCTCGACGACTTCATCAGCGCGAGCCTCAAACAGGGCGTGTAAGCGCCGCGGCGCGGCCCCTCCGGTCGCGCCGCCCTTCCCGTTGCGTTGCCGCACCCACTCCGAATTCCGACCATCATGACCGAACCGACCCAAACGCAGCCCGCCGTCGCGGCGGACGAAAACCAGATCATCGCCGAGCGCCGCGAGAAGCTGCGCGCACTGCGCGAGCAAGGCGTCGCCTATCCGAACGATTTCCGGCCGACGCATCACGCCGCCGATCTCCAGGTGAAATTCGCCGACTCGGACAAGGCCGCGCTCGAAGCGAACCCGGTCGAGGTGTCGGTCGCCGGCCGCATGATGCTCAAGCGCGTGATGGGCAAGGCGAGCTTCGCGACGGTGCAGGACGGTTCGGGCCAGATCCAGTTCTTCGTGACGCCGAACGACGTCGGCGCGGAAACCTACGACGCATTCAAGAAGTGGGACCTGGGCGACATCGTCGCCGCACGCGGCGTGCTGTTCCGCACCAACAAGGGCGAGCTGTCGGTCCAGTGCAAGGAACTGCGCCTGCTGTCGAAGGCGCTGCGTCCGCTGCCGGACAAGTTCCACGGCCTCGCCGACCAGGAAATGCGCTATCGCCAGCGCTATGTCGACCTGATCGTCACGCCGGAAACGCGCGACACGTTCCGCGCGCGCACCAAGACCATCGCGTCGATCCGCAAGTTCATGGACAACGCCGACTTCATGGAAGTCGAGACGCCGATGCTGCACCCGATCCCGGGCGGCGCCGCGGCCAAGCCGTTCGTCACGCACCACAACGCGCTCGACATGCAGATGTTCTTGCGCATCGCGCCGGAGCTGTACCTGAAGCGCCTGATCGTCGGCGGTTTCGAACGCGTGTTCGAGATCAACCGCAACTTCCGGAATGAAGGCGTGTCGCCGCGCCACAACCCGGAATTCACGATGATGGAGTTCTACGCCGCGTACACCGACTACCGCTGGCTGATGGACTTCACCGAGCAGCTGATCCGCCAGGCGGCGATCGATGCGCTCGGCACCGCGACGATCCAGTACCAGGGCCGCGAGCTCGATCTCGCGAAGCCGTTCCACCGCCTGACGATCACGCAGGCGATCCAAAAGTACGCGCCGCAGTACACCGACGGCCAGCTGTCGGACGACGCGTTCCTGCGTTCCGAACTGAAGCGCCTCGGCGTCGACGTGTCGCAGCCGGCCTTCCTGAACGCCGGCATCGGCGCGCTGCAGCTCGCGCTGTTCGAGGAAACCGCCGAATCGCAGCTGTGGGAGCCGACCTACATCATCGACTACCCGGTCGAAGTGTCGCCGCTCGCACGCGCGTCGGACACGGTGCCGGGCATCACCGAGCGTTTCGAGCTGTTCATGACCGGCCGCGAGATCGCGAACGGCTTCTCGGAGCTGAACGATCCGGAAGACCAGGCCGCGCGCTTCAAGAAGCAGGTCGAGCAGAAGGATGCCGGCGACGAGGAAGCGATGTTCTTCGACGCCGACTACATCCGCGCGCTCGAACACGGGATGCCGCCGACGGGCGGTTGCGGGATCGGCATCGACCGTCTCGTGATGCTGCTGACCGACAGCCCGACGATCCGCGACGTGCTGCTGTTCCCGCACCTGCGCCGCGAAGACTGACGGCGTGCCAGCGTGTGCGCCGCGCCCTGCGGCGCGCACGCGTCAGCTTTGTAACCACGCGTAAATCCCGCCTGCCGGCGTTCACCGGTTTTCGATCCTCCCCCGTTTTATTCCCTCGTCGCGACGGCCTTCTCCGGGTTTTCCCTGTAGCAAACGCCGATCCCGCGCTGCAATTCGTTACACCTTGATACGGTGCGCCGCTCGCTCGTGGACGACACTCCTGTTGCGTCACCACGCATGACCACGGGACCAGAACGAGGCGCCGGAACGCCAAGTCTGCTCGCTCCCGAGCGTGGGATCCGGCCAGCGCCAACGTGCGAAACCGGGTCGACACCGGAGAAGAAAATGGACAACCAGAATCAAACCACGCCGCAAAAGCAACGCCTGCACCCGCTCATCGCGACCGCCGCAGGCGCCGTCATCGTCGCCAGCCTCGCCGCCACTGCCGCGATCACGGGCATCTTCCCGAAGGCCAGCAGCAACAACGCGCAGAACGGCCAGACCCAGGCCGCGCTGATCGCGTCGCAGCCGGCCGTCGATACGGCCGCGGCAGCCAGCGCCGCGCTCGCCGCGCAAGCGCAGCAGCAGGCAGCCGAACAGGCCGCGCAGAAGGCTGCGGCCGAGAAAGCCGCTGCTGAGAAAGCAGCTGCGGCACAAGCCGAGCCGCGGCCCGCGCCGCGCCCGGCAGCCACGCACCACCGCCATACGCCGGCACCGCAACCGCCGCAATACGCGCAACAGCCGTCCGCACCCGCGCAGCCGGCCTATTGCCAGACCTGCGGCACGGTCGTCGCGATCACGCAGACGCGCACGCCGGGCCAGAGCTCGGGGATCGGCGCGGTCGGCGGCGCAGCGGCCGGCGGCCTGCTCGGCAACCAGTTCGGTCACGGCAACGGCCGCACCGCGATGACGATCATCGGCGCGCTCGGCGGCGGTCTCGCCGGCAACCAGGTCGAGAAGCAGGTGCGCGCGGAAACCGACTACCAGGTGCAGGTCCAGATGGAAAGCGGCGCGACGCGCACGTTCACGTACCACAACCCGCCGCCGTTCGGCCAGGGCCAGCGCGTGCGGATCGAGAACGGCACGCTGGTCGGCTCGTAATGCATGACGAATCGCCGCGCGGCTCTTGCGCCGCGCGGAAATGAAAAAGGCTCGTGACGCGTCACGAGCCTTTTCCTTTTGCGGGAGCGTTGCCGGCGCCACGCGGTGCGGGCGTCGGCGCGAACCTCAGTCTTCGTCGTCGAAGTCCGATTCGTCGATCCAGTGGGCCTGGATCGCTTCGAGGATCTTCTCGCCCGAGTGCGCCGGGTCGTCGGTGAAGCCGTCCAGCTCGATGACCCATTGGCGCAGGTCGACGAAATTGACCCGCTGCGGATCGACGTCCGGATGCTTCTCTGCCAGCGCGATGGCGATTTCGCGCGAATCGGTCCATTTCATGGCCTGCTCTCCCGTATACGTGGCGAGTCCGCCCCGCCGATCCGTCAGTGATTTTCCTTCGCGTGGTTGATCGAGTACTTCGGGATCTCGACCACCAGGTCCGAATCTTCCTTCACGATCGCCTGGCACGACAGGCGTGATGTCGGCTCGAGGCCCCATGCCTTGTCGAGCAGGTCGTCTTCGTCCTCCTCGGACGGCTCGAGATCGTTGAAGCCCTCGCGGATCACCACGTGGCAGGTCGTGCACGCGCACGACTTCTCGCACGCATGCTCGATCTCGATCCCGTGGTCGAGCAGGTTGTCGCAAATACTCTTGCCGGGCGTCGCGTCGATCACTGCGCCGTCCGGGCACAGTTCGACGTGAGGCAGCACCACCAGTTGAGGCATGTCCGTTCCGTCAGTCAGGGTGCGGCGGCTGGCGCCGCACGGTTCAATATCGTGCGGGCCGTCGCCGGCCCGCATGCAGTTCGTTCGTTCAGATCTCGTCGAGGCGGCGGCCCGACAGTGCGCGCTTGATGCTCTTGTCCATCCGGCGCGCCGCGAATTCGTCGGTGCCGTCGGCCAGCGTCTTGGTCGCGGTCTCGATCGCGTCCGTGTCGTCGCCCTGCGCGATCGTGCGCAGCGCCGCGACGAGCGCGTCGACCTGCGTGCGTTCGGCGTCGTCGAGCAATTCGCCGTCGGCCGCCAGCGCCGCCTGCGTCGCCTCGATCATCCGCTCGGCCTCGACCTGCGCTTCGCGCAGCGCGCGTGCCCGCATGTCGATCTCGGCGGTCTTGAAGCTGTCCTCGAGCATCTTCGCGATGTCGTCGTCGGCGAGGCCGTACGACGGCTTCACGACGACCGACGCCTCGACGCCCGAATGCTGCTCGCGCGCAAACACCGACAGCAGCCCGTCCGCATCGACCTGGTAGGTCACGCGGATGCGCGCCGCACCGGCCGTCATCGGCGGGATGCCGCGCAGCTCGAAGCGCGCGAGCGAGCGGCAGTCGGCGACGAGCTCGCGCTCGCCCTGCACGACGTGGATTGCCATCGCGGTCTGGCCGTCCTTGAAGGTCGTGAATTCCTGCGCACGCGCGATCGGAATCGTCGAATTGCGCGGAATGATCTTCTCGACGAGACCGCCCATCGTCTCGACGCCGAGCGACAGCGGGATCACGTCGAGCAGCAGCCAGTCGTCGCCGCTGCCGCGATTGCCGGCGAGCAGGTCGGCCTGGATCGCCGCGCCGAGCGCGACGACCTGGTCCGGATCGAGGTTGACGAGCGGCGGCTGGCCGAAATACTTCGCGACCGCCTCGCGGATCACCGGCATGCGCGTCGCGCCGCCGACCAGCACGACGCCCTTGATGTCGGCCGGGCTCACCTGCGCATCGCGCAGGGCCTTGCGGGTCGGCGTCAGCGTACGCTGCACGAGCGGCTCGACGAGCGCGGCGAACGTGTCGTGCGAGATCGTCTGCACGAGGTGTGCACCGGTCGACAGCGTCACGTCGAGCGACGCCTGCGGCGCGGACGACAGCGCTTCCTTCAGCACGCGCACGCGATCGAGCAGCAGGCGCACGTCCTCGGGCGCGAGCGCCTTCGGGTCGATGCCGGCCTGCGCAAGTACGTGACCGAACAGCGCGTGGTCGAAATCGTCGCCGCCGAGTGCGGAATCGCCGCCCGCGGCCAGCACTTCGAATACGCCCTTCGTCAGCTTCAGGATCGACAGGTCGAACGTGCCGCCGCCGAGGTCGTACACCGCGTAGAGGCCTTCGGCCGCGTTGTCGAGACCGTAGGCGATCGCAGCCGCGGTCGGTTCGTTCAACAGGCGCAGCACGTTGAGGCCCGCGAGGCGCGCGGCGTCCTTCGTCGCCTGGCGCTGCGCGTCGTCGAAGTACGCGGGCACCGTGATCACCGCGCCGACCAGGTCGTCGCCGAGCGTGTCTTCCGCACGGTAACGCAGCGTCGCGAGAATCTCGGCCGACACTTCGACCGGGCTCTTCACGCCGTCGATCGTGCGGATCTGCACCATGCCGGGTGCATCGACGAATTCGTACGGCGCGTTCGCCGCGCCTTCGACCTCGGCCTTGCCGCGGCCCATGAAGCGCTTGACCGACACGATCGTGTTGCGCGGATCGGTCGCGGCCTGCTCCTTCGCTTCGTGACCGATGCGGCGGCCGCCCTTCTCCAGATAACGGACCACCGACGGCAGCAGCGCGCGGCCCGCTTCGTCCGGCAGCACTTCGGGCACGCTGTTGCGCACGGCCGCGACGAGCGAGTTCGTCGTGCCGAGATCGATCCCGACAGCGAGTCGCCGCTGGTGCGGCGCCGGCGCCATGCCCGGTTCGGAAATTTGCAGTAAAGCCATCTTGGTTCGTTCGGGCGCTCGGCCCGTTTGCTGCGCGTGCCGCGAGGCACGCGGTTAAGTTTCGAGGCGCTCGATCTGCGCGCCCACTTCCGACGCGACCCGTTCGATGAACATCAGCTGGCGCACGGCCTCGGCGGCGGCCTGGTCGGCCGCGCTGTCGAGCAGCGTGCCGAGGCGCTCGAGGCGCACGCGCTTTTCGTCGCGCAGCTCGGCGAGCAGCGCATCGAGCGCGTCGACGTTGCGGGCAGCCGCGGCATCCTCGATGCCTTCGCGCCACTCCATCTGCTGCATCAGGAACGCGGGCTCCATCGCGGTGTTGTTTTCGGCACCGATGTCGACGCCGCGCAGCGACAGCAGATAGGTCGCGCGCTTCAGCGGATCGCGCAGCGTGCGGTAGGCTTCGTTCGCACGGGTCGCCCATTGCATCGCGATGCGCTTTTGCGCGTCGCCGGCCGCCGCGAAGCGGTCCGGGTGCACCTGCGTCTGCACCGTGCGATAGGCGCTGTCGAGCGCCGTCTCGTCGAGCGCGAATTGCGCCGGCAGGTGAAACAGATCGAAGTGGCTGTCTTTCAGCGAAACCATCGTCGCGTTCAATTCCGGTTCGTCGCGCGGCAAACGCCGCACATTAAAAAGGCGGCCCGTGCCGCCTCTTGCCCGCATCGCGCGGAAACCCGCGTCACACGCGGAACGATTCGCCGCAGCCGCACTCGTCCTTCACGTTCGGGTTGTTGAACTTGAACCCCTCGTTCAGGCCTTCGCGTGCGAAGTCGAGCTCGGTGCCGTCGATGTACGCGAGGCTCTTCGGGTCGACGACGACCTTCACGCCATGGCTCTCGAACACCTGATCCTCGGGAGCCAGCTCGTCGACATACTCGAGCTTGTACGCGAGCCCCGAGCACCCGGTCGTGCGAACGCCAAGCCGCAGGCCCACACCCTTGCCGCGACGGACGAGGTATTTCTGGACGTGCTGTGCTGCTTTTTCGGTCAGTGTAATTGCCATGATGTCCTTGCCGCGGCGCGCCACCCGGGCCCGCCGCGATCCTTCACAAGCCGCTCGATGCCGCTCAGGCTGCTGCCTGATCGCCTTCCTTGGTGTCGTGGCGCTTCTTGTAGTCGGCCACGGCTGCCTTGATCGCGTCTTCCGCGAGAATCGAGCAGTGAATCTTCACCGGCGGCAGGGCCAGCTCTTCGGCGATCTGCGTGTTCTTGATCGACAGTGCCTCGTCGAGGGTCTTGCCCTTCACCCACTCGGTCACGAGCGAGCTCGACGCGATGGCCGAGCCGCAACCGTACGTCTTGAACTTCGCGTCTTCGATCACGCCGTCCGCGCCGACGCGGATCTGCAGCTTCATCACGTCGCCGCAGGCCGGCGCGCCGACCATGCCCGTGCCGACCGCGTCGTCGTCTTTCGCGAACGAACCGACGTTACGCGGGTTTTCGTAGTGATCCAGAACCTTGTTGCTGTATGACATGACTCAAACTCCTTGACTCGTTACGTCTGCGTGCGCAAATCCGCCCGCGAATGTATTCAATGCGGTGTTCAGTGTGCGGCCCATTCGATCGTCGACAGATCGATGCCTTCCTGGTGCATTTCCCAGAGCGGCGACAGTTCGCGCAGCTTCGCGATCTTGCTGTTCAGCAGGTTGATCACGAAGTCGACGTCCTGCTCCGTCGTGAAGCGGCCGACCGTGAAGCGGATCGAGCTGTGCGCGAGTTCGTCGTTGCGGCCGAGTGCACGCAGCACGTACGACGGCTCCAGCGACGCCGACGTGCAAGCCGAGCCCGACGACACCGCGACGTCCTTGATCGCCATGATCAGCGACTCGCCTTCGACGAAGTTGAAGCTGATGTTCAGGTTGTGCGGGACACGGTGCTCCATGTCGCCGTTCACGTACGTTTCCTCGATCTGCGACAGGCCGCGCAGCAGCTTGTCGCGCAGCATGCGGATGCGCTCGTTCTCGGTCGCCATTTCTTCACGCGCGATGCGGAACGCTTCGCCCATGCCGACGATCTGGTGCGTCGCCAGCGTGCCAGAACGCATGCCGCGCTCGTGGCCGCCGCCGTGCATCTGCGCTTCGATGCGCACGCGCGGCTTGCGACGCACGTACAGCGCGCCGATGCCCTTCGGGCCGTAGGTCTTGTGCGCCGAGAACGACATCAGGTCGACCTTCAGCTTCGCGAGGTCGATCTCGACCTTGCCGGTCGACTGTGCGGCGTCCACGTGGAACACGATGCCCTTCTCGCGGCAGATCTCGCCGATCGTCTCGATGTCCTGGATCACGCCGATCTCGTTGTTCACGTGCATCACGGATACGAGGATCGTGTCCGGGCGCAGCGCGGCCTTGAACACGTCGAGGTCGATCAGGCCGTCTTCCTTCACGTCGAGATAGGTGACTTCGAAGCCGTCGCGCTCGAGCTCGCGGCAGGTGTCGAGCACGGCCTTGTGCTCGGTCTTCACCGTGACGATGTGCTTGCCCTTGCCCTTGTAGAAGTTCGCGGCACCCTTGATCGCAAGGTTGTCCGATTCCGTTGCGCCGGACGTCCAGATGATCTCGCGCGGATCCGCGTTCACGAGCGCAGCCACCTGTTCGCGCGCTTCCTCGACCGCGCGCTCGGCATCCCAGCCGTACGCGTGGCTGCGCGATGCCGGGTTGCCGAACTGCTCGCGCAGGTACGGCACCATCTTGTCGACCACGCGCGGGTCGACCGGCGTCGTCGCGCTGTAATCCATGTAGATGGGCAGGTGGAGAGTCTCTTGGGTCATCTGTCGCTCCGGGTATTCTGTGCAGGGACTATGTGCGTTATGGGGTGTGCGGCGCGTTCGCGCTCACGAACTCGCGATGTTGAACACCGAATTGGGACCGAGCGGCATCGTGCGCACCGGTTCGGCCGGCGCCGCGGCGGGCTCCGGCGCGCGCCGGTCGCGCAGCACCGCGGGCGCACCCTCGCGTGCGCGCTGCTGATCGACGAGATCCTGCAGCGATACCGAATCGAGGTATTCGACCATTTTCTGGTTCAGGGTCGACCACAGCTCGTGCGTCATGCAATGGCCGTCGGGCTGCTTCGAGCCGTCGCACGTGCCTTTGCCGCCGCACTGCGTGGCGTCGAGCGGTTCATCGACCGCGATGATGATGTCGGCGACGGTGACGTCCTGCGCGCGACGCGCGAGGTTGTAGCCGCCGCCCGGGCCGCGCACGGATTCGACGATTTCATGCCTGCGCAGCTTGCCGAACAGCTGTTCGAGATACGAGAGCGAAATCCGCTGGCGCTGGCTGATGCCTGCAAGCGTCACCGGGCCCTGCTCCTGGCGCAGTGCCAAGTCAATCATCGCCGTGACGGCGAAACGGCCTTTGGTGGTGAGTCTCATGGTGTCTAGGGGACTGCAATCTTGACGATTTTGGTCAAGTATAAATATTTGACGTTTTTAGTCAAGTATCCATGTCTTCGACAGGGTATTCGCAGACCGCTGAATACCCCACGATCAGCGTGCGGTACCGCTCCGGAGGGTGTCCAGCAGGCCCGCGCACGCGCGCTCGACCTGGTCGAGCACCTGTTCGAAGCCCTGCGCGCCGCCGAAATAAGGATCGTCCACTTCGGTCCCGGCCGCGCCCGGCGCGAATTCCATCAGGAGGCGCACCTTGTCGCGATGCCCGGGCGGGCAGCGCCGCCGCAATTCCGCGAGATTGGCTTCGTCCATCGCCAGCAGCAGGTCGAACCGCTCGAAATCCGCCGCGCTCACCTGCCGCGCCCGCAGCGCCGACAGGTCGTAGCCGCGGGTGCGGGCCGCCGCCTGCGCGCGCGTGTCGGGCGGCTCGCCGACGTGCCAGTCGCCGGTACCGGCCGAATCGACCTCGATCCGGTCGGCCAGCCCGGCCGCGTCCACCTGGTGGCGCATCACGCCTTCTGCAGTGGGCGAACGGCAGATATTGCCGAGACAGACGAAACAGATCGCAACGCGGGTCATCGCACTATCGGAAAGCCGCGGCGAGCCGCGCGGGAGAACAACGCGCCATTATACAAAGGCGCCCGGAATCGCGCCGCCGCGCAAAGCGACGGCGGCGTGCCTTACAGCGCCTTGGGTGCGGCGAGCACGACGTCGCCGGATGCGGCCGGCAACGGTGTCGCCGCGTCGTCGACCAGACCGAACGACACCGCGCGCGCGAGCTCGGCCGATGCCTGGTGAACGGCGATCGGTCCACTCGCCGGCGCGTCGGCCATCGCGTGCAGATAAGCGGCCGCGGCGAGCGGAACGACGATTGCCAGCGGCCAGTACATCGATATTGTCTTTTTCATGATGCGGCTCCTTGACCTCATGCCCCGAAACCCGATTCCGGGGACTACAGGCAGGATTCTATAGACCGCACCTATCAAGATAAATACATGAATAGCGAACGCACTGTTGCCACCCGATGAACAGTCGTCAGCCCAGGTGGCTTTGCGAGGCCGCGTACAGTTCGCGGAACGTCCGGCCGGTCGGCGTCGGCATGTCGCGCGTGTCCATCCAGCCACCCATCATCGGCAGGCGCCGCAGCGTGCCGCCGTTGCCGCCCAGCCGCTCGAGGATCCGTACCGCGAGCTTGGTCGTCAGCGCGTAAAGGAGCGGCCGGCGCGCGACAAAGCCCCACGCGGCGAGCGCGGCGCGCTCGCGCCACGGCCGCAGGTGCCGCTCGACCTGTTTCTCGCGCAGCGTGCGCAGCAGGTGCGACAGCGGGATTCCGGCCGGGCACACGCTGTCGCATTCGCCGCACAGCGTCGCGGCCTGCGGCAGGTCGAGCGCACGGTCGATCCCGACGTAGCTCGGCGTCAATACCGACCCCATCGGGCCCGGATAGACCCATCCGTACGCGTGCCCGCCGACCTTCTGGTACACCGGGCAATGGTTCATGCACGCGCCGCAGCGGATGCAGCGCAGCATCTCCTGGAATTCGCCGCCGATCAGGCCCGTGCGGCCGCCGTCGACGAGCACCACGTAGTTGTGTTCCGGGCCGTCCTCGTCGCCGGGGCCGCGCGGCCCGGTCAGCACCGAGAAGTAGTTCGAGGTCTTCTGGCCGGTCGCCGAACGCGGCAGCAGACGCATCGCGGTCGCGAGATCCTCGAGCGTCGGCAGCACCTTCTCGATGCCCGTCACCGCGACATGCACGCGCGGCATCACCGTGCACATCCCTTCGTTGCCTTCGTTCGTGACGAGCGCAACCGACCCCGTCTCGGCGATCACGAAGTTGCCGCCCGTCACGCCCATGTCGGCCGACAGGAAATGCGGGCGCAGCACCTCGCGCGCCTCGCGCGTCATGTCCGGAATCTCGGTCAGCCGCTCGCGGTGGTGCGTGCGCGCGAACAGGTCGGCGATCTCGTCCTTGTCCTTGTGCACGACGGGCGCGATGATGTGGCTCGGCGGCTCGTTGTCGTTGATCTGCAGGATGTATTCACCGAGGTCCGTCTCGATCGACTGCACGCCCATCTCGGCAAGCACCGCGTTCAGGCGCATTTCCTCGGACACCATCGACTTCGTCTTGATGACCTTCTTCACGTCGTGGCGCCGCGCGATGTCGGCGACGAGCCGCGCGGCGTCCGCGGTCGTTTCCGCGAACAGCACCGTCGTGCCGCGCCGCGTCGCTTCGCGCTCGAACGCCTCGAGCCACACGTCGAGGTTCTCCAGCGCACGGTTGCGGCGCGCCTTCAGCGCGGCGCGCGTCGCCTGGAAGTCGATCGCGGTCATCGCATCGGCGCGCGCGGACACGAACTTCGTCGACAGCTTCTTCAGGTTCTGCTGCAGGCGCTGGTCGGCCAGCTTCTGGCCGGCGCGCGCCTTGAAATGCATCGATTGAACTTGCATCGCGGTATCGAGGAAAAGTAAGCGGGAACCGGGCGTCAGACGTCGCCCGCCAGCACCTGCGCGACGTGCAGCACGCGGGTGTCGCGGTCGCCCGTGCGGCGCAACCGCCCTTCGATGTTCAGCATGCAGCCGAGATCGCCGAGCACGACGGCGCCCGCACCGGACGCGCGCACGTTCGCGCACTTTTCGTCCGCGATGGCCGCCGAAATGTCGCCGTACTTGACCGCGAACGTGCCGCCGAAGCCGCAGCAGTGCTCGCAGTCCTTCATCTCGGTGACGGCCACGCCGCGCTGCGCGAGCAGCGCGCGCGGCTGCGCCTTCACGCCGAGCTCGCGCAGGCCCGAGCATGAGTCGTGATAGGTGACGGGCCCCGTGAATTCGCCGGGGGCGAGCGTCACCTTCGCGACGTTCGCGAGGAAATCGGTCAGTTCGTAGACTTTCTGCTGGAATCGCGCATAGCGCCCCATCAGTTCGGGGTCGTCGCGGAACAGGTCGCCGTAGTGCGCGCGGATCATGCCGCCACACGAGCCCGACGGCGCGACGACGTAATCGAACTGCTCGAACTCGCGCAGCGTCTTTTCGGCGAGATCCCGTGCGAGCGCGCGGTCGCCCGAGTTGTAGGCCGGCTGGCCGCAGCAGGTTTGCGCGGGCGGCACGAACACCTCGTAGCCGGCTTCGCGAATCAGTTTCAGCGCGGAAAAGCCGATTTCCGGACGCATCAGGTCGACCAGGCAGGTCACGAACAAACCGACTCGCATACGCGCTCCTTCGAGAAAACGGCTCTCATTATCCGCCGTTTGGCCGGCAAGACCAACGCCGGCGCGCGCGCAAGTGCGCGATGCCGGAAACGAGGACTTCCTCGAACGGCGTTCGCTTTTTTCACGATACGAGATACAATCGACGCAACACCGCTTGACGCGTCAACCGATTCTCCCCCGACATGAGCCAACCCACCCCGGATTCCAAAACGTCGATCCAGGTGATCGAACGCATGATGCGGCTGCTGGACGCGCTCGCCGCGCACAGCGACCCCGTCAGCCTGAAAGAGCTTGCGCAGCGCACGGAGCTGCATCCGTCGACCGCACACCGCATCCTCAACGACATGGTGACCTGCCGCCTCGTCGACCGCTCCGATCCCGGCACCTACCGGCTCGGCATGCGGCTGCTCGAACTCGGCAACCTCGTGAAGGCGCGCCTGTCGGTACGCGACGCTGCGCTGATGCCGATGCGCGAATTGCATCGCCTGACCGGCCAGACCGTGAACCTGTCGGTGCGTCAGGGCGACGAAATCGTCTATATCGAGCGCGCGTATTCCGAGCGCTCGGGGATGCAGGTCGTCCGCGCAATCGGCGGCCGCGCGCCGCTGCATCTGACGTCGGTCGGCAAGCTGTTTCTCGCGGTCGACGAAACCTCGCGCGTGCGCGCCTATGCGACGCGCACCGGGCTGTCCGGCCATACGCAGAACAGCATCACCGACATCGCGAAGCTCGAGCGCGAGCTGACACTCGTGCGCCAGCAATCGTGCGCGCGGGACAACGAGGAACTGGAGCTGGGCGTGCGCTGCATCGCGGCCGGCATCTACGACGACTCGGGCAAGCTCGTCGCGGGCCTGTCGCTGTCGGCCCCGGCGGACCGCCTGCAGGACGCGTGGCTCGGCCAGCTGAGCCGCACCGCGCTGACCATCTCGGAATCGCTCGGCTACCGGCCCGCGCCCACGAAGGATGCCGAAGGGCTGCAACGGCACGCGTGAGCCGCGCCGCCCGCCGCATGGCGCCAGATGAAAAAAAGCCCCGCATCGCGGGGCTTTTTCTTTGCGGCGATCGGCACGGCGCGAACCGCCGTGACACGCTCAGGTGCCGCCGTTCGCCGTATTGGCGGCCGTCAGGCGCTCGCCGCCGCCGGCGTCGAGCCAGTTGCGCAGGCGTGCCGCGTCGGCGAAGCGCGAATACTTGCCGAACGAATCCAGCAGCACCATCACCATCGGCCGGCCATGGATCGTCGCCTGCATCACGAGGCATTCGCCCGCCTCGTTGATGAAACCCGTCTTCTGCAGACCGATGTCCCACGAGCCGTTGCCGCGGATCAGCGCGTTCGTGCTGTTGTAGACCAGGTTGCGCTTGCCCGTATTGACGTCGTACGTGCGGTCGGTCGAGAACTGTCGGATCATCGGGTACTGGTACGCCGCGTTGACCATCTTCACGAGGTCGCGTGCGCTCGACACATTCGAGCTCGACAGGCCCGTCGAATTCTCGAAGTGGGTGTCGTTCATGCCCAGCGACTTCGCCTTCGCGTTCATCGCGGCGATGAACGCCGGACGGCCGCCCGGGTAGTAGCGCGACAGCGCGGCGGCCGCGCGGTTTTCCGACGCCATCAGCGCGATGTGCAGCATGTCCTCGCGCGACAGCACCGAGCCGACCGACAGGCGCGAACCCGTGCCCTTCTCGTAGTCGCGGTCTTCGTCGGTGACTTCGATCTGGTCGGTCATCGGTGACTTCGAGTCGAGCACGACCATCGCCGTCATCAGCTTCGAGATCGATGCGATCGGCACGACGGCGAGCGAATTCTTGTCGAACAGCGGCTCGCCGGTGTTCTGGTCGACGACGTACGCGACGCTCGAGCGCAGCGCGAGCGCGTCCGGCGTGTCGTGCAGGCCGAATGCCTGGCCGACCGTCGGGCGACGCGGCTGGAACGCGACCTTGCGCACCGCGCCGCGATGGCCGTGCACGTTCGACGCGAGCGTCGCGCGCTTGCGCGATGCCTTCGGCGCATCGGCCGACGCGACGTTGGCGGATTTCGCGGAGGCGGCCTTCACCGTCCGCTTCTTTTCCGAAGAAGTGGAAGCGGCTTTCTTGGCGGCCTGGTGGGTCTTCGCAGTGGCGGCAAAGGCGTCAGCGGGCGCGACGGACGCGGCGGTCGCCAGCAAGGCGACGGCGACCGACACAGCCGTGCCGAGCGTCATGCTCTGCAACAATCTGCGCGGTGAAAACGATTCGGCTTTCATTGGGGTCTGGACAAAGCGGGCGGGGTTTCCGCAAGTGTAGTTAAAGCTGAAAAAAAGAGCAATATTAGGCACTTACCGATCGTCGTTAAACCGGAATGTAAGGGTCGACCAACGATGACTCGATCAACCCTCGCGCTCCCATCGAAAAAATTCATGGGATGCGCCGCCCGACAGTACCCGTCTCCCGAATTACCACGCGGTTAATTGAGATAACGTCACTTTGGCGACGAATTAAAGCGGGGAAAGTACGTATCCGGCGTTCGGTGTACCAGGCACCGGTCTTGACCGCGGCGGCGGCACATCGCCACGGCATGCGCATCGCGAAACGGCGCGCTTTTCGACAGGAACAGAAGCATAACGTTCCACATGCCTGTCAGGTTTACCTGTGCATGATCACGGTGCGGCGCGCCTGCCCCGGCCAAGTGCGCACCATGTGGGAACACGTCTGAAACCGATTCCGAACCGGCCGCGATAACCCGTTGTTTTATCGATAATTTGTCGTGATTGTGCAATGCACAAAAAGTGCTTGACAAGACTTTTCTCTGCCCTAAAATATGACTCATTGCTGCGTTGCACAAAGCACGCGGCGCCGAGGTTCCCCATCGTAGTGCCCTTTATCCCTGCGATCGACGTGATCGCTTTTCAGGAGCTTGACATGTCCTTGCTGACCCCCGAGCAAATCGCCGCCGCACAGAAAGCCAACCTCGAAAGCCTGTTCGGTCTGACGACCAAGGCGTTCGAAGGCGTCGAAAAGCTGATCGAACTCAACCTGCAGGTCGTGAAGTCGACGCTGACCGAAAGCCAGGAAAACGCGCAGCGCCTGCTGTCGGTGAAGGACGCACAGGAACTGATCGCGCTGCAAGCGAGCCTGTCGCAGCCGGTCGCGGAAAAGGTGCTGTCGTACAGCCGTCACCTGTATGAAATCGCGTCGTCGACGCAAGCCGAGTTCGCGAAGGTTGCCGAAGCGCAATTCGAAGAGCAGAACAAGAAGGTCCAGGCACTCGTCGACAACGTCGCGAAGAACGCTCCGGCCGGTTCGGAAACGGCTGTCGCCGCACTGAAGTCGGCACTGAACGCTGCGAACACGACGTACGAAACGGTCCAGAAGGCTGCCAAGCAAGCCGTCGAGATCGCCGAAACGAACTTCAACGCGGCTGCCGCTGTCGCGACGAAGGCTGCGAGCGCTGCTGCATCGCGCCGTTCGAGCAAGCCGGCCGCGTAAGCGTCCCCTGCTCCTGACAAAGCCGCGCACTGCGCGGCTTTTTTGTTTCCAGCGACGGAACATCCGGGCATCCCGGTGGCGCTGGTGCGATGGCGCAGCACGGACCGGGCACTGCCGTCGGCCGCGGGCAAAAGAAAACGCCGCCGTCCGGGTATCCCGGGCGGCGGCGTTTTTCGTGGCCGGCGCGAGGCCGGCCGAGCCGATCGCGTTACTTCTTGCGTTGCGGCGGCAGGTCCGTACAGACGCCTTCGTACAGTTCCGCGGCCATGCCGACCGATTCGCCGAGCGTCGGGTGCGGATGGATCGTCTTGCCGATATCTTCCGCGTCCGCGCCCATCTCGACGGCGAGACACACTTCGCTGATCAGGTCGCCCGCGTTCAGGCCGACGATCCCGCCGCCGATCACGCGATGGGTTTCCTCGTCGAAGATCAGTTTCGTGAAGCCTTCGTCGCGGCCGTTCGCGATCGCGCGGCCCGATGCGGCCCACGGGAACACGGCCTTGCCGTACTTGATGCCTTCGGCCTTGCACTGGTCTTCCGTCTTGCCGGCCCACGCCACTTCCGGATCGGTGTACGCCACCGACGGGATCTGCAGCGCGTCGAAGTACGCCTTTTCGCCGTGCGCGGCTTCCGCTGCGACGTGGCCTTCATGCACGGCCTTGTGCGCGAGCATCGGCTGGCCAACGATGTCGCCGATCGCGAAGATGTGCGGGACGTTCGTGCGCATCTGCTTGTCGACGTCGATGAAGCCGCGGTCGGTGACCGCGACGCCTGCCTTGTCGGCACCGATCTTCTTGCCGTTCGGGCTGCGGCCCACCGCCACCAGCACGAGGTCGTAGCGCTGCGCTTCCGCCGGCGCCTTCTCGCCCTCGAACTTCACGTAGATGCCGTCTTCCTTCGCTTCCGCGCCGACCGTCTTGGTCTTCAGCATCACGTTGCCGAAGCGCTTCGCGTTGTACTTTTCCCAGACCTTCACGAGATCGCGGTCCGCGCCCATCATCAGGCCGTCCATCATTTCGACGACGTCGATCTCGGCGCCGAGCGTCGCATACACCGTCGCCATTTCGAGGCCGATGATGCCGCCGCCGATCACGAGCATGCGCTTGGGCAGCTGGCGCAGTTCGAGGGCGCCCGTCGAATCGACGACGCGCGGGTCTTCCGGCATGAACGGCAGCTTCACGGCCTGCGAGCCGGCGGCGATGATTGCCTGCTTGAACTTGACGACCTTCTTGCCGTTCTCGCCCTGCACTTCCATGTGATACGGATCGACGAACGCGCCGACGCCGGTGACCACTTCGACCTTGCGCGCCTTCGCCATGCCGGCGAGGCCCGTCGTCAGCTTCTTGACGACGCCGCCCTTGAAGTCGCGCAGCTTGTCGAGATCGACTTCCGGCTTGCCGAACGAGATGCCGTGCGACGCGAGCGCCGCGGCTTCGTCGATGACGAGCGCCGTGTGCAGCAGCGCCTTCGACGGGATGCAGCCGACGTTCAGGCAGACGCCGCCGAGCGTCGAGTAACGTTCGACGAGCACCGTCTTCATGCCGAGGTCGGCTGCGCGGAATGCGGCCGAGTAGCCGCCGGGGCCGGCACCGAGCACGAGCATGTCGCATTCGATGTCGGCGGAGCCGCTGTAGCTGCCGGCTTGCGGAGCGACGGCCGGGGCGGCGGCGGGCGCGGCGGCCGGAGCCGGTGCTGCGGCCTTTGCGGGTTCGGCTGCTTTCGCGGGCGCGGCTGCGCCTGCCGCTGCTTCGACGATGGCGATCACGGTGCCTTGCGAGACTTTCTCGCCGGCCTTGACCTTGACTTCCTTGACCGTGCCGGCGACGTCGCTGGGCACTTCCATGGAGGCTTTGTCCGATTCGAGCGTGATGAGCGTCTGCTCTTTTTCGATCACGTCGCCCGGCTTCACGTTGACTTCGATGACATCGACGCCGCTGAAATCGCCGATATCCGGAACCTTGACTTCGATGAGACTCATTACTGTCCCCTTCTTGATTAGCTGCAGACAGAGGGGGAGAAACCCGCAAGAACCGACTACGGCCTGACAAAAGAACGCGAACCTGGGCAGGACCACCTTTGCCGTCCGCCCAAGGACGCGCCTTTCTTTTGGTTACTTTTCTTTGGAAGACGACCCGAAGGTAGTCCCTGTGGGACAAAGAAAAGTGACCGCCGCCCCGCGCAGGGGCGACGCTAGCAGACCATTAGCGAAACAGGTTCAACGACAGGGCGAGGATCACAGACATCAACCCCACGCCCCCGCGAGCCACTCCCACGCTCATCAAAGAATGATGCGACGGAAATCGGCCAGCAACGCGCCGAGATACGCATTGAACCGCGCGGCTTCCGCGCCATCGATGACGCGATGGTCATACGACAGCGACAGCGGCAGCGTGAGCCGAGGCACGAACTGCTTGCCGTCCCACACCGGCTTCATCTGCCCGCGCGACAACCCGAGGATCGCGACTTCCGGGGCGTTGATGATCGGCGTGAAGTTGGTGCCGCCGATCCCGCCGAGCGACGAGATCGAGAAGCAGCCGCCCTGCATCTGGTCCGGCTTCAGCTTGCCGTCGCGCGCGGCCTTCGACAGCTCGGCCATTTCCTTCGCGATGTCGACGAGGCCCTTCTTGTCCGCGTCGCGGATCACCGGCACGACGAGGCCGTTCGGCGTGTCAGCGGCAAAACCGACGTGGTAGTACTGCTTGAACACCAGGTTGTCGCCGTCGAGGCTCGCGTTGAAGGTCGGGAACTTCTTCAGCGCGGCGACGACCGCCTTGATCACGAACGCGAGCATCGTGAACTTCACGCCCGCCTTCTCGTGCTCCTTGTTCAGCTGCACGCGCAGCGCTTCGAGCTCGGTGATGTCCGCTTCGTCGTTGTTCGTGACGTGCGGGATCATCACCCAGTTGCGATGCAGGTTCGCGCCCGAGATCTTCTTGATGCGCGACAGCGGCTTCGCCTCGAACGGGCCGAACTTCGAGAAGTCGACCTTCGGCCACGGCAGCAGGTTCAGCTCGCCGCCGCCTGCCGGCGCGGCTGCCGCGGCCGGTGCCGCGCGCTGGCCCGTCATCACGCCCTTCACGAAGCCGGTGATGTCGTCCTTAGTGATGCGGCCCTTCGGACCGGTACCCTGAACGCGTGCGACTTCCACGCCGAGCTCGCGCGCGAACTTGCGCACGGACGGCGATGCGTGGCTCGCGCGGTACTCGCCCGACGTTGCGGCGGCCGGCGCGGCAGCAGCCGGAGCCGGTGCAGCCTTCGCGGGTGCCGGTGCGGCGGCGGGTGCCGGCGCGGCAGCGGCCGGAGCCGGCGCGCTCGCCTGCGGCGCGGCGGCAGGCGCGCCGCCAGCGGCGTCGAGCAGCACGATCAGCGTGCCTTCGGACACCGAATCGCCCACCTTGACCTTGATTTCCTTCACGACGCCTGCGGCCGGGCTCGGCACGTCCATCGTCGCCTTGTCGGACTCGAGCGTGACGAGCGATTGCTCCTTCTCGACCGTGTCGCCGACCTTCACGCCGATCTCGATCACCGGGACGTCCTTGTAGTCGCCGATGTCCGGCACCTTCACCTCGAGCGTGCCGCCCGACGTGGCCGGCGCGGCAGCCGGCGCTGCCGCAGCCGGCGCGGGTGCGGGCGCTGCCGCCGGAGCCGGTGCGGCTGCCGGCGCGGCCGCACCGTTCACCTGCGCCGCGGCGCCGCCTTCGAGCAGGACGATCAGCGAGCCTTCCGACACGGAATCGCCCACCTTGATCTTCACTTCCTTGACCGTGCCGGCTGCCGGGCTCGGGACGTCCATCGTCGCCTTGTCCGACTCGAGCGTGACGAGCGACTGCTCGGGCTCGACCGTGTCGCCCACCTTCACGAGCACCTCGATGACGGGCACGTCCTTGTAATCGCCGATATCCGGCACCTTCACTTCGATCGCTTGACTCATCTTTTTGTGTCTCCATGGCCGCGCGCGCCCCTCCCGGAAGCGGCGCGCGGCATCACACGGCGCGTGTGCGTTAAACGGTCATCGGGTTGGGCTTGGACGGATCGAGGTTGTACTTGGCAATCGCGTCCGCGACCACCTTGCGCTCGATCGTGCCTTCGTCGGCCAGCGCGTTCAGCGCGGCGACGGTGACCCAGTGACGGTCGACTTCGAAGAAGTGACGCAGCTTCTCGCGGGTGTCCGAACGACCGAAGCCGTCCGTGCCCAGCACGACGAAGCGGCGGTCGATCTGGCCGCGGATCTGGTCGACCAGCGCGCGCACGTAGTCGGTCGACGCGATGACCGGACCCTGCGTGTCCTTCAGGCACTTCTGCACGTGCGACAGGCGACGCTCCTCGGTCGGATGGAGCAGGTTCCAGCGCTCGATCTCGTGGCCTTCACGCGCGAGTTCGGTGAAGCTCGGCACGCTCCACAGGTCGGCCGCGACGCCCCAGTCGTTCTTCAGCAGGTCGGCGGCAGCGATCACTTCGTTGAAGATCGTGCCCGCGCCGAGCAATTGCACGCGCGGCGCCTTCGCGTCCGCGTCGGCCTTCTTGAACGCGTACATGCCCTTGATGATGTCGGCCGCTACGTGCTCGCCCTGCGGAATCGCCGGGTGCTCGTAGTTCTCGTTCATCACCGTGATGTAGTAGTACACGTCTTCCTGCTCCTGCACCATGCGGCGCAGGCCGTCCTGGACGATCACCGCGAGTTCGTAGCCGAACGTCGGGTCGTAGCTGATGCAGTTCGGCACCGATGCGGCCCACAGGAGCGAGTGACCGTCTTCGTGCTGCAGGCCTTCGCCGTTCAGCGTCGTGCGGCCCGCGGTACCGCCGAGCAGGAAGCCGCGCGAGCGCATGTCGCCCGCCGCCCATGCCAGGTCGCCGATCCGCTGGAAGCCGAACATCGAATAGAAGATGTAGAACGGCACCATGATCTCGCCGTGCGTCGAATACGACGTCGCTGCCGCGATCCAGTCGCACATGCCGCCCGCTTCGTTGATGCCTTCCTGCAGGATCTGGCCGGTTTCCGATTCCTTGTAGAACATCAGCTGGTCGGAATCTTCCGGCACGTACTTCTGGCCTTCCTGGTTCCAGATACCGATCTGGCGGAACAGGCCTTCCATGCCGAACGTACGCGATTCGTCCGGGACGATCGGCACGACGCGCTTGCCGAGCGCCTTGTCCTTCAGCAGGATGTTCAGGATCCGCACGAACGCCATCGTCGTCGAGATCTCGCGGCCTTCGCCCGTGCCCTTCAGCAGCGGCTCGAATGCGTCGAGCGCCGGCACCGGCAGCGACGTCGCCTTCTCGCGGCGATGCGGCAGGTAGCCGCCGAGGTCCATGCGCTTCTGGCGCATGTATTCGAGCTCCTTCGAGCCTTCCTCGAACTTCAGGTACGGCACGTCGGCGATCTGCTCGTCGGTGATCGGCAGGCGGAACTGGTCACGGAACTTCTTCAGTTGCTCGACCGGCAGCTTCTTCTGCTGGTGCGTGATGTTCATCGCCTGGCCCGACTCGCCCATCCCGTAGCCCTTGATGGTCTTCGCGAGGATGACGGTCGGCGCGCCCTTCGTGTTGGTCGCTTCGTGGAACGCCGCGTAGATCTTGTGCGGATCGTGGCCGCCGCGGTTCAGCGCCCAGATGTCGTCGTCCGACCAGTCGGCGACGAGCGCCTTCAGTTCAGGCGTGTTGAAGAAGTGTTCGCGTACGAACGCGCCCGACTCCGACTTGTACGTCTGGTATTCGCCGTCGACGACTTCCATCATGCGGCGCATCAGCGCGCCCGTCTTGTCGCGGGCGAACAGCGCATCCCAGCGGCTGCCCCAGATGACCTTGATCACGTTCCAGCCGGCGCCGCGGAATTCCGATTCCAGTTCCTGGATGATCTTGCCGTTGCCGCGCACCGGGCCGTCGAGACGCTGCAGGTTGCAGTTGATCACGAACACGAGGTTGTCGAGCTTCTCGCGGCTCGCCATGCCGATCGCGCCGAGCGATTCCGGCTCGTCCGTCTCGCCGTCGCCGAGGAACGCCCAGACCTTGCGGCCGGCGGTCTTCGCGATGCCGCGCGATTCCAGGTACTTCATGAAGCGTGCCTGGTAGATCGCCATGATCGGGCCGAGACCCATCGACACCGTCGGGAACTGCCAGAAGTCCGGCATCAGCCACGGGTGCGGGTACGACGAGATGCCCTTGCCGTCGACTTCCTGGCGGAAGTTGTCGAGCTGCTCTTCCGACAGGCGGCCGAGCAGGAACGCGCGCGAGTACACGCCCGGCGACGAGTGGCCCTGCACGAACACGAGATCGCCGCCGTGCTGGTCGGACGCCGCGTGCCAGAAGTGGTTGTAGCCGACGTCGTAGAGCGTCGCGGCCGATGCGAACGACGCGATGTGGCCGCCGACGTTCGTGTCCTTGCCGGCGCGCAGCACCATCGCCAGCGCGTTCCAGCGCGTGTACGAACGGATGCGGTGCTCGAGGTCCTGGTCGCCCGGAATCTTCGCCTGGGCTTCGACCGGGATCGTGTTGATGTACGGGGTGTTGGCGGAGAACGGCAGGTGTTCGCCGTGCATGCGGGCGAACTCGATCTGCTTTTCGATCAGGTAATGCGCGCGGCCGGTGCCCACCGACGAGATCACGCCGTCGAGCGACTCGAGCCATTCAACGGTTTCTTGCGGGTCGTCGTCACGTTCGGCGGCGACATATTTCATCACTTCGTTCGGTACAGCGGACATTCTCGTCTCCTGGGTCCTGGAATGTGAGGATCGCTCTCGTGCAGACGACGCGGCGCGGCCTGCGGGCAAGCTCCGACGGATTGTAATGAGCGTCGCCGGCCCCGCGCAACAGAATTTTCGAATTATGAGATCTTTTCTCGTAATGCGGAATATTGCTGCGCTGCACCCTTGCGGCGGGCCTCTGCGGCACGCGCCGCGGGCATAAATCCGTTTCCGTTCAACATATCCGGTATAGGTTTTCCATGTATTGCGCTGCGCTACAATCCTGCCATGTTGACCGATCGGCTTTTCGCACGCTCGGCGCGACCGTCGGGCCCGCCGGCGGAGTCGCAGCCGTCCCGCTGGCACCACGGACCGTGGTGGTCCAATTCCTATTTGCTGACGCCGCTGCTGTCGATCCTCGTGTTCCTCGTGGTGATGAGCCTCATTCTATGGAGCCTCAATCGCCGCGAACAGCAGCAGCAGGAAGACACCCTGTTCCGTAACGTCGCGTGGGCGCAGCAGCAGATCCGCCTGTCGATGACGGGCGCGCAGGAGCAACTGCAGGCGCTGTCGCGCGATCTCGCGTCCGGCCGCCTCGACCAGAACGCATTCCAGATGGCCGTCGCGGACGTGATGCAGACGCATCCGGAAATCCTCTATCTGAACTGGTACACCGCGCCCGGCGTGCAGCGCTGGCCGACCGTGCATCCTCCGCTGCTCGGCCAGCGGCTCGCGAAACCCGGCGACGCGCAGATGCAGGACGCCGTGCGCGGCGCGTACGACGAAGCGCGCAGCACGCGCCGCCAGGCCTATTCGCCGCTGATCTACGACGACTTCGGCAACGGCTTCATCACGCTGCAGACGCCCGTGATGCGCGGCGACCGCGAATATCTCGGCTCGCTCGCCGCGGTGTTCTCGGTCGAAGGGATCCTGAAGCACGACATCCCGCAGGAGCTGTCGTCGAAGTACAAGATCTCGATCACCGACTCGAACAACCGCGAGCTGTCGTCCACGTCGACGCGCCCGCGCCTGCCGCGCGACTCCCACTACGACCTGCCGCTCGACCCGCCCGGCCAGGGGCTGACCGTGCGCGTGTACGCGTTCCCGCAGCTCACGAACCTGACCAACAACACGCTCGTGTGGCTCGTGGCCGGCCTGTCGTGCTTCGTGCTGTGGAGCCTCTGGAGCCTGTGGAAGCACACGCGCCAACGCTTCGAGGCACAGCAGGCGCTGTACGCTGAGGCGTTCTTCCGCCGCGCGATGGAGAATTCGGTGCTGATCGGCATGCGCGTGCTCGACATGCACGGCCGCATCACGCACGTGAACCCCGCGTTCTGCCGGATGACGGGCTGGGACGAAACCGACCTCGTCGGCAAGGTCGCACCGTTCCCCTACTGGCCGCGCGACTCGTATCCCGAAATGCAGCGCCAGCTCGACATGACGCTGCGCGGCAAAGCACCGAGCTCGGGCTTCGAACTGCGCGTGCGGCGCAAGAACGGCACGCTGTTCCATGCGCGCCTCTACGTTTCGCCGCTGATCGACAGCTCGGGCCGCCAGACCGGCTGGATGTCGTCGATGACCGACATCACCGAGCCGAAGCGCGCGCGCGAGGAACTCGCGGCCGCGCACGAGCGCTTCACGACGGTGCTCGAAAGCCTCGACGCCGCGGTATCGGTGCTGGCCGCCGACGAAGCCGAGCTGCTGTTCGCGAACCGCTACTACCGCCACCTGTTCGGGATCCGCCCGGACGGCCACCTCGAGCTGTCGGGCGGCGGCTTCGACCGCGCGCAGGCGTCGTCCGACTCGATCGACATGGTCGATGCGTTCGCCGGCCTGCCGGCCGCCGCGCTGACGAGCAGCACGGCAGACGCGCAGGAGGTGTACGTCGAGAGCATCCAGAAGTGGTTCGAGGTGCGCCGCCAGTACATCCAGTGGGTGGACGGCCACCTCGCGCAGATGCAGATCGCGACCGACATCACGACCCGCAAGAAGGCGCAGGAACTCGCGCACCAGCAGGAAGAGAAGCTGCAGTTCACGAGCCGATTGATGACGATGGGTGAAATGGCGTCGTCGATTGCGCACGAATTGAATCAGCCGCTTGCCGCGATCAACAACTATTGCTCGGGCACGCTCGCGCTCGTGAAAAGCGGCCGCGGCACGCCCGAGACGCTGCAGCCCGCGCTGGAAAAGACCGCGCAGCAGGCGCTGCGCGCGGGGATGATCGTCAAGCGGATCCGCGAATTCGTGAAGCGCAGCGAGCCGAAGCGCCAGCCGGCGCGGGTCGCGGACATCGTCGCCGACGCAGTCGGGCTCGCCGAAATCGAGGCCAGGAAGCGCAGGATCCGGATCGTCACGGAAATCCTCGCAAGAATGCCTATTATTTATGTCGACCCCGTGCTGATCGAGCAGGTGCTCGTGAACCTGATGAAGAACGCGGCCGAGGCGATGGCCGACGTGAAGCCGGCGTCGGCGGACGGCGTGATCCGCGTCGTCGCCGACATCGACGCGGGTTTCGTCGACGTCCGCGTGATCGACCAGGGTCCGGGCGTCGACGAAGCGACCGCCGAACGCCTGTTCGAACCGTTTTACAGCACCAAGTCCGACGGCATGGGCATGGGGCTGAACATCTGCCGTTCGATCATCGAATCGCATCGGGGGCGTCTGTGGGTGGTCAACAATGTCGAACCGGACGGCCGCATTTCCGGCGCGACATTCCACTGCAGCCTGCCCATTGGGGAACCCGCTGATCTCGGCCAAGGGGGGCGCGAGGCATCGGCATCACATACCGTTACGGGAGAACTATGAATAGCCCTGTCACCACCACTCAGGAAACTGTCTTCGTCGTCGACGACGACGAGGCCGTACGGGACTCGCTGCGCTGGCTGCTGGAGGCGAACGGCTATCGCGTGCAATGTTTCTCGAGCGCCGAGCAGTTCCTCGATGCGTACCAGCCGGCGCAGCAGGCCGGCCAGATCGCCTGCCTGATCCTCGACGTGCGGATGTCAGGCATGAGCGGCCTCGAGCTGCAGGAGCGCCTGATCGCCGACAACGCCGCGCTGCCGATCATCTTCGTCACGGGCCACGGCGACGTGCCGATGGCCGTGTCGACGATGAAAAAGGGTGCGATGGACTTTATCGAGAAACCGTTCGACGAGGCCGAGCTGCGCAAGCTCGTCGAGCGGATGCTCGACAAGGCCCGAAGCGAAAGCAAGAGCGTCCAGGAACAGCGCGCCGCGAGCGAGCGCCTGTCGAAGCTGACCGCGCGCGAGCAGCAGGTGCTCGAGCGGATCATCGCCGGCCGCCTGAACAAGCAGATCGCCGACGATCTCGGGATCAGCATCAAGACGGTCGAAGCGCACCGCGCGAACATCATGGAAAAGCTCAACGTCAACACGGTCGCCGATCTGCTGCGCCTCGCGCTGTCGAAGAAGCAGGCCTGAACGTTGCGCGCGGCCGCCGGGCGCCTGCCCGGCCGGCCGCACCGCCGCGCCGCGCGATGCGGCCCACTCGCGCGGCACGGCACGGCGCCGCCTCCCGGGGCGCCGGCACCGCCGCCATGACGCTTTCCTTGTATTCGCTGTCGGACGACGGCAGGCGACCGGTATAATTCCGTGTTTTGCTGCGGCGTTTCGCGCGCCGTACGCCCGCATTCCAACTTCCCGGCAGGACCACCACCATGACAGCCCTCCTCATCGACGGCAACGCCCTCTCGAAGACCTTGCGCGCGCAGGCCGCCGAACGCGCCGCCGCCCTGACCGCACGCGGCCACCAGCCCGGCCTCGCGGTGATCCTCGTCGGCGCCAACCCGGCGAGCGAAGTCTACGTGCGCAACAAGATCAAGGCGTGCGAGGACAACGGCTTCTTCTCGCTGAAGGATGCGTACCCCGACACGCTGTCGGAAGCCGACCTGCTCGCGCGCATCGACGAACTGAACCGCGACCCGAAGATCCACGGCATCCTGGTCCAGCTGCCGCTGCCCGCGCACATCGATAGCCACAAGGTGATCGAGGCGATCGCGCCGGAGAAGGACGTCGACGGTTTCCACGTCGCGAACGCCGGCGCACTGATGACGGGCAAGCCGCTGTTCCGCCCGTGCACGCCGTACGGCGTGATGAAGATGTTCGAAGCGCACGGCATCCCGCTGCAAGGCGCCAACGCCGTCGTGATCGGCCGCTCGAACATCGTCGGCAAGCCGATGGCGATGCTGCTGCTCGAAGCCGGCGCGACCGTGACGATCTGCCACAGCAAGACGCGCGACCTCGCCGCGCACACGCGCCAGGCCGACGTCGTGGTCGCCGCGGTCGGCAAGCGCAACATCCTGACGGCCGACATGGTCAAGCCGGGTGCGACGGTGATCGACGTCGGCATGAACCGCGACGACGCGGGCAAGCTGTGCGGCGACGTCGACTTCGCCGGCGTGAAGGAAGTCGCCGGCCACATCACGCCGGTGCCGGGCGGCGTCGGCCCGATGACCATCACGATGCTGCTGATCAACACGATCGAAGCCGCCGAGCGCGCCGCCGCGGCCGCCTGAGCGCCTTCGACCCTCTCGCCCGTCCAGCCGGCGCGCATGCGTGCGCCGGCGTCCCGCCGGCCGCCCGCCGCGGCCGCGTCAGCGCCCTGCCACACTGCCGCGCTCCGCTTCATTCCGCCCCTTTCGACCCTTTCCGGCTCCGCGTCGCGCTCCGTCAATCGCCTCGTTAGAAACTAACGATTGGAAAGCGCGCGTTGCGCCCCAATAATGTCGATATCGGGCGCCGCCGCATCGCGCCTCACCCTTTTCACCCCGGTTCATCCGGCAACAGACAGGGAGTCTTAATGTCCGCCAGCGCCAATACCAATCCGCTCCTCGATTTCTCCGGCCTGCCCCGCTTCGGCGAGATTCGTCCGGAACACGTGACGCCCGCGCTCGACACGCTGCTCGATGCCGCCAACCGCGCGGTCGACACGGCGAGCGCACCCGCGACGCCGGCGACCTGGGCCGCGATCGTCGAGACGGTCGAGCAGGCGACGGAGCCGCTCGGGCGCGCATGGGGCGTCGTCGGCCACCTGAACGCGGTCGCCGATACGCCGGAGCTGCGCGCCGCGTACGGCGAAAACCTGCCGCGCGTGACCGAATTCTGGTCGAGCGTCGGCCAGAACCTCGCGCTGTACGAGAAGTACAAGGCGATCGCCGCGAGCGCCGAATACGCGACGCTGTCCGCCGAGCGCAAGAAGATCCTCGACAACGCCCTGCGCGATTTCCGCCTGTCGGGCGCCGAGCTGCCCGAGGATCAGAAGCCGCGTTTCGCGGAATTGCAGGAGCAGCAGGCCGCGCTGTCGAAGGCATTCTCCGACCACGTGCTCGACGCGACCAACGCGTATGCGTATTTCGCGCAGGACGAGGCCGAGCTGGCCGGCCTGCCGGGCGATGCGATCGAAGCGGCCCGCGAGGCCGCGCAGAAGGAAGGCAAGGAAGGCTGGAAGTTCACGCTGCACTTTCCGTCCTACTTCCCGGTGCTGCAGTACGCCGAGAACCGTGCGATGCGCGAGACGCTGTACCGCGCGTATGCGACGCGCGCGTCCGAACTCGGGCCGCAATACGGCGGCGGCAAGGCCGAGTGGGACAACACGGCGATCGTCGCGGACGAGCTTAAGCTGCGCCGCGAAGAGGCGCAGATGCTCGGCTACCGCAACTTCGCCGAAGTATCGCTCGCGCCGAAGATGGCCGAATCGCCGCAACAGGTGATCGCGTTCCTCGAGGATCTCGCGACGCGCGCGCGTCCGCACGCGGACAAGGACTGGGACGAACTGCGCGCGTTCGCCGCGAAGGAACTCGGCCTGACCGAGCTCGCTCCGTGGGACGTCGCGTTCGCGGCCGAGCGGCTGCGTCAGCAGCGCTACGCGTTCTCGGAAAACGAGGTCAAGCAGTACTTCCCGGAACCGGCCGTGCTGAAGGGCCTGTTCAACGTCACCGAAACGCTGTTCGGCGTGCGGATCAAGCCGGACGACGCACCGGTGTGGCACAAGGACGTGCGCTTCTTCCGCGTGGAGAACCGCGACGGCTCGCTCGTCGCGCAGTTCTATCTCGACCTGTACGCACGCGAAGGCAAGCGCGGCGGCGCGTGGATGGACGATGCGCGTGCGCGCGCCAAGCGCGGCGACACCGTGCAGACGCCGGTCGCGTACCTGACCTGCAACTTCTCGGCACCCGTCGGCGGCAAGCCCGCCTGCTTCACGCATGACGAGGTCATCACGCTGTTCCATGAATTCGGCCACGGGCTGCATCACATGCTCACGCGCGTCGACGAGCTCGGCGTGTCGGGCATCAACGGCGTCGAATGGGATGCGGTCGAGCTGCCGTCGCAGTTCATGGAAAACTTCTGCTGGGAATGGGACGTGCTGTCGTCGATGTCGTCGCACGTCGATACGGGCGCCGCGCTGCCGCGCGAGCTGTTCGACAAGATGATCGCCGCGAAGAACTTCCAGAGCGGCCTCGGCACGCTGCGCCAGATCGTGTTCTCGATGTTCGACATGCTGCTGCACGTCGACTTCGACCCGTCCGGCACGACCGGCGTGAATGCGTTCGCGCGCGAGATCAACGAGCGCTACCACGTGATCCCGCAGGCCGCGTTCTCGCGCTGGCCGAACACGTTCAGCCACATCTTCGCGGGCGGCTATGCGGCCGGCTACTACAGCTACAAGTGGGCCGAGGTGCTGTCGGCCGACGCGTACGCGGCGTTCGAGGAAGCGGCCGCCGCCAGCGGCAGCGTGCTCGACGCGGCGACCGGCACGCGCTATCGCCGCGAAATCCTCGAAGTCGGCGGCAGCCGGCCGGCGATGGATTCGTTCAAGGCGTTCCGCGGCCGCGAGCCGGAAATCGACGCGCTGCTGCGTCACAACGGGATGGCCTCGCCCGCGCACTGAGCGCGCGCTGTCCGGCTTGTCCGGCTGCGTCGAAAGGCACCGCTGCGGCGGTGCCTTTTTTCATGGCGCGGAGGTTTTGTCGTTGGCGGCGTTGTCGGCGTTCGCCTCGTTCGGGTCGTTCGGGTCGTTCGGGTCGTTCGGGTCGATTGCGTCGGTTTCCGCGTTGGCGTTGGCGTTGGCGTTGGCGTTGGCGTTGGCGTTGGCGTTGGCGTTGGCGTTGGCGTTGGCAGCGGCAGCGGCAGCGGCAGCGGCAGCGGCAGCGGCAGCGCCGTCAGTATCAGCCCCCTCGTCCGCATCGTCATCGAACAGCGAAAACTGCCCGTGACGCTCGGCCGTGTCCTCGTCGATGCGCACGCCCACGCCGAGCAACCGCACGGCCTGCGCGCGCCGTTGCAGCCCCTTCGCGAGCAGCGTGACGGCCGTCTGCGCGTTCGTCGCGTCGGCCACGCACTCGACCGTCGTACGCTGGAAATCGGCGAAGCGGATCTTTACGTACAGCTTGCGGATCGTGCGGGCCGCGCCCGCGCGTGCGATGCGCGCGTCGAGCTGCACGACGAGGCGGCGGATCTCGTCCGCGCATTGCTCGAGCGTCGTCAGGTCGGTCACGTAGGTCGTCTCGACGCTGACCGACTTGCGCTCCTGGTCGGCCCGCACCGGCCGCTCGTCGATGCCGCGCGCCAGCTGGTACAGCCGCCGGCCGAACGCACCGAACTCGCGATGCAGGTCGATCAGCGACCAGCCGCGCAACTGCGCGCAGGTCTGGATGCCCAGCCGGTCGAGCCGCGCGGCCGTCACCTGGCCGACGCCGTGCAGCTTGCGCACCGGTAGCGCCGCGACGAACGCATCGACCTCGTGCGGCCGCACGACGAACAGACCGTCGGGCTTGTTCCAGTCGGACGCGATCTTCGCGATGAACTTGTTCGGCGCGACACCCGCCGACACCGTCACGCCGACCGTGTCGTACACGCGCTGGCGAATCTCCCGCGCAATCAGCGTAGCGCTGCCCTGGCACAGCTGCGAACCGCTGACGTCGAGGTACGCCTCGTCGAGCGACAGCGGCTCGACGTCGTGCGTGTAGTCGCGATAGATCGCCATGATCTGCCGCGACGCCGCACGGTATTTGTCCATCGCGGACGGCAGGATCAGCAGGTCCGGACACTTGCGCATCGCGAGCGCCGACGACATCGCGGAATGCACGCCGTAGCGCCGCGCCTCGTAGTTGCAGGTCGCGATCACGCCGCGCTGGTCGGGCCGGCCGCCGACGGCGAGCGGCCGGTTGCGCAGCGACGGGTCGTCGCGCATCTCGACCGACGCGTAAAAGCAGTCGCAGTCGCAGTGGATGATCTTGCGCACGCGCGACGGCGCGTCGCCGGGCGGCGACCCGCGCGGATCGGCAGGCGGGATGATGGTCGGATTCACGGTGCCGATACTGTACAAAAACACAGTGGCCGTTTCAACTGTCGCGTGCTGCCGCGTTCGGCCGACGGCCGACGCCCGGCGCAGCCGGAACGCCTCGGATCGCCTCCACCCGCTCGCCGGCCACCCCCGACCGGCAATGCCGTACCGGTCCGCTTCGCGCGGATCGTACCGCCGCGCGCCCGGGCCGCCCCCTATACTCGTCTGCCACGACATATGAAACGCACAGGTGACGGATGAAAACGATCGGACTCATCGGCGGAATGAGCTGGGAATCGTCGGCCGAGTACTACCGGATGATCAATCGCCATTCGAAGGCGCTGCACGGCGGCCATCACAACGCGAAGAGCGTGCTGGTCACGGTGGATTTCGCGGAGATCGAAGCGCTGCAGCGCGCGCAGGACTGGGCCGCGCTCGGCGAACGGATGGCCGATGCCGCGCGTCGGCTCGAAGCGGCCGGCGCCGATCTCGTCGTGCTGACGACCAACACGATGCACCGCGTGCACGGCGCGATCGAGGCTGCCGTATCGCTGCCGTTCCTGCACATCGCCGATCCGACCGGCACCGCGCTGCGCGCCGCCGGCGTCGAGCGCGTCGCGCTGCTCGGCACGCGCTACACGATGGAGCTGCCGTTCTATGCGGAGCGCCTGCGCGACAAGTTCGGCCTCGACGTGCTGGTGCCGGACGAATCCGCACGCAACGACGTGCACCGGATCATCTACGACGAGCTGTGTCACGGCGTGATCGATGCCGGGTCGCGTGCGACCTACGTGTCGATCATCGGGGAACTGGCGAAACGCGGCGCACAGGCTGTGATACTCGGCTGTACGGAAATCACGCTGCTGATCGGCGCGGACGACGCGCCGCTGCCGGTGTTCGATACGACCGCGCTGCATGCAAAGGCGGCGGTCGAGTGGGCGGCGGGCTGAAAACAAAAAACCCGGCACGGGGCCGGGTTCCTGTCGACGAAGCGCGCATCGGTCACTTGCGCTGCACATCGCCTGGTGTGCTTGGTTGCGGGGGTAGGATTTGAACCTACGACCTTCGGGTTATGAGCCCGACGAGCTGCCAGACTGCTCCACCCCGCGTCAGAGAAATAAATTATAGGGTGATGAAGCACTCACGTCAATACTTTTGTCACAAATTCTTCGCAGGCCGTCGATATCGACACGCACGGCACCGGCTTCACGTCGTGTGTCGCGCGCGTTCGCGCCCCGTGCTCGCGGTAAGATGGCGTCCTTCGCATTCACCCCCGCACGCATTCCCGTTCATGAAAATCGCCACCTGGAACGTCAACTCGCTCAACGTCCGCAAGCAGCACGTGCTCGACTGGCTCGCGCAAAGCGGAGCCGACGTGCTGTGCCTGCAGGAACTGAAGCTGCCGGACGAGAAATATCCGCGCGCCGATCTCGAAGCGATCGGCTACCGCAGCTGGTTCGCGGGCCAGAAGACCTACAACGGCGTCGCGATCCTCGCGCGCGACACGCTCGCCGTCGACGAATCGGACGTCGTGCGCAACATCCCCGGCTTCGACGACGCACAGCAGCGCGTGATCGCCGTGACGGTCGAAGGCGTGCGCATCGTGTCTGCGTATTTCCCGAACGGCCAGGCACCCGACTCCGACAAGTTCGTCTACAAGATGCAGTGGCTCGACGCGCTGCAGGCGTGGCTGGGCACCGAGATGCAGCGCTACCCGAAGCTCGCGCTGCTCGGCGACTACAACATCGCGCCGGAAGATCGCGACGTGCACGACCCGGCGAAATGGGAAGGCCAGAACCTCGTGTCGCCGCAGGAGCGCGCGCATTTCGCGAAACTGATCGAACTCGGCTTCGTCGATGCGTTCCGCCGCTTCGAGCAGCCCGAGAAGACCTTCACGTGGTGGGACTACCGGATGTTCGCGTTCCGCCGCAACGCGGGGCTGCGCATCGACCACATCCTGCTGTCGCCGGCACTCGCCGAAACCTGCACGTCGTGCGAGGTCGATCGCGTGCCGCGCACGTGGGAACAGCCGTCCGACCACACGCCCGTGATCGCGGTCGTCAGTTGAACGCCCTGCCCGCTCGCGCCTGCGCTCAAGCGCGCGCGGGCGCGGGCCCGAGATGCGCCCACAGGAAGCCGAATTCCGCCGCATCGGATTCGGCACGCTCCAGATCGTCGGCGCTGCCGTGGCCGCCGTCGGTGTTCTCCCAGTACCACACCCGTTCGTGTCCGAGCGCATGCATGCGCGCGGCCATCTTGCGCGCATGCGCGGGATGCACGCGGTCGTCGCGGGTCGACGTCGTCAGCAGCAGCGGCGGATACGCAACGCCTTCGCGCACGCGGTGATACGGCGAGTAGGCGGCGAGCGCCGCGCCCTCGCGCGCATCGTCCGGATCGCCGTACTCGTCGAGCCATGCGGCGCCCGCGTGCAGCTTCGGATAGCGCCGCATGTCGAGCAACGGCACGCGGCACAGCACCGCGCCGAACAGTTCCGGGCGCTGCACCATGCATGCGCCGACCAGCAGCCCGCCGTTGCTGCCACCCTCGATGCCGAGTTGCGCGGCCGTCGTCACGCCGGTGCGGATCAGGTCCTCGGCCACCGCGATGAAGTCGTCGAACGAGCGCTGCCGATGCTCGCGTTGCGCGTCGACGTGCCAGCCCGGTCCGAATTCGCCGCCGCCGCGGATGTGCGCAAACGCCGCGACGCCGCCGCGTTCGAGCCATGCGATGCCGAGTGCATCGCTGTAGCCCGGCAGGTTCGGAATCGCGAAGCCGCCATAGCCTGACAGCAGGCACGGCCGCGCGACGCGGGCGCTGCCGTCGGGATGCGCCAGGCCATCGAGCGCATCACGCGGCCCGATCAGCGTGTACGGCACGGCCGTGCCGTCGCGCGAGCGGGCATTCGCGCGACGCACGACGAGCCCGGCCGCATCGAATCGCACCGGCGGCCGGTCGAGCAGCACGCGACGCGACGGCGCATCGACCGCGCGGTCGGCCAGATCGGCGAGCCAGCATTCGGGCGGATCGAGATAGGTGTCGACGTCCACGTACACGTCGTCGTTCAGCGTCGACTCGACCGGCTCGACGTCGATCTGCGCGTCGCCCGGCCATTCGAACGGCCGCGCGTGCCACGTCCACGCGCCGTCCTCACCCTGGCGCGGCTGCCACAGCATCGTGCGGTTGTGCACGTCGTCGAGCCAGCTCGCGATCAGCATCGTGCTCGTGTGCGTCCACGTGCACGCGGACGTCGTCGGTCGCGGCTCGAACAGCGTCGTGAGTTCGTGCGACCCGGCGAGGAACGCCTGCTCGCGGATCGCGAGCAGCGAGCCGCCCGCGTGACGCACGCCGCCGCAGTCCCAGTCGAGCCGCGGCTCCAGCATCAGCCAACCTTCCCAGAAACCGACCTCGACGTGCGTCGGCACGTCGTAGCGCGCCCACTCGCCCGCGTCGGTCAGCCGGTATGCATGCGCGTCGAAGAAATCGACGCTGCGCCACGCGACGTGGCGGCCGTCGATCGGATCGAACCCCGCGCCCGCGCTGATGTCGTCGGGTTCGCCGCGGAACACCACCGGCGCATCGGCGAGCGGCGTGCCGCGTACCCAGCGGCGCGCTTCGTACGGATAGCCGGCGGCGGTCGCATGCGCCTCGCCGCGATCCCAGCTCACGTAGACGGTATCGCGGTCGATCCAGCCTATCGTGTGATTCCCGGGCACGTCGATCGTGAAGCCGCCGTCGACGAAACGGCGCTGCACGAGGTCGAATTCGCGCACGACGACCGCGTCGGCGCCGCCCGGCGACAACGACAGCAGCGCGCGGTCGCCGTCCGGGTACAGGATCGCGTCCTGCTCGAACACCCACGACTCGCCCTCTTGCGCGCCGAGCGCGTCGACGTCGAGCAGCGTTTCCCACTCGGGCCGGCCCGCGCGCCAGTCGTCCCAGCGCGCGCGGCGCCACAGTCCCTTCGGATGGAGATCGTCCTGCCACAGGTCGTACGCCCAGTCGCGCCAGCGGGTCGGAATCACCGGGCGTTCGCGCGGCAGATACGCCTGCGCGAGCCGCGCGGTCAACGCGCGATACGCATCGTCGTCGCGCAGCGCGACCCGTGTGCGCGCGTTCTGCTCGTCGACCCACGCACGGGCACGCTTGCTGTCGAGCGCTTCGAGAAAACGGAAGGGATCGGCCCCGGTGGGCCAGCGGAAGGAATCGGACATGACGGGAGCGCACGTGACGGCAAACCGCGATTATGTCCGATCGCGGCATGCGCGACGCACGCGCATGCCGCGACAGAGGCTTTACGGCTCCAGATGCAGTTCCTGGATCTTGCGCGTGATCGTGTTGCGGCCGATGCCGAGCCGCTCTGCCGCCTCGACCTTGCGGCCGCGCGTGAAATCGAGCGCCTCGCGGATCACGGCCGCCTCGAAGCGGCGCGCGAGCTCGTCCATCACGTCGGCCGAATTCTCGCGCAACAGCCGCGCGACTTCCGTGCGCAGCCCGCTTTCCCACATCGGATAGCCGGCCGGTGCGCCATTCGGCGCGGCCGCGACGGGGGCTGCCGTCAACGGCGCTCCCGCCGCCGGCTGCACGCGCGCGATGTCGCCACCGCCCATGCCGGTGCCGGCGTGCGCATCCACGCCGTCGGCCGTCGCCGTCACCGGCGCGCCTGCCGGCACGAGGTCGGGCGGCAGGTCCTTGATCTCGACCGTCTGCGCGGGCGCCATCACGGTCAGCCAGTTCGCGAGATTCTCGAGCTGACGCACGTTGCCCGGAAACGTGAGCGACGTCAGATACGCGAGCGCTTCGTCGGACACGCGCTTCGGCTCGACGCCGAGATCGCGCGCGCTCTTCTGCAGGAAGTGGCGCGTGAGCAGCGCGATGTCCTCGCTGCGTTCGCGCAGCGGCGGCAGCCGCAGCCGGATCACGTTGAGCCGGTGGTAAAGGTCCTCGCGGAACAGCCCCTGCCGCACGCGCGACTCGAGATTCTGGTGCGTCGCGGCGATCACGCGCACGTTCGCGCGCAGCGGGTTGTGGCCGCCGACCCGATAGAACTGGCCGTCCGACAGCACGCGCAACAGGCGCGTCTGCAGGTCGAACGGCATGTCGCCGATTTCGTCGAGGAACAGCGTGCCGTTCTCGGCCTGCTCGAAGCGGCCCTGGCGCGTCGTCTGCGCGCCGGTGAACGCGCCGCGCTCGTGGCCGAACAGTTCGGATTCGAGCAGGTCCTTCGGAATCGCCGCGGTGTTCAGTGCGATGAACGGCCCGTTGGCCCGCGGGCTGTGACGGTGCAGCGCCCGCGCGACGAGCTCCTTGCCGGTGCCAGACTCGCCGGTGATCAGCACGGTCGCGGCCGAGTGCGACAGGCGGCCGATCGCGCGGAACATGTCCTGCATCGCGGGCGCCTGGCCGAGCATCTCGGGCGCTTCGGCCACACGCTCGTCCTGCGGCGCGCCGCCGCGCAGGCTCTCCTCGACCGCGCGGCGAATCAGCTCGACCGCCTTGTCGACGTCGAACGGCTTCGCGAGATATTCGAACGCGCCGCCCTGAAACGCCGCGACGGCGCTGTCGAGATCGGAGAACGCCGTCATGATGATGACGGGCAGGCCCGGCAGGCGCTCGTGCATCGCCTGCAACAGCTCGAGGCCGGAGCCGCCCGGCATCCGGATGTCGGACACGAGCACCTGCGGCGTCTCGTGGTCGAGCGCGGCCAGCGCGTCGCGCACGTTCGCGAAGCTCTTCGTCGCGAAGCTGTCCCGGGCGAGTGCCTTTTCGAGCACCCAGCGGATCGATTGATCGTCGTCTACTATCCAGATCGGCTTCATAGGTCGGTCAGGTATGGGTGAATCCGGTGAATCGCCATGCCGCCGCTCAATGATCGAGCGGCAGCAGGATCTGAAATTCGGTACGACCGGGCCGGCTCTCGACCTCGATCATCCCGTCGTGCTGCTGCACGAACGTCTGCGCGAGCGTGAGGCCGAGGCCGCTGCCGTCGTCGCGCCCGGACACGAGCGGGTAGAAGATCCGGTCGCGGATCTCCTCCGGAATGCCGGGCCCGTTGTCGACCACGTGCAAGTCCAGTGCCAGCCTGTACAGGCGCTTCGCGATCGTCACCTTGCGTGCGATACGCGTGCGCAGCTCGATCTTCGCGTCGCCCTGCGCGATCCGCTCGCGCAGCGCCTGCGCCGCGTTGCGCACGATGTTCAGCAGCGCCTGGATCAGCTGCTCCTTGTCGCCGCGCAAGTCCGGCACGCTCACGTCGTAGTCGCGCTCGATGGTGAGCCCGCGCGGAAATTCCGCGAGCATCACCGCGCGCACGCGTTCGCATACTTCATGAATGTTCACGTCGCCGACGATGTGCGGATGCCGATGCGGCTCCAGCAACCGGTCGACGAGCGTCTGCAGGCGGTCGGACTCCTTGATGATCACCTGCGTGTATTCGCGCAACTCGCCGCGCTCGCGCCCGCTCAGTTCGAATTCGAGCAGCTGGGCTGCACCGCGAATGCCGCCGAGCGGGTTCTTGATCTCGTGCGCGAGGTTGCGGATCAGTTGCTTGTTGACCGCGGTCAGGTCGTGGATGCGCTCCTCGCGATCGGTGCGCGACTGCCGTTCGTTCTCGAACAGCTCGACGAGCACGAAATCGGGCACGGTCTCGAGGAAGCCGACGATCGCATGCACGTGCAGCGGCTCGCGGCCGGGCCGGTCGAGCACGGTATCGAGATGCGTCGCGTGAAAGCGCTCCTGGCCGATCGCGGTGATCGTCGACGCGAGTTCGTTCGCATTGGGGAAAATCTCGCCCCACGGCCGCTGCGCGAGCTGCCGGCGCGAGATGTCGAGCATCGCCTCCGCGGACGGGTTCGCGAACGCGACCCGCAGCGTCTTGCGGTCGAGCACGATCACGGCCGTCGGCAGCGCTTCCAGCCCCGCAAGCAGGCCCGAGCGCGCGAGCCGCTCGTCTTCCGTCAGTCGCTCGGGCTGCCCCGTCTTCGCCTTGATGAGATTCTTCAGAGCCATCGTGCGTGTCGTCGCGCGTTACCGGGTCGGAAATTGGAAATTTTCGGAACAAAAAAGGGACGGCTGGACGCCGTCCCCCTTCAGACTCCGCGGTTCCCGCCGCAGGCCACGCGACGGGAACGAACCGGCATGACGGCGCTGAATCGAAGCGCCATCGCCGATTACAGCGAGTAGTACATCTCGAACTCGATCGGATGCGTCGTCATGCGGAACTTCGCCAGCTCCTGCTCCTTCAGCGCGAGGTACGCATCGATCATGCCGTCGGTGAACACGCCACCGCGCGTCAGGAACTCGCGATCCTTGTCGAGCGCTTCCAGTGCCTGGTCGAGGCCTGCGCAGACGGTCGGGATCTTTGCGTCCTCTTCCGGCGGCAGGTCGTACAGGTTCTTGTCGGCGGCTTCGCCCGGATGGATCTTGTTCTGGATCCCGTCGAGGCCGGCCATCATCAGCGCCGTGAAGCACAGGTACGGGTTCGCCATCGGATCCGGGAAGCGCGTTTCGATACGGCGACCCTTCGGGTTCGACACGTGCGGAATGCGGATCGATGCCGAACGGTTGCGCGCCGAGTACGCGAGCTTGACCGGTGCTTCGAAGTGCGGGACCAGACGCTTGTACGAGTTCGTCGTCGGGTTCGTGATCGCGTTCAGCGCACGGGCGTGCTTGATGATGCCGCCGATGTAGAACAGCGCCAGTTCCGACAGGCCCGCGTAGCCGTTACCCGCGAACAGGTTCTGGCCGTCCTTCCAGATCGACTGGTGAACGTGCATGCCCGAACCGTTGTCGCCGACGACCGGCTTCGGCATGAACGTCGCCGTCTTGCCGTACGAGTGCGCGACGTTGTGGATGATGTACTTCGACCATTGCGTCCAGTCGGCGCGCTGAACCAGCGTCGAGAACTTCGTGCCGATTTCGTTCTGGCCCTGGCCCGCCACTTCGTGGTGGTGCACTTCGACCGGGATGCCGAGCTGTTCGAGCAGCAGGCACATTTCCGAACGCATGTCCTGGAACGTGTCGACCGGCGCGACCGGGAAGTAGCCGCCCTTCGTGCCCGGACGGTGGCCCGTGTTGCCGCCTTCGAATTCCTTGGCCGACGACCACGGTGCTTCTTCCGAGTTGATCTTCACGAAGCAGCCCGACATGTCCGTGTTCCACTGGACCGAGTCGAAAATGAAGAATTCCGGTTCCGGACCGAAGTAGGCGGTGTCGCCGATGCCCGTGCTCTTCAGGTACGCTTCGCCGCGCTTCGCGAGCGAACGCGGGTCGCGCTCGTAGCCCTTGCCGTCGGCCGGCTCGACCACGTCGCAGGTCAGCACGAGGGTCGACTCTTCATAGAACGGGTCGACGAATGCGGCGCTCGGGTCCGGCATGAGCAGCATGTCCGACGCCTCGATGCCCTTCCAGCCGGCGATCGACGAGCCGTCGAATGCATGGCCGCTTTCGAACTTGTCTTCGTCAAACGCCGAAACCGGCACCGACACGTGCTGTTCCTTGCCGCGCGTATCCGTGAAGCGGAAATCGACAAACTTGACGTCCTCGTCCTTCACGAGCTGCATGACGTCGGCGACGGTTTTACTCATAACCTCTTCTCCTGATTGAACAATTCCGGCGGACTGGGAACCGCCTCGTTTATCGAGCTGCCCGGAGTCTGGCTTTGGCGCAGCGTGCCCCGGGTCGACCGAATTCTATATAGCAGCTTCCGTGCCAACCATCGCAAAACCGACGCGAATCACGCCGACCCGCGCCGTAGCGGGGCCCGGCTGCGCGATTCCGGGGCCGGGCCCCGCACCGGCGGCGGCGCCCCCGCACCGCAACGGTGCAATCCCGGGGAGGCGACGGCGTCGACGAATCTTTTTGGTGCATTCGTGCCATTCTGCACTCTTTTGGTGAGCGCGTGGGCGGTGCATGCGCCACCGGGCACGCGGACATCGGCGCGGCGGCGCCGCGCTAGAATGTTCGTTTGACCGATACGGAGACCTCCTGCCATGAGTACGCTCGACCAGCTTTACGCGAAGGCCGAAGAACGCCGCGCCCAAGGCGCGCTCAACTATGCCGGCGCCCTGCTGCCGGCCGAGGCATTCGAACTGCTGCAGCTCGACCCGTCGGCACGCCTCGTCGACGTGCGCACCCGCGCCGAGCTCGACTGGATCGGCCGCCCGCTCGTCGGCGACGGCCAGTACCTGCACCTCGAATGGACGCGCTATCCGGGCGGCGTGCCGAACGCCGAATTCATCGATCAACTGAAAGCGGCCCTCCCGGCCGATACGCCGATCCTGTTCCTGTGCCGCAGCGCCGCGCGTTCGAAGCTCGCCGCGGTCGCGTCGACGCAGGCCGGCTTCACGAAGGCCTTCGACCTGCTCGAAGGCTTCGAGGGCGGCAAGGATGCCGAAGGCCACCGCAAGACGGTCGACGGCTGGTGCTTCCGGAAACTGCCGTGGATCGGCGCCTGACGGCGCATCCGCCCAGGCACGCCCGACTGCCACATCGTCGAGCCGGGCGATGACATCCCGATGACGGGCCGCGTTGCGCGGCCCGTGGTTTTTGCGGGGCCGTGCCACGGCCCGCATGCGCGATCGCCGCGCGCGGCCTTCAGGCCTTCAGGCGCGCGGCGCCTCCGGTTCGACCACGTCGCCGCCGAGCAGGTGCACGCCTTCGCGCAGCTTCACGAACGCGGCCGCGACCGCCTCCGGCTCGCCCTTCACGCCGAGGTCGATATGCCGGCGCGCATAGATCCCGCCGCGCTCGGCATCGCCGACGCTCGGCAGGCTGAACACGCGCACGCTCGGGAAATCGCGCTCGATCTTCTCCATCAGCGGCGTGAGCGTCGACTCCGGCAGTTCGAACACGTACAGCGAGCGCTCCGCGTGCGGCGTCGCGTGATGGAGATGCCGGTACTTCGTGTCGAGCACCCATTCGATCATCGGCCACGCCATCACCGGGAAGCCCGGCACAAAATGGAGATCGCCGACCGAGAAACCGGGAATCCGGTTATAGCCGTTCGGGATGATCGTCGCGCCCGCCGGGAACACGCCCATGTTGAAGCGATGCTGGTTTTCCGGCGATTCGAAGTCGACCGGCGTGGCCGCATCGGTGTGCGTCTCGCGAATGCGCTCCGAGATCAGCGCCTTCGCTTCCGGATGCAGCACGAGCGGCACGCCGAGCGCGGCGGCCGCGCACTGGCGCGTGTGGTCGTCCGGCGTCGCGCCGATCCCGCCCGTGGAGAACACGATGTCGCCCGACGCGATCGCGCGCGCGAGCGTCGCGGTGATCCGCGCCGGATCGTCGCCGACGTATTCGGCCCAGTCGAGCGCGAGGCCGCGCGCGCCGAGCAGTTCGATGACCTTCGCCAGATGCTTGTCCTGCCGGCGGCCCGAAAGGATTTCGTCGCCGATGATGATGATGCCGATGCTCATGCCTGCCCCATGTCGATTGCGGTGGCGCGCGAACTCGCACGCAGGTCGTCCAGCGCGCGCAGGCAATAGTGCCCGAACCACAGCGCCGAGAAGACGAGGATGAAAGCGTAAACCCAGATCATGGCCGCCGCCACGAACGGAAACAGCACCATCATCCAGACCGACGACACCCACACGAAGGTCGGCACGGTGCCGAGCAGCCCGGTCGCGACGCCGATGCCGATCAGCGGCCAGCGATGCTGGCGCACGAGCGCGCGGCGTTCGTCGCGGCTCGCGTGCTGCGCGAGCGCGTCGTAGGTCATCACGCGGTACGTGAGCCAGCCCCAGATCACCGGCGGCAACAACGCGAAGAACGGCGGGATCAGCCACAGCGGAATCGTGACGACGAGCAGCACGACGCCCACGATCGCCGCGCCGAGCGAATTGAACACGCTGCCGAAGAACGTGCCGCCCCGCTTCGCCTCCAGCGCGGCGAACTGCCGGTTGGACAGGTGCCTGATCACGACCGGCATCGAGATCGTCGCGATCAGCAGCAGCACGGTCAGCACGATCAGCGGAATCGCGAGCGACACGACGACGAACGGCGCGACGACCGCATGCAGCTGCGACATCCCGAGCGCGTCGAACGCGCGGTACAGCGCCGCGGTCAGCACGAAGCCGTCGAGCGCGCCGCGCGCGGCGTCGATCAGCGTCTGCCACGAGAACCACAGCACGACGCCCCACAGCAGCGCGGAGACGACGAACGGCATCAGGGTGAGCCACAGCATGCGCGGGTGCAGCGCGCTGGCGAACGCCCGGACGAAGGAGCGCAGCAAGTCGTTCATGCGAACCTGTATCGACGATGAAAAACGGGAAAAGGATAAACCACACGGCCCGCAGGCGCCAAAGCGCATGCGGGCCGTGCGGGAAAGCCGTTCAACGGGAAAGTGACGCGCTCAGGCCGACGCCGCGCCGCGCTTCGCGGGAAAGAGGCGCCGGAAGATCCGCACGAACGCGAGGCCGTGCTGCGCCCAGAAGCCTTCGCCGTAGGACACGCCTTCGACCTGCTCGCGGATGCCGGTCGGCTCGACCGTGCGGTTCCACGACGCGGTGCCGAACATCATGTCCCACCACGGGAACAGCACGCCGAAGTTGCAGCCGTACTTGGTGCCTTCGTGACCGTAGCCGACCGCGTGGTGGCGCCGGTGGAAGGTCGGGCTCACGAGCAGGCGCTCGCCGAGCCAGCCGAACGACAGCCGCGCATTCGTATGCTGGATGCTCTGCACGAAGTTCGTGACCGCGGTCAGCACGACGAACTGCGACGGCGTCACGCCGATCACGAGCGCGATCGCCGCGAAGAAACACGATTGCAGCACGTTGTCGAGCAGGTGGTTGCGGTCGTCGCACCACAACGACATCTGCCGCTGGCTGTGATGCACCGCGTGCAGCTCCCACCAGATGCCGAACTTGTGCTGCCAGCGGTGATACCAGTAGCCGGCGAAGTCGAGCACGACGAGGTAGATCGCGAACGCGACGATCGGCCGCGAGGTCACGCCCGGCCACAGATAATCGAGGTTGACGTTCGCAACGCCGTGCAGGCGCAGCCACGCCTGGAGGCGGTCGAACACCGGCTGCAGCGCGAAGAAGAAGAATAGCGTGTAGATGCCGAGCTTCGAGATCGCGGTATAGATCACGTCGACCCGCACCGCGCGGCGGTTCTTCCAGCGCTCGACGGGCGCGAGCGCCTCGAGCGGGCGCAGCAGCGCGAACATCAGCACCATCTGGAGCGCGCCGATGATCACCCAGTACAGCGCGTCGTAGGTGTCCTCGTCATAGTCCATCAGGTTGAACTTGAAGAGGAGCGGCTGCACGACGTCGACGTACAGCCAGGTCTGGATGTCCGACACGAACGCATCGATCAGGTGCAGCATCGTCCGCCTCCGCCCGTCACGCGCCGTTCGCAGCCTTCCACGGCGCGCGGTCGTAGAAGTAGATGCCGTGCGGCGAACGGCCGACGGAGATCGTCTGCACCAGCTTGCGCGAGGCCAGGTCGATGATCCCGACCTTCTTCGCGAAGCGGAACGTCACCCACAGCGTCTTCTTGTCGGCGGACAGCTCCATGTCGTCCGGGCCCGGCAGCAGGCCGGTGATGTCGCCGACCTTGGTGAGCGTGTTCTCGTCGATGATGCTGATCGTGTTCGCGACCCGGTTCGTGATCGCGACGTGCGTGCCGTCCGCGAGCGAGCGGAAGTTGTGCGCGCCCTTGCCGGTCTGGATGGTCTTCACGACCTTCTGATTGCGCCAGTCGACGACCGCGACGTAATCGGCGCCCGTCATGCCGACCAGCAGGTACTTGTCGTCCGGCGTCATCCACAGGCCCGCCGGCACGTTGCCGACCGGCATCTTCCACTTGACCGTCTGCGTCGCGAGGTCGACCGCCGCGATCTCGCCGGACACCTGCAGCGACACGAGCACGGTCTTGCTGTCCTTCGTGAACGCGATGTGACTCGGCATCACCGCGAGCGGCAAGCGCTTCACGAGATGCAGGTCGCGGCCGTCGTAGCTGTAGATGTCGAGCCGGTCGAGGCGCAGCCCGGTCGACACGAACCACTTGTTGTCGGGCGAGAAGCCGAGCTGGTACGGATCCTCGATGCCTTCGACCGTGCGCTGCAGCTTGCCCGTCTTCGGATCGACGAACATCAGGCTGTTCGAGACCGAATTCGCGACGATCAGCGACGAATTGTCCGGCGTCGCCATCAGGTGGTGCGGCTCCTTGCCGGTCGGCATCGTGCCGACGACCTGGCGGGTCTGCTGGTCGATCAGGGAAAGCGTCGCTTCGGCCGAATTGAGGATGATCACGTTATTCGCGTGCGCGGCAGGCGCCAGCACGGCGGCGGCCAGCGCAAGCGTGCGGCCGAAGGAAAGGAAAGTGCGCATGAAGACTCACGTCGTGGAACAGCAGTGATTGTAAAACGCTCGACCGGCCCTGCCGGTTGACGGAAGTCGGCCCTGCGCCACTTCGACGCACGCCGCGGCCGCCGTGCGGCCCGCCGCGGCAGGCGCCGCGCGGCCTGCCGGGCCGGCCGCCGGCGCGGACCCGGACAACCGCCGTTGCGCTAGCGCTGCATCGACTCCCAGACCTTGTGCAGACGCTTGACAGAGACAGGCATCGGCGTGCGCAGTTCCTGCGCGAACAGCGAAATGCGCAGTTCCTCCAGCAGCCAGCGGAATTCCGCGAGCCGCGGGTCGGCGACGCCGCCGCGCTGCGACACCGCGCGCTGGTACTGCTGGACGAGCGGCAGCAGCTCGCCGGACTGCTTCGCGTCGCGCGCCGGGTCGGCCTTCAGCTTGTCGATCCGCAGCGCGATGCCTTTCAGGTAGCGCGGGAAGTGTGCAAGCTGCACGTAAGGCGTGTCGATCACGAAGCGCTTGCCGACCAGCGCGGCGAGCTGCTGCTGCAGATCCGCGTGGGCCTGTGCGAACGGCTTCGCCTGCGCGAGCTTCTTCGCGAGCCCCGCGTATTCGGCGAGGATCTGCCCGACGAGCCGCGCGATCTCCTGCGCGAGCAGGTTCAGGCGGCTGCGGCCTTCGTCGCGACGCGCGTGGAAGCTCGCGTCGTCGTCGGGCAGCGGATCCTGCAGGCACGCGCGGTCGAGCGCCGTGTCGATCAGCTGGTCGCGCAGCTCGTCCTGCGTGCCGAGCGACATGTACTGCATCGCCATCTCGCGCAGCCCCGGCAGGTTCTTCTCGAGGAACTTGATCGGCTCCTTCAGCTGCAGCGCGAACAGCCGCCGCAAGCCGGCCCGGTGGATCCGCGCGGCCTCCTCCGGCGAGTCGAACACCTCGACGTCGCAATGCGTGCCGCGATCGACGAGCGCCGGATAGCCGTACAGCGTCTGGCCGCGCCGGCGGATCTCCAGCAGCTCGGGGAGCTTGCCGAAGTTCCACGTCGTCAGGTTCTCGTACAGCGCGGTCGCGCCGGCTTCCGCCGGGGCGCCCGTGTGCGGTGCGACGCCCTTGCCCGGCTTGCCGCCCTTCGCCGTCGAAGCCGCGGAACCCGCCGTGGCCGCCGGCGCCGGCGTGGCGCCTGCGTCGTCCGCGCCGGCTTCGCCGCCGGGCGCGATCGTCGACGCCGCCGCGATCTTCTGGAACTGCTGCTGCGCCTGCGCGCCGAGTTCCTGGCGCAGTTGCGCGAGATTGCGCCCCATCGCGAGCTGGCGGCCGTGCTCGTCGATCACCTTGAAGTTCATGAACAGGTGAGCGGGCAGCGTCTCGAGCTTGAAGTCGGCCGTCTTCATCGCGACCTGCGTCTCGCCGCGCACGTCGGCGATCAGCGCCTCGACGAGGCCGCCCGCGCCGAAGCGCTCGCGGCCCGTGCGCTCGACGAAGCCGGCCGCGTACTCGGGCAGCGGCACGCAATGCCGGCGCAGCTTCTGCGGCAGCGACTTCAGCAGCAGCTGCACCTTTTCCTTCAGCATCCCCGGCACGAGCCATTCGCAGCGGCGCGCGTCGACCTGGTTCAGCGCGTACAGCGGCACCGCGAGCGTCACGCCGTCGCGCGGCGTGCCGGGTTCGAAGTGGTAGGTCAGCGCCATCTCGACGCCGGCCATCGTCGCGCGCTTCGGAAACAGCTCGGTCGTGACGCCCGCCGCCTCGTGGCGCATCAGGTCGTCGCGCGACAGGTACAGCAGGCGCTGCTTGTCCTCCGCCTGGCCGCCCTTCTTCACTTCATCCCGATACCAGCGCTCGAACGCGACGCCCGTGTGAATTCCTTCCGGAATCGCCTGGTCGTAGTACGCGTAGATCAGCTCGTCGTCGACCAGCACGTCCTGGCGGCGCGACTTGTGCTCGAGCTGCTCGATGTCGGCGAGCAGCTTGCGGTTGTGCGCGAAAAACGGCAGCTTCGTGTCGAATTCGCCTTCGACCAGCGCGCCGCGGATGAACAGCTCGCGCGCCCGCGCCGGGTCCTGCTTGCCGAACGCGACGCGCCGGCGGTGGTAGATCGGCAGCCCGTACAGCGTCGCGCGCTCGAACGCGCTGACCTGCGCGGGACGCTTTTCCCAATGCGGCTCCGACAGCGATTTCTTCAGCAGGTGCGCGCCGATCTTCTCGACCCACTCCGGCTCGATCTTCGCGAGGCAGCGCGCGTACAGCCGGCTCGTCTCGACGAGTTCGGCCGCCATCACCCAGCGGCCGGCCTTCTTCGCGAGCGCGGAGCCCGGCCACAGGTAGAACTTGATCCCGCGTGCGCCGAGGTAGTGCGGATCGTCGTCGGCCTTCATGCCGAGGTTGCCGAGCAGGCCCGTCAACAGGGCCAGATGCACCTGCTCGTAGGTCGCCTCGACCTCGTTGAGGCGCCAGCCGTGTTCGCGCACGACCGTCAGCAGCTGCGAATGGACGTCGCGCCATTCGCGCAGCCGCAGGTGCGACAGGAAATTCTGCCGGCACGCGTCGATCAGCTGGCGGTTCGACTTCTTGTGCGCGACGGCCTCTTCGAACCACGCCCAGATCTTCAGCCACTGCAGGAATTCGGAGCGCTCGTCGGCGAACCGGCGGTGCGCCTGGTCGGCCTGCTCCTGCGCTTCGATCGGCCGGTCGCGCGGGTCCTGCACGGACAGCGCGCTCGCGATGATCAGCACCTCGCGCAGCGACTGCTGGTCGCGCGCGGCGAGAATCATCCGGCCGACGCGCGGATCGAGCGGCAGCCGCGCGAGTTCGCGGCCGAGCGGCGTCAGTGCGTTGTCGTCGTCGACCGCGCCGAGTTCGTTGAGCAGCTGGTAGCCGTCCGCGATCGCGCGGCCGGGCGGCGGCTCGAGGAACGGGAACGATTCGATCGCCGTCAGGTGCAGCGATTTCATCCGCAGGATCACCGACGCGAGCGACGAGCGCAGGATTTCCGGATCGGTGAAGCGCGCGCGCGCCTGGTAGTCGCTTTCCTCGTACAAGCGGATGCAGACGCCGTCGGCCACCCGGCCGCAGCGGCCCGCGCGCTGGTTCGCGGCGGCCTGCGAGATCGACTCGACCTGGAGCTGCTCGACCTTGTTCCGGTACGAATAGCGCTTCACGCGCGCGAGGCCGGTGTCGACGACGTAGCGGATGCCCGGCACCGTCAGCGAGGTTTCGGCCACGTTGGTCGCGAGCACGATGCGGCGCGCGTTCGACGCCTTGAACACCTTGTCCTGATCGGCCGCCGACAGCCGCGCGAACAGCGGCAGGATCTCGGTGTGCGGCGGATGGTGCTTGCGCAGCGCCTCGGCCGCCTCGCGGATCTCGCGCTCGCCGGGCAGGAACACCAGCACGTCGCCGGGGCCTTCGCGGCACAGTTCGTCGACCGCGTCGACGATAGCGTCCATCAGGTCGCGCTCGGCCTCGCGCGCGGTCTTCACGCGGTCGCGCCCGCCGGTGCCTTCTGCGTTCTTTACCGCCGGGCGGTCCTCGGCCACCGGCCGGTAGCGCATCTCGACCGGGTACAGCCGCCCGCTCACCTCGATCACGGGTGCCGGGCGCTCGTCGGTGCCGAAATGGCGCGCGAAGCGGTCGGCGTCGATCGTCGCGGACGTGACGATCAGCTTCAGGTCCGGCCGCCGCGGCAGGATCTCCTTCAGGTAGCCGAGCAGGAAGTCGATGTTCAGGCTGCGTTCGTGCGCCTCGTCGATGATCAGCGTGTCGTACGCCTTCAGCAGCGGATCGGTCTGCGTCTCGGCGAGCAGGATACCGTCCGTCATCAGCTTGACGGACGCGCCCGGCGCGAGATTGTCGGTGAAGCGCACCTTGTAGCCGACCACCTCGCCGAACGGCGTGCCGAGTTCCTCGGCGATCCGGCGGCCGGTCGACGATGCGGCCAGGCGCCGCGGCTGCGTATGGCCGATCAGGCCCGTGCCGCCGGCGCCGAGGCCACGGCCGAGATCGAGGCAGATCTTCGGCAGCTGCGTGGTCTTGCCCGAACCCGTCTCGCCGCAGACGATGACAACCTGATGACCGGCGATCGCGCGCGCGATTTCGTCGCGCTTGCCCGACACCGGCAGGCTTTCGGGGTAAGTGATCGGCGGAACGGGATTCGGCGCGACGGTGGTGCGCGGCGCACGCTCGCGGCGCGGAGCGCGCTCGCCGGCGCCCCGCGGTGCGCCCTTCGCGGACGGCTGGCGCGTATCGCCACGCCGTTCGTCGCCGCGCGGCGCGTGGGCCGGCTTGCCCGCCGGCTTTTCCTGCTGCTGGCGCGCGTCGGCCGCACCATCCGGGTGCTTCGCCGACGGCGCTTTGGCCCGCGTCGGCGCGGGACTTTTAGGTACATTCGACATGGGGGCGCATTATAATCCCGCCCATGAATTCCCAAACCGACCTCCCTCCCGCCCAGACCGGCGCCGCGACGCCGCCGGCCGCCGACGATTCGGCCGCCAGCCACGCGCAGTTCGTCGACTGGATGCGTTCCGTCGCGCCCTATATCCACAAGTTCCGCAACAGCACGTTCGTCGTGGGGTTCGGCGGCGAGGTGGTGCAGCAGGGGCTGTTGAACGCGCTCGTGTCCGACATCGCGCTCCTGCAGGCGATGGGCATCCAGATCGTGCTGGTGCACGGCTCACGGCCGCAGGTCGAGGAGCAGCTGAGCCTGCATGGTGTCGAATCCGAGTTTTCGCACGGGCTGCGCATCACCGATGCGCGCGCGCTCGAATCCGCGAAGGAAGCGGCCGGCGAAGTGCGTCTCGACATCGAGGCCGCGATCAGCCAGGGTCTGCCGAACTCGCCGATGGCGCACGCGCACATCAGCGTCGTGTCCGGCAACTTCGTGACCGCCCGGCCGGTGGGGATTCTCGACGGGGTCGATTTCGCGCACACGGGCATCGTGCGCAAGATCGACGCCGAATCGATCCGTCATTCGCTCGCGAGCCGCAAGCTCGTGCTGCTGTCGCCGCTCGGCTTCTCGCCGACCGGCGAGGCGTTCAATCTGTCGATGGAAGACGTCGCATCGGCCGCCGCGATCGCGCTGCGCGCCGACAAGATCATCTTCCTGACCGAAGCGCCCGGCATCGTCGACGACGAAGGCGGGCTGATCCGCGAAATGTCGCTCGACGCGGCCGCCGAGCTGCTCGATTCGGGCAACATCCAGGGCGACGACGCGTTCTTCCTGAAGCACTCGATCCGCGCGTGCCGCGGCGGCGTGACCCGGGCCCACCTGATTCCGCAGTCGCTCGACGGCAGCATGCTGCTCGAACTGTTCCTGCACGACGGCGTCGGCACGATGATCTCGTACGAGAACCTCGAGAGCCTGCGCGAAGCGACGCCGGACGACGTCGGCGGCATCCTGTCGCTGATCGAGCCGCTCGAGTCGGACGGCACGCTGGTGCGGCGCGGCCGCCACCAGATCGAACGCGACATCGACCACTTCTCGGTGATCGAGCACGATGGCGTGCTGTTCGGCTGCGCGGCGCTGTATCCGTACCAGCAGGAAAAGATCGGCGAGATGGCGTGCCTGACGGTCGCGCCGGAAGCGCAGGGCTCGGGCGACGGCGAACGCCTGCTCAAGCGCATCGAGCAGCGCGCCCGCGCGCGCGGCCTCACGCACATCTTCGTGCTCACGACGCGCACCGAGCACTGGTTCCTCAAGCGCGGCTTCGTCAAGGTCAGCGTCGACGACCTGCCGGAAGACCGCCGCAAACTCTACAACTGGCAGCGCAAGTCGCTCGTGCTGATGAAGCAGCTCTGAGCGCAGGCACGACTGCCCTCCCCCAGACCGATTACAGGAGAAGTACACGATGGCTCGAATGATCCAATGCGCGAAGCTCGGCAAGGAAGCCGAGGGTCTCGATTTCCCGCCGCTGCCGGGCGAACTCGGCAAGCGCATCTACGAAAGCGTGTCGAAGGAAGCGTGGCAAGGCTGGCTCAAGCAGCAGACGATGCTGATCAACGAGAACCGCCTGAACATGGCCGACCCGCGCGCGCGCCAGTACCTGATGAAGCAGACCGAGAAGTATTTCTTCGGCGACGGCGCCGACCAGGCGTCCGGCTACGTGCCGCCGACGGAAGGCTGAGCACCCCGCATCGCGATGGCCGGCCGTGCCGGCCTCGTCGCGAAGTGAAGCAACCGCCAGGCAAACGGCACCGTGGATCGCACGGTGCCGTTTGCTTTTGGGACGCGTGATTTGGCGCGAGTCGAGGCCATGCGGCGCGCGATCCGTCCGGCGCGCGATGTCGCCGGAGCGGCGAATTACCGCCTCACCGCCTCACCGCATTACCGCGTTACCGCGTTACCGAATCGCCAGCGTGCCGAATCACGCCGGCCTCCCCGTCTCACCCCGCCGGTTTCAACGCGCCGCGCTCGCCTGGCTGCGTGGTCTCGCCGGCCGGACTTTCAGCGCTCGCACTTTCGGCGCCCCACTCGGCCGCATCGCTGCGCTCGGCCGTCGACAGCTCGTCCGCGCGGTAGCCGGTGCGATTCAGCAGCGCGAGCATGCACGCGAGCGACACGAGCGCGTACAGCCCCGACGCGATCGCGACGCCGACGATGCTGCCGGTCGCGTTCAGGATCGCCTGCGCGAGCACCGGCGTGCCGCCGCCGACGACGAGGGCGCTCAGCTGGTACGCGAGCGACAGGCCCGTATAGCGGATGTTGGCCGGAAACACGCGCGCGAGCACGCCGCCGACCGCACCGTAGAACATCGCCGACGGAATCGTCGAGATGCACATGCCCGCGACGGCGACCCAGTACGAGCGCGTCGCGAGCGCATGGAACATCACCGGCATCAGCACGATCTCCGGAATCAGGATCCAGCACATCGCGCGCCGCATGTCGACCTTCGACACGAACCACGCGCCGACCGGCTGCATCAGGAACTGCACGACGAGCGAGATCGACAGGATGCCGAGGAACGTGCCCTGCGCATAACCGAGCTCCTTGGTCGCCCACGACAGCGCGAACGTGCTGCGAAAGTACGTGACGTGGATCACCGGCAGCGTGCCGGCCGCGAGCAGCACGACGGGCCAGTGGTCGCGCACGACGTCGCGCAGCGGCAGCTTCACCGTGCGCTTGCGCGCGAGCACGCGCTGCATGTCGATCGATTCCTCGAGCCGCAGCCGGATCACCATCCCGATGATCACGAGCACCGCCGACAGCAAAAACGGAATGCGCCAGCCCCACATCAGGAACGACGGCGTCGGCAGCGCGCTCAGCGCGAAGAAGGCAGCGGTGGCGAGCAGGTTGCCGGTGGGCGAACCCTGCTGCGCGAACGCCGCATACAGGATGCTGCGATGCTTCGGCGCGTTCTCGCTCGCGATCAGCACCGCGCCGCCCCACTCGCCGCCGACCGCGATGCCCTGCAGCACGCGCAGCACGACGAGGCCCGCGGGCGCCCACACGCCGATCGACGCATAGCCGGGCAACAGGCCGATGCCGGTCGTGGCAAGCCCCATCATCACCAGCGTGATCACGAGCGCGGTCTTGCGGCCGACGCGATCGCCGAGATGCCCGAACACGATGCCGCCGAGCGGCCGCGCGGCGAAGCCGGCCCAGAACGTGACGAACGCAAGGAGCGTCGCGACGCCGGGATTCATCGTGCTCGAAAAGAACACCTTGCCGAATACGAGCGCGGCGGCGGTGCCGTAGATGTAGAAGTCGTACCACTCGATCGTGGTGCCGACGAACGCCGCGAGGGCGGCACGGCCGGGCCGCGGCTGCGCGGCGGACGGGGATTGCGGACGGCTCATCGATGTCTCCATGTTTGTGATCGGCGGCGCGACTGTCGCGCGCGTTGCCGGATGGCCGGCCTTGCGCCGCCGGCTGGCGGAGGTTGCGTTACGAGCGATTGCTCGACGCGGGGCAGCTTTACGCTGCCCAACGTCGCTTTACGTCGCGATCTGTCGGTCCAGGTCACTCACCTGCAGGGCCACTCGTCCGGTCACGCCGGGTCCGGCGCGACCTTCAGCACGCCCGCGTCGAGCAGCTGCCGCTGGAGCGCGGGATCGACGCCGAGGCGGTCGAGCACCGCGCGCGTGTCGCGGCCGAGCGCGGGCGGCGGCGAACGATAGGTCGCCGGCGTGCGCGACAGCTTCACCGGCGATGCGGTGCCGCGATACGCGCCGATCTCGACGAACAACTCGCGATGCAGCGCATGCGGATCGCGCGCAACGTCGGCGACCGTGCGCACCGGCCCGCACGGCACGCCCGCCGCCATCAGGTCGCGCGCGAGCGGCTCGCACGGATGCGCGGTGAGCCGTGCCTCGAGTTCGGCCTTCAGTTCGGGCCGGTGCGCGCAGCGGCTGCGGTTGTCGACGAAGCGCGGATCGCCGGCCAGCGCCGGCGCGCCGAGATGCGCGACGAGCCGCGCGAACTGCCGGTCGTTGCCGACCGCGAGGAAGATCGGCACGGTGGCCGTGCGATAGCTGTCGTACGGCGCGATGTTCGGGTGCGCGTTGCCGCTGCGCTCGGGCACGCGCCCCGAGCCGAAGAAGTTCGGCAGGTGCGGATGCAGCAGCGACACGCCGCAGTCGTACAGCGCGATGTCGATCGACTGGCCCTGCCCGCTCTGCTCGCGCTCCGCGAGCGCGAGCAGGATGCCGGTCAGCGCGTTGAGTCCGGTGACCATGTCGACGATCGGCAGCCCGATGCGCGTCGCGTCGCCGTCGCGCTCGCCGTTCACGCTCATCAGCCCGGCCATCGCCTGGATCACCGCGTCGTAGCCGGGCAGCCCGCCGAGCGGGCCGTCCTCGCCGAAGCCCGTCACCGCGCAGTGGATCAGGCGCGGGAAACGCGGCTGCAGGTCGCGCGCGTAGTCCATGCCCCAGCGCGCGAGCGTGCCGGGCTTGAAGTTCTCGACGAGCACGTCGGCGCTCTCGAGCAAACGCCACAGGATCGCGCGCCCTTCGTCGCGGGACAGGTCGAGCGCGACGCCCTCCTTGTTGCGGTTCACGCCCATGAAGTACCACGCGGTGTCGCCGAGGAACGGTGGCCCCCAGCCGCGCGTCTCGTCGCCGCCCGGCGGCTCGATCTTGATCACCGTCGCGCCGTGGTCGGCGAGCGCCTGCGTGCAGTACGGGCCGCCGAGCACGCGGCTCAGGTCGACGACCTTCAGGCCGTCAAGTGCGCCGCGTGTCGCTTTCGTCGCTTCCGTCGCTTCCGTCGCTTCCGTCGCTTTCGTCGCTTTCGTCGTGCTCATCGTTCGACCTCCGGCAGCAGGTCGAGCGCCATGTCGAGCGGTACCGGCGTGCCGCGCAGCAACGCATCGAACGCCGCTGCCTCGTCGTCGCGCGACGCCGGCGCGAGCGGATCGACCGGCAACAGCTTGTGACGCACGATCAGGTGCGCGAGCGCGAGGCGCCGGTAATCGGGCGCGAGCCGCGCGCCCTCGCATGCCATCAGCACGGCCGCGCTCGCGTAGTACAGCGCCGACGCGGCCTGCCGCACGCGCGCGTCGTCGCCTTCCGCCGCGACACCGGCGAGCGCATCGCACGCGCGCGCGAGAATGCGCCGCAGCGCCGCGCGGCTCGCGTCGGGCAGCGGCGCCGCGCCGAGCCGGTCGGCGAGGAACGTGCGCAGCGCATCGAGCGCCTGCTCGCGCTGCGCGGCGCGCGCGACGTCGAGCGCGACGATGTTGCTGGTGCCTTCCCAGATCGAGCCGAGATGCGCATCGCGCACGAGCCGCGCATCGCTCCATTCCTCGATGTAGCCGGTGCCGCCGCGCACCTCCATCGCGTCGCCCGTCACACGGCGTGCGTCGCGGCACGCGCGGAACTTGATCAGCGGCGTCAGGATGCGCACGCAGCGCGCGGCCTGCTCGTCGCCCGCATCCGCCTGCGGCAGCAGCAGCGCGATCTGCATGAACATCGCACGCGCGGCCTCGGCGGGCAGCAGCATCTTCATCAGCTGGCGCTGCATCAGCGGCATCTCGATCAGCTTGCGGCCGAATGCGGCGCGGTGGGCGGCCACGTGCAGCGACTCGTTCAGTGCGCGCCGCATCAGGCCCGCCGCGCGCACGCCGTTCGACAGCCGCGACATGTTGATCATGTCCGCCATCTGGTGAAAGCCGCGGCCGATCTCGCCGATCAGGTATGCCTGCGCGCCTTCGAGCGCGATCTCGCCGCTCGCCATCGAACGGCTGCCGAGCTTGTCCTTCAGCCGCACGATCCGGTAGCGGTTGCGCGTGCCGTCCGGCAGCGTCTTCGGCAGCAGGAACAACGCGAGCCCCTTGATGCCGTCCGGCGCGCCGTCGGGCCGCGCGAGCACCATCGCCAGGTCGGCGTCAGCGTTCGAGCAGAACCACTTGTCGCCGAAGAGGCGCCACACCGCCTCGCCCTGCGCGTCGGCATCGCGCACCGCGCGCGTCGCGATGCGGCCGACGTCGGAGCCGGCCGCCTGTTCGGTCATGAACATCGCGCCCTGGAACAGCGTGTCGAAATCGCGCGATGCGAGCATCGGCAGATAGCGCTCGACGAGCGCCGGGTCGCCGAAACGGCGCAGCGTGCGCGTCAGCGAATCGGTCATGCTGACCGGGCAGCACAGCCCGAATTCGGCCTGCACGAACAGGAACGTCAGCGCGTACTTGACGAGCGGCGCGACCGCCTCGGGCTGGTGGCTCAGCGACGCGAGCCCGAGTTCCGCATACGCGACGCGTTCGAGCGCGATGTACGCGGGATCCTTGTCGATCCGCTGCACGGCTTCGCCGCGCCGGTTGCGGTGTTCGAGCACGGGCGGGTGCTTGTCCGCGCGCGACGCCCATTCGTCGAGCTCGCCCGACACGCGCGCGCCGAGCGCGTGCAGCTGCGGTTCGAGTTCCGCGTAGCGCGCGTCACCGAGATGCAGTTTCAGCAACGCGCCGAGATCGGGATCGGCCGTGAAGAAATTGATGCCCCGGCTATCGGGGATGTTGTTGGCCGCGCCGGTGTCCGGCGTGCGAGCGATGTCGTTCATGCATGCGTCTCCAGGATGGCGCCCGGCTATCGGCCGGCGCCGCGCGGCGGCACCGCGGCCGGCTGATGCCAGGCGTTCAGCAGAGCGTAGGCGCGCGATCGATAAGCGTCCAATACAGGATTTATCCGGTACGATAGACGACGCTTATCGATGCCGATGCGGGAAGGAGACAGCATGGAACTGAGGCAGTTGCGCTACTTCGTGGCGGTCGCCGAGGAACTGCATTTCGGGCGCGCGGCGAAGCGCCTGTTCATCTCGCAGCCGGCGTTGAGCTTCGACATCCGCAAGTTCGAGGACGCGCTCGGCGTGCAGCTCTTTTCGCGCACCAACAAGACGGTCGCGCTGACCAACGCGGGCGCGGTGCTGCTCGGCGAAGCGCGCCGGCTGCTGCTGCAGGCGGCCGAGGCCGAGCGGCTCACGGTGCGCTCTGCGTCCGGCCTCGCGGGCCGGCTGCGGATCGGCTTCGTCCATTCGATGCTGTATCGCGGGCTGCCCGATGCGGTGCGGCGCTTCGAAGCCGATTACCCGGGCGTCGAGATCGTGCTGAGCGAGATGAACACGCAGGCGCAGGTGCAGGCGATCCAGCGTGGCCAGATCGATCTCGGCTACGCGCACTGGGGCCACTGCCCGCCCGAGGTCGAATCGGCGCCCGTCTACGCGGAACCGTTCGTCTGCTGCCTGCCGGCCGCGCATCCGCTCGCGCGGCGCCGTCAGGTCGCGCTCGCCACGCTGGCCGAGGAACCGTTCATCCTGTTTCCGCGCGACGCGGCGCCGCACTATCACGACCTGATCATCGCGCAATGCGTGAACGCGGGATTCAGCCCGCTGATCCGTCACGAGGCGCGGCTGTGGCAGACGATCCTGTCGATGATCGAGTTCGGCATGGGCATCGCGCTGGTGCCGCGCGTGCTGCAGCAGGTGAAGAGCGACCGCCTCGCGTTCCGGCCGCTGAAGGATGCGTCGCTCGAATCGCGCACGCTCGAACTGAAGCGCAGCGGCACTGCCGAACCGGTCGCACTGCGCTTCGCCGACTACGTGCGCGCATCGATCGACGCGCTGCCCGCGCTCGCGGGCTGAGCCGGCGCGCCGGCGCGCCGGCATTTCGCGCCGGCACTTCCCCGTTACTTCGCTTCCGGCTGCAGCGCCGGCTGCGCGCGCCGGTACCACACCGCGTACACGACGGACAGCGCGATCAGGAACGGAATGCCGAAGATCAGCGTCATGTGGAATTCGGCCGTGAAGTAGGTCGTCACCATCACCGCGAGCATCAGCGCCGCGCCGAGCAGCGTCAGCAGCGGAAAGCCGCGCATCCGGAACGCGGGCGCCGGCAGGCCGAGCGCCGCGCGACGCCGCCGGAAGCAGTAATGCGTGACGAAGATCATCATCCACGTGAACAGCGCGCCGAACATCGACACCGCCATCATGATCGTGAACGACGCGTCCGGGTACAGCACGCTCAGGACCGTCGCGAGCGCGATGCCGAGCGTCGACAGCAGCAGCGCGCCGAACGGCACGCCGCGCGCGTCGACCTGGCCGAGCGCCTTCGGCGCATAACCCGCGCGCGACAGGCTGAACATCATCCGCGTCGTGATGTAGAGCTGGCTGTTCATCGCGGACAGCGCGGCGATCAGCACGACGAAGTTGATCAGCCCGGCCGCGCCCGGCAGGTGGATCGCCTCCATCACCTTCACGAACGGGCTCTCGTCGCGCCCCGCCGCCGTCCACGGCACGATCGCGAGCATCAGCGCGAGCGTGACGAGGTAGAACAGCACGAGCCGCACGATCGTCGAGCGGAACGCGCGCGTCACCGCGCGCTCGGGATCCTCCGCCTCGCCCGCCGCGACCGCGATCATCTCGATGCTCAGGTAGCTGAAGATCGACACGATCACCGCGACCCACATTCCCCACATGCCCTTCGGGAAAAAGCCGCCGTGCCCGGTGTAATGGTGGAAGCCCGCGCGGGCCGCACCGTCGCCGACCAGTGCCGGATTGCCGAACACGACGTACGCGCCGAGCACGATGAAGCCGACGATCGCCGCGATCTTCACGACCGAGAAGCCGTATTCGACCGCGCCGAACACGTCGACGCTGCGCGCGTTGACGAACACGAGCAGCGCCGAGAAGCCGACGATCCACAGCCAGCCCGGCACGCCCGGGAACCAGTACTTCATGTACAGCGCGATCGCGGTGACTTCGGTGCCGACCGCGAGCACGATGCACGCCCAGTACGCATAGCGCACGAGGAACCCGGCCCACGGGCTCACGTAATGTTCGGCGTATGCGCCGAACGACCCGGAGGTCGGATGCGCGACCGTCATCTCCGCGAGACAGCCCATCAGCAACAGCGAGATGAACGCGCCGATCGCGTAGCTGACGAGCACGCTCGGGCCCGCGAAGCCGATCGCGAACCCGCTGCCGAGAAAGAGACCGGTGCCGATCGCACCGCCGATCGCGATCATCGCCATCTGCCGTGCGGAAAGTGTGCGGCGCAGACCCTGCTCGCGCGCCGCGATGTGCTGGAATTGCCCTTCTGGTTGCATCGAATGACCTCGTTCGAAAGCGTGTGTCCGGCCGAAACGTCGACGGCGCACGGACCGGTGCCGGACCGCACCGGCCACCGCGCGCCGCATGCTCAGAACAGGTGGCGCAAGCCGGCCGCGATGCCCGTCTGGTTGCCGCGTCCGGGCATTTCGGTGAACGCGCCGCCGGTCACCCGGTTGTAGTCGACCGTCGCGTAGACCTGCGTCGCCTTCGACAGCGCGTACTCGGCCTCGAGCACGCCCGTGTAGCGCTTTCCGCCGTTACCGGCGATGCCGTTGACGTTGCGGATGTCGTCGTAGTACGCGACGCCCGTCACCGAAACCGCCGGCGTGACCTTCACGCTCGCGCCGGTATAGAAGATCGCGTCGCGGCGCGGATTGTCGGCGAACGCACCGTAGGTCACGTCGCGGCCCGGCGCGTTCAGCAATTGCCGGTCGAGCATGCCCGTGCGGTCGATGCCGCCGAGATAGCCCGCGTACAGCGTCGCCGCGCCGAACGCATAGCGTGCGCCCGCGCCCCACGCCTGCTGCGCGCGGCTCGTCAGGTCGCGCACCTGCTGGTAGGTCGCGCCGACCATCAGCCCGCCGAGCGTGTACGACACGTGCGTGCCCCAGTACGCATTCGCGCCGAGGCTGCCCGCGACGCCGCCGAAGCCGTAGCTCGCGCCGACGTTCAGCCCGCCGAACGTGCCGTCGTAGCTGGCCACGTTGCTCGCGCGGCCCTGCGTGAGGAAGTACGGCCACATGTTGGCCGTGTAGTTGCCGACCGTCAGCGGATCGAGATCGCCGAACAGGTTGAATGCCTCGGTCGCCTGCCGGCCGAGCTTCACGGTGCCCCAGTCGCTCGCCAGGCCGACATACGCGTAGCGGCCGAACAGCGCGCCGTCGAGCTGCCCGTTCTGCGGCTCGAAGCCGCTCTCGAGCCGGAAGATCGCCGTCAGGCCGCCGCCGAGCGCTTCGCTGCCCTTCAGGCCCCAGCGGCTGTTGGTGATCGCACCGTTGGTCATCTGCACGCTCGCGTCGTTCGACGCGTTCGCATGCGTCGTGTAGCGAATGCTCTGGTCGACGATGCCGTACAGCGTCACGCTGCTCTGCGCCATCGCGCCGCTCGCGGCGAGCAGGCCGGCAATCGTCGGTAGTGCGAACCTATTGATACTCTTCATCTTCGTCTCCATCCTTGTCTGAATTATCGATGTGTACTGGTTGGGGTATGTCGGTAATCGTGGGTACTGCAATCCGCGCCGAGTTGCGTGCTTTCTAGCCGCGTGCCGCCGGCAACGCCACGTATGCGACGAGTTCGACGCGCATGTCCGGGTGCGCGAAGCCCTGCACGCCCACGCACGTGCGGTTCGGGTACGGTTCGCGAAAGTGGCGCCGGTATTCGGCGTCGAATTCGGGCATCGCCTTCACGTCGGACAGGTAGACGAGCACCTGCGCGACGTCGTCCATCGTCGCGCCGGCCGCCGCGACGGCCTTCGCGAGATTGCCGAGCGTGAGGCGCGCCTGCCCCGTCATCGTGTCGCCTGCGATCGCGCCGGACGCATCGACCGGGCCGTGGCCGGTAAACATCAGCCCGCCCGCGCGGGTCGCCCACGAGAACGGCTGCGCGAGTTGCGGCAAGTCGACCGGGATCGTGTCTGCCATCGTGTCCTCCTTCGGTTCGGGATCGGCCGCTCAGGCAGCCTGGCGCGACGTGCCGCCGAGCACGTCGGCGATCGCGTACGCGACGTGCTCGACGTTCGCGTCGTTCAGGCCCGCGATGCACATGCGGCCCGAGCGCAGCAGGTAGACGCCGTGCGACGCGCGCAGCCGGTCCACGTCGGTCGCGGCGATGCCCGTATAGCTGAACATGCCGCGCTGCGTGACGAGCGCGTCGAACGCGGGCCCGGCCAAGCGCGCGTCGAGCCGCGCCTTCAGCTCGCCGCGCATGCGCTTGATGCGCGTGCGCACCTGGGCCACCTCGTCTTCCCAGCACGCACGCAGGACGTCGTCGTTCAGCACCGCCGACACGAGCTGCGCGCCGAACAGCGGCGGGCTCGAGTAGGTGCGGCGCACGCCGGCCTGCAGCTGGCTCAGCACCGTCGCCGCTTCGCCCGCGCTCGCGCAGACGATCGACAGGCCGCCGACGCGCTCGCCATACAGCGAGAAATTCTTCGAGAACGAGTTGCTGACGATCGCCGGCAGCCCGGCTTCGACGATCGCGCGCACGGCCCATGCGTCGTCGTCGAGACCATCGCCGAAGCCCTGGTACGCCATGTCGAGGAACGGAATCAGCCCGCGGCGCGCGAGCACGTCGATCACAGCGCGCCACGCGTCGCGGTCGAGGTCGAGGCCCGTCGGGTTGTGGCAGCACGGCTGCAGCAGCACGATGCTGCGCGCGGGCAGCGCGTCGAGCGCCGCGAGCATCGCGTCGACGCGCAGGTCGTTGCGCGCTGCGTCGTAGTACGGATACGTGTGCACGTCGAGGCCGGCCGCCGCGAAGATCACGCGATGGTTGTCCCACGTCGGATCGCTGATCCAGATCGCGCTGTCGGGGAAATAGCGCTTCACGAATTCGGCGCCGAGCCGCAGCGCGCCCGAGCCGCCGAGCGTCTGCAGCGTCGCGATGCGTCCTTGCGCGAGCGCCGCGCAACCGGCGCCGAACACGAGGCGCTGCACGCCCTGCCGATACGCGGCGAGCCCTTCCATCGGCAGATACGTATGCGGCGCGCCGGCTTCGCGCAGGCGCTCGGCCGCGAGGCGCGTGCTCTCCAGCACGGGGATGCGGCCCGCGTCATCGTAATAGAGGCCGATGCTGAGGTTGACCTTGTGCGGATGGGCATCCTGCTGGAACGCCTGGAACAGCGACAGGATCGGATCGCCCGGATAGGCGGGAATGTGTTCGTACATGGCGGAATGACGGTCGGGGTTGAAGGCGGCGATACGGCCGGCGGCGTGACGGCACGTCAGGCCGTGCGGTCGAGGCATGGGGCGCATGTTATCGAGGACGAAATAGAATGAGCTTCACTTTTCGATGACGAATCCCGCCGATTGCAGTAGAGTCTGCGCCTACCATCTAAAAAATGACGGGATTCTGCGAAATGAATCTGGATCGAACCGACATGCGGATCCTCCGGCACCTCGAGCGGGACGGACGCATCAGCAATCAGGACCTCGCGAACGCGGTCGCGCTGTCGCCGTCGGCGTGCCTGCGGCGCGTGAAGCTGCTCGAGGAACGCGGCGCCATTTCCGGCTACCGCTGCACGATCGAGCCGAAGAAGGTCGGCGTCGCATTCGAGGCGCTCGTGCACGTGTCGATGCGGCCGGACGTGCCCGAATGGCACGACCGCTTCGTGGAGGCGATCCAGCAGTGGCCGGAAGTCATCGCCGCGCAGATCGTGACGGGCGGCTCGAACTACGTGCTGACGGTGCGGGCGCGCGACCTCGACCACTACTCGGACTTCGTGATCAACCGGCTGCATCGCGCGACGGGCGTGATGTCGATCAATTCGAGCATCGTGCTCGCGACGCTCAAGCGCGACGGCTCGATCCTCGATCTCGTCGAGCCGTCGACGGCCGGCTGACGCACCTTTTGCACCGGCCTGAAAAATATTTGAAGAAAGTGCTTTACGAACCCGAAAAGCTCTGACATAATTTCAGCTTCTTTGGGCGGTTAGCTCAGCGGTAGAGCACTGCCTTCACACGGCAGGGGTCACTGGTTCGATCCCAGTACCGCCCACCAAAGAATTCAAGGGCCTGCGTTACACGACGCAGGCCCTTTTCGTTTTGTGCGTCGCACTCGTAATGCACACGTCCAAGAGATAATCGCGTGATTCCGACGCGCGCCATCCGCCAGTACGTAATAATCGGTAACGAATTGGTAACGGTGTACGAATAGCGGCTGACTAGAATCGACCACCATGACAGCCGGCCGAGCGGCACCGGCTTCCCACCATCAAGAAGACGAACGGAATCCGGCACGCGCATTGCGGCTGGTTCACGCCGTCGCGACACATCATGACATTGCCGAATTCACATACCCTGTGGTTGACCGGCCTGAGTGGTGCCGGTAAATCCACGCTCTCGCGCGAGATAGCCGCGTACCTGCGCACGCACGACATTCCGGTCTGCATTCTCGACGGTGACGAACTGCGCTCGGGCGTCTCGCACGATCTCGGATTCCGGCGCGACGACCGGGCCGAAAACTGCCGACGTACCGCCGAAATCGCGAAGCTGATGAACAATCAGGGCATCATGGTGATCGTCGCGCTGATTTCCCCGTATGCAGCCGACCGGCAACTGGCGCGGGAAACCATCGGTGACGAGCGCTTCGTCGAAATCTATCTGAAGACCGATATCGAGACCTGCTCCGCGCGCGATCCGAAACGCCTGTACGCGAAGGCCATGACCGGCCAGACGCGCCAGTTCACCGGCATCTCCGATCCCTATGAGGCACCCGTCGCGCCCGATCTCGTTGTCGAGACCGGAACGATGTCCGTCTCCGCGTGTGTCGCGCGCATCATCGAGTTCGATCAACAGCGCTTCGACTACGCCTGACCGAAGCGCTGCGTTCGCTCACCTCACCCGCCCGACCCGTTCCGCGGTCGCATCGAACGCGCGCTTCGCCTTGTCGACGATCTCGTCGACCTCCCCCTCGCGAATCACGAGCGGCGGCGACAGCAGCATCCGGTCGCCGGTCGCGCGCATGATCAGGTTGCCGTTGAAGCAGAAGTCGC
>NZ_QTQH01000024.1:0-108939 GCF_003853805.1 Burkholderia sp. Bp8994
GGGCGCGGCGTGACCGCGGTGCGCGGCGCGGCCGGTTGCTTCAGCGCGGCTGCGGCCGGTCGCGCGGCGGTCGGTTGCGGCCGAACGGGCTCGAACCCGGCCGGCAGCGGGGCCGGACTCGGGCGCGGCACCTGGCTGTTCGCGGCGGCGCGCGCGAGGCTGGCGGTGCTGCCGGTCGTCGGGGGCGGCATGGCGCTCGTCGCGCCCGGTGCGGGCGGCGGCGGCATGCGATTGGCCGACGTTGGCTTCAGCCAGCCCGTCGGCGCGACCGGCTCGGCGAGCGGACGCGGCGCGGGCTTGCTGCGCGGCTTCGGCCGCGCCTGCGGATCGGGCTTCCACAACGTCGGGCGCGAATACCGGCCGTTTTGCCGCGGCGCCATCGAGTTGACGGTATGGGCGGTGGTCGGCTGCACGATGTCGTCGTCGCGATGCAGCGCGCTGCGCGGCAGGTCGGCAACGCCGCGCACGTCGTCGTCGTCGACGTCGCGCGCGAGCTTGACGCCGAACGACGTGTCGACCCACGCGGCGAACTGCCGCCAGCCGATGCCGGTCAGCCACGGCAGGCCCGCGAAGAACAGCACGACCATCGCGACCGGCGTGCCGATCGGGCCGAGCACATGCGCGAAGCCGTTCGAGAACGCGTGGCCGAGCGCATTCGAGTCGGGGCCCGACAGCGGGCTCGTCAGCGCGCAGGTCGCGACGAACACGGCCGCGAAGCCGAGCCACAGGCGAATCGAGCCGCGGCCGGCGAGTCCGCCGCCGCCGGGCAGCATCGCCTGAACGAGACGCCAGATGAGAAGGAGGAACCAGACGGCGGAGATGCCGAACCAGCCGAAGACAACCGTGTGCATGCTTTGATGAAACAGGAAGAGGGCGGGGAGCGCGGTGCGCGACCCGCCGAGTTTAACCGGCCGACGAACAGGACTCTAAGGCAGTTTGAAGGCGTCGAAGCGCTTCCAGGCCGCGGGACGCATGCGTCCGGGATCCGCGCGCGGCGAAGGCGGCCGATCGGCCTTCGCCCGCGCGCTGCATCAGGGGCTCCGGCGCGTGAAGGTCAGCGTCGCGCCGGCTTCGGTCACGATCTGCAACTGCTGCGGCTCGCGCATCTGCACGCCGGTCTTCCCGATGTGCGCGAGCGCATCGAGGTACGCGTGCTCGAGCTGGCCGCCGAGCGTGTTCGTGCATGCCATGCGCGTGCCGGCGAGCGGCCCGAAGCTCAGCAGGCCGTTCTTCAGCGCATAGGTTCCCGTATAGCGGTTGCAGCCCGAAAAGCCGCTGGCGCGCCGGACGCCCGCTTCGGTGGACAGCGCGAGCTTGATCGGCTCGCCGTTGTCGCCGTGCGGAATCGTGCGCGGCGTGCCGTCGGCGTTCACCCAACTCGTGAGTTCCCAGCTCGTGTCGTCGAGCAGCTGGACGGCGGCGGGGTTGTACGGGTCGGGTGCGGGGGCGGCGGAATCGGGGTGGGTCGGCATCGCGCAGGCGGCGAGAAGCGTGGCAAGCGTCAACGCGCAGAGCGGCGCGCGCAGCGGGCGAAGCAGGCCGGTGCGTGCGCGTGCGGCGGCGGACAGGTGGGACATGAGCCTCGTTCCTCATCGGATTCTGATCAAGGCGTAAGAGTAACGCACCCGCCCCGCGCGAGGCGAGCCGACACTTCGCGCGTGAAAACGTTCGCAATCCGCCCGCGAGCCTCGCGCTGCGGGGGGCGATGCGACGAAACCGGCCGGACCGGCGCGGGTGCGCGTGAGGTGTGCGTCGGGTGTGCGTGTTAACATCGAAGCCGTTTTCGTCCTCCAACAGAACCAGCGGGAAATCACATGCAGATCGGTCAGCGGCTCGGTACGCCGCTCTCACCCTCGGCCACGCGCGTCATGCTGCTCGGCGCGGGCGAACTCGGCAAGGAAGTCATCATCGCGTTGCAGCGGCTCGGCGTCGAAGTCGTCGCGGTCGACCGCTATCCGGACGCACCGGGCCATCAGGTCGCGCATCGCGCGCACGTGATCGACATGACCGACGCCGCCGCGCTGCGCGCGGTCGTCGAGGCCGAGCGTCCGCACCTGATCGTGCCGGAGATCGAGGCGATCGCAACCGATGCGCTCGCGGCGATCGAGGCGGCCGGCCTGGCCGAGGTGATCCCGACCGCACGCGCGACGCAGCTCACGATGAACCGCGAAGGCATCCGCCGTCTCGCGGCCGAGGAACTCGGGCTGGCAACTTCGCCGTACGCGTTCGCCGATTCGTTCGACGCATTCAGCGCGGCCGTCGCGAAGATCGGCATGCCGTGCGTCGTGAAGCCGGTGATGTCGTCGTCGGGCAAGGGACAGTCGGTCGTGCGGACCGAGGCCGACGTGAAGCCCGCCTGGGACTACGCGATGGCGGGCGGCCGCGTGAACCACGGCCGCGTGATCGTCGAGGGTTTCGTCGATTTCGACTACGAGATCACGCAGCTGACCGTGCGCGCGATCGACCCCGCGACGCTCGAGACGCGCACCTACTTCTGCGAGCCGGTCGGGCACGTGCAGGTGGCGGGCGACTACGTCGAATCGTGGCAGCCGCAGCCGATGAGCGCCGTCGCGCTGGAAAAGTCGCGCGAGATCGCGCACAAGGTGACCGAGGCGCTCGGCGGGCGCGGGCTGTTCGGCGTCGAGCTGTTCGTGCGCGGCGACGAAGTCTGGTTCTCCGAGGTGAGCCCGCGGCCGCACGACACCGGCCTCGTCACGCTCGCGTCGCAGCGCCAGTCGGAGTTCGAACTGCACGCGCGCGCGATTCTCGGGCTGCCGGTCGATCCGGCGCTCGGCTCGCCGGCCGCGTCCGCGGTGATCTACGGCGGGCTCGACGAGCGCGGTATCGCGTTCGAGGGCGTGCGCGACGCGCTGGCCGTGCCGGGCGCCGACCTGCGCCTGTTCGGCAAACCGGAAAGCTTCGCGAAGCGGCGCATGGGCGTCGCGCTCGCGACCGGCGCGACCGTCGACGAAGCCCGCGAACGCGCGAAGCGCGCCGCGGCGGCCGTGCGGCCCGTGTCGGCACGCTGACCGGACCAGGAGAGCGCGATGGCGTCGACATGGCAGCGGATCGGACGGCTCGGCAAGCTGGGCGCCGCGCTGGCGCTGGTCGCGAGTCTCGCGGGGTGCGGCCTCGCGGCCGCGCCGTGCCGGGTCGCATCGGCCGGGCTGAAGATCGTGCCGCTCGTCGGCCACGTCGCGGCCGCGCCGACCGACGCGTGCGCCGACGTCATCGATCCCTGACGGGCGAACCCTCGATCCCTAACCAACGACAATCGCGCGTCCCGCGAGGGCGCGCTTCCACCCGTCTCGTGAGAGGAACTGCATGATTCGTCACACCCTTGCCGCGCTCGCGCTGGCCGGCACCGCCGTTTCCGTCGCGCAGGCCGCGCAACTGACCGTCGAGGAGATCGACGCCGATGCGCGCGTGCAGACCCTCTATCAGTGCGCGAACCAGAAACAGCCCGTACGCGTGTCGTACTGGCGCGCGGGCAACGGCCAGAGCTTCGCACTGGTGCCGGTCAACGGGCAGCAGCTGCTGTTCGTCGATACCGTTTCGGCGTCGGGCGCGCGTTACCAGGCCGGACGCTATACCTGGTGGACGAAGGGCAAGGAAGGGACGCTGCGCGACGAGATCGCCGACCAGAACGCGGCACCGCTGCTGAGCGACTGCGTGCAGGTCGAGAAGAAGAAAAAGAAGAAGGGTTGAACGCGGCGCGCGATCGGCTGCGCCGCGCGGGCGTGCCGGTTGCCGCGATCGGTGCGGGCAGCCGGGTTCGACCTCTGACCGGAAGGTGGCGCCGGCGGCGCCCGGGCTCGCCGGCCGCCGGCTGATTCCTCGCGGCAGATGCCCGAGATTCGACCCCGTATTTCCACCATCAGCCGATCGAGATAGCCCGATCGCACGACGCATCCGCCCCGCGCCGGCCTGCCGGCGCACGCCGCGAGCCGCCGCCGGGGCCGTTCGCGGCGTTGTCACGGACAGATTGCTGCGCAGTGCTACAATACGGCCCTTTCCGCCGGCATTCGCGCCGAACGGAGTCCGCACGGCCTGTGGCGCCCGATGTTCGAATTGAACCGGTCCCGAGCGCCAGAGCGGCGCCGCGCGGCGCGCCGCGGCTCCGTCTACTTCCGAAATGTGATGAGCGCAGGCCCGGCCGGCCTGACGCACGAAGTCCCCGCCGCGCCTTTTGAGCGAAACGCCACCATGTCCGATTCTGTCGCCAAGCCAGTCGACGCAACCTTCGATCAATTCGGCCTTGCCGCCGATATCCTGAAAGCCATTGCGGAGCAGGGCTATACGACGCCGACGCCGATCCAGGCGCAGGCCATTCCGGTCGTGCTCGCCGGCCGCGACGTCATGGGCGCCGCGCAAACGGGCACCGGCAAGACCGCGAGTTTCTCGCTGCCGATCCTCCAGCGCCTGCTGCCGCAGGCCAACACGAGCGCATCACCCGCGCGCCACCCGGTGCGCGCGCTGATCCTCACGCCGACCCGCGAACTCGCCGATCAGGTCGCCGCGAACGTGCATGCATACGGCAAGCACACGCCGTTGCGCAGCGCGGTCGTGTTCGGCGGCGTCGACATGAACCCGCAGATGGCCGAGTTGCGCCGCGGCGTCGAGATCCTGATCGCGACGCCGGGCCGCCTGCTCGACCACGTGCAGCAAAAGACAGCGAACCTCGGGCAGGTGCAGATGCTCGTGCTCGACGAGGCCGACCGGATGCTCGACATGGGCTTCCTGCCGGACCTGCAGCGCATCCTGAACCTGCTGCCGAAGGAACGCCAGACGCTGCTGTTCTCGGCCACCTTCTCGCCGGAAATCAAGAAGCTCGCGTCGACCTACCTGCGCAACCCGCAGACGATCGAGGTCGCGCGCAGCAACTCGACCAACGCGAACGTCACGCAGATCGTCTACGACGTCGCCGAAGGCGACAAGCAGGCCGCCGTCGTGCAGCTGCTGCGCGATCGCGGGCTCAAGCAGGTGATCGTGTTCTGCAACAGCAAGATCGGCGCGAGCCGGCTGGCCCGCAACCTCGAGCGCGACGGCGTGGTCGCGTCGGCGATCCACGGCGACAAGACGCAGATCGAGCGGATGCAGGCCCTCGACGCGTTCAAGCGCGGCGAGATCGAGGCGCTGGTCGCGACCGACGTGGCCGCGCGCGGCCTCGACATCGCCGAACTGCCGGCCGTGATCAACTTCGACCTGCCGTTCAACGCGGAAGACTACGTGCACCGGATCGGCCGCACGGGCCGCGCGGGTGCGACGGGCGATGCGCTGTCGCTGTGCAGCCCGAACGAGCGCAAGCAGCTCGCCGATATCGAAAAACTGATCAAGCGTCCGCTCGAGGTGCAGACGCTCGCGCTCGACAAGCCGGCGCGCCATCGTCACGACGATCGTGGCGGCGAGCGCGGGGGCGACCGTAGTGAGCGCGGTGATCGCGGCAGCCGTCGCGATCGCGACGAGCATCGCGGCGCGTCGGGGCGTCGTTCGGGCGGGTCCGAGCGCGGCCATCACCGTCGTCACGAGGCGCCGGTCGACGACTTCTTCCTGAAGCCGTACGAACCGTCGGCGCCGGCGAAGCAGCCGGAAGATACGAAGTCCGCGCAGCAGCCCGAGAAGAAGGGGCCGAAGCGTCAGGTCGCCGCGCTGCTGGGCGGCTTCGGGATGCCGCGCAAGCCGTCGGCGTAAGCAGGCGGTTCAGGCGGTCGGTGCGGCGCGCGAGCGCTGCCGCGGAAACGGGTGCATGCGATGAGCATGTGCCCGTTTTTCATTGGGCGAGACGATTCGTGAAGGAGCGGGCGGGATGGGCGGCGACTTGTCGCGTGGGGCGGGGGCAGCCTGCGGGACTACTCCGATGCCGTGTCGCCGGCGGGCGTTCCGTTCAGGCTGCCATCACGCTTGCATGCGACCGGACTCACCGCTGACGGACGCAGGAACACGGTCGACACGAACGGGTGTCCCGCGAGCGCCTCAACCGGCGCGTGGCCCGAAGCGACGCGCCCACGCGTCGGTCGCGGCCGCGTAGAACGCATCGAGCGTATCGATCGACGGATCGCCGTCGGCCCACAGGCCGAGATGCGCGGCGGCGGCGCGCAGCGCCGGCAGCGGATCGTCGCGCTCGAGCGCGATCGCGCCCGTCTGCTTGCTGAGCTTTTCGCCGTTCGCGTCGACGACGACGGGCACGTGCAGGTACGCCGGCGTCGGCACGCCGAGACAGCGCTGCAGGTAGATCTGGCGCGCGGTCGAGTCGAGCAGGTCGGCGCCGCGCACGACGTGCGTGATGCCCGCGTCGGCATCGTCGACCACGACCGCGAGCTGATACGCCCATTGGCCGTCGGCGCGCTTCAGCACGAAATCGCCGACCTCGGTCGCGAGGTTCTGCGCTTGCGTGTGCTGCCAGCGGTCGTCGAACGTGACGAGCGCCGCGTCGCCGTCCGGCACGCGCAGCCGCCACGCGCGGGCGGGCTTGCCGTGCAGGCCGGTGCGGCAGGTGCCCGGGTAGGCGAGCGTCGTGTGGCGCTCGTGCGCGGCACGCAGCGAATCGGCGATTTCCTTGCGCGTGCAGCCGCACGGATAGACGAGCCCCGCGGCGACGAGCCGTTCGAGCGCGGCCGCATAGTCGGCCTCGCGCGTGCTTTGCCACACGGGCGGCTCGTCGGGCGTCATGCCGAAATGCGCGAGCGTCGCGAGGATGTCGTCGGCGGCGCCGGGCACCGTGCGTGGGCCGTCGATGTCCTCGATGCGCACGAGCCATGCGCCACCGTGCGCGCGCGCGTCGAGCCAGCTCGCGAGCGCGCCGACCAGCGAGCCGAAATGCAGCGGGCCGGTGGGCGACGGCGCGAAGCGGCCGCGGTAGCCGTTCATCGGGACGCGGTGCGACGGGCGCTTACGCGGCGCTGGCTGCCTGCGCGCAGGCCGGGCACGACTTGCCGGGCACGTAGCTCGGCGCTTGCTGGGCTTCCGGCGTGACGACCGCGCGGCACGCGAAGCACGTGACGTTCTCGGTCGGCTGCAGTTGCGGGTTCAGCGCGGTGCGGTAGTCGAACACGAAGCAGTCGCCGTGATAGTGCGCGCCGCCGACTTCCTCGAAATACTTCAGGATCCCGCCCTCGAGCTGGTACACGTTCTCGATGCCGATTTCCTTCATGTGGATCGCCGCCTTCTCGCAGCGGATGCCGCCGGTGCAGAACGACACGACCGTCTTGCCCTCGAGATCGGCGCGGTTCGCGTCGATCACTTCCGGGAACTCGCTGAACTTGTCGATCCGGTAGTCGAGCGCGTCGTCGAACGTGCCGACGTCCACTTCGAACGCGTTGCGCGTGTCGAGCATCACGACCGGGCGGCCGGCGTCGTCGTGGCCGCGGTCGAGCCACGCCTTCAGCGTGTGCGCGTCGACCGACGGAGCGCGGCCGAGCTCCGGCTTGATCGCGGGCTTCTTCATCGTGATGATCTCGCGCTTCAGGCGCACGAGCATCCGGCGGAACGGCTGCGAGTCGGACAGGCTCTCCTTGAACTGCAGCGTCGCGAACTTGCCTTCGAACAGCGGATCGTGGCGGAGGTAGTCGATGAAAGCGTCGGTCGCGTCGCGCGGGCCGGCGATGAACAGGTTGATGCCTTCCGGCGCGAGCAGGATCGTGCCGCGCAGGCCGAGTTCGTTGCAGCGGGCGGTGACGAGCGGGCGCCATTGCTCGGTCGCGTCGAGCGACACGAAGTGGTAGGCGGCGAGGTTGACGATGGTCATGGTGGTCCGACGGGAAAACGGCCGCGGCCGTGCGGCGGGCGCACGGCGGCCCCGCAAAAAAGGGTGCGAAGCCGGGGCGGTGATTCGAAAACCCGTATTATCCCGCAAACTGCACGTCTGCCGGCACCCGGCCGTTCGGCCGGCGTCGCGCGCATCGGCCGAACGGCCGGGCGCGGGGATTTTTTGGGCAGCCTGCGCGGCGACGCGGCTACAATAACGCCCATGTCAGATCCCCGCTTCGTCCATCTTCGCGTTCACTCCGAATTCTCGATTGCCGACGGCATCGTGCGTCTCGACGACATCGTCAAGGCGGCGGCCGCAGACGGCCAGGGCGCGCTCGCCCTCACCGATCTCGGCAACGCGTTCGGCCTCGTCCGTTTCTACCAGGAAGCCCGCGGCAAGGGCATCAAGCCGATCGCCGGCTGCGACGTCTGGATCACCAATCCGGACGATCGCGACAAACCGTCGCGCCTGCTGCTGCTGGTGAAGGACAAGACCGGCTACCTGAACCTGTGCGAACTGCTGTCGAAGGCGTGGCTCACGAACCAGTACCGCGGCCGCGCGGAGCTCGACGCGAGCTGGCTCGACGGCGAGCTGTCGCAAGGGCTGCTCGCGCTTTCGGGCGCGCAGCAGGGCGATATCGGGCTCGCGTTCGCGGCCGGTAACGAGGAGGCCGCGCGCCGGCACGCCGAGCGCTGGGCGAAAGTGTTCCCGGGCGGCTTCTACATCGAGCTGCAGCGTTACGGCCAGCCGGGCGCCGAGGCGTACATCCAGCAGGCCGCGACGCTCGCCGCGTCGCTGAAGCTGCCGGTCGTCGCGACGCATCCGACGCAGTTCATGACCGACGACGATTTCACCGCGCACGAAGCGCGCGTGTGCATCTCGGAAGGCGACATGCTCGCGAATCCGCGGCGCCAGAAGCGCTTCACGACCGATCAGTACTTCCGCACGCAGGACGAGATGGTCGCGCTGTTCGCCGACCTGCCGTCGGCGGTCGCGAACACGGTCGAGATCGCGAAGCGCTGCAACCTGAAGCTCGAACTCGGCAAGCCGAAGCTGCCGCTGTTCCCGACGCCGGACGGCATGTCGCTCGACGACTACCTCGTCCAGCTGTCGAAGGAGGGGCTCGAGAAGCGCCTCGAACAGCTGTATCCGGATGCGACGGAGCGCGACGCGCAGCGCGACACGTACTACAAGCGGCTCGAATTCGAGTGCGGGACCATCACGAAGATGGGCTTCCCGGGCTACTTCCTGATCGTGGCCGACTTCATCAACTGGGCGAAGAACAACGGCGTGCCGGTCGGTCCGGGCCGCGGCTCGGGTGCCGGTTCGCTGGTCGCGTACGCGCTCGGCATTACCGATCTGGACCCGCTGCGCTACAACCTGCTGTTCGAGCGATTCCTGAATCCGGAACGCGTGTCGATGCCCGACTTCGACATCGACTTCTGCCAGCACGGCCGCGATCGCGTGATCCAGTACGTGAAGGAAAAATACGGCGCGGATGCCGTGTCGCAGATCGCCACCTTCGGCACGATGGCCGCGAAGGCGGCCGTGCGCGACATCGGCCGCGTGCTCGATCTCGGCTACATGTTCACCGACGGCGTCGCGAAGCTGATCCCGTTCAAGCCGGGCAAGCACGTGACCATCGCCGACGCGATGAAGGAAGAGCCGCAGCTGCAGGAGCGCTACGACCACGAGGACGAAGTGCACCAGCTGCTCGACCTCGCGCAGCGCGTCGAGGGCCTGACGCGTAACGTCGGGATGCACGCGGGCGGCGTGCTGATCGCGCCCGGCAAGCTGACCGATTTCTGCCCGCTGTACACGCAGGGCGACGACGGCGGCGTCGTCAGCCAGTACGACAAGGACGACGTCGAAGCCGTCGGCCTCGTGAAGTTCGACTTTCTGGGTCTCACGACGCTGACGATCCTCGACTGGGCCGAGCGCTACATTCGCCGCCTCGATGCGTCGAAGGCCGACTGGTCGCTCGCGCAGGTGCCGCTCGACGATCCGGCGTCGTTCCAGATCCTGAAGAAGGCCAACACGGTCGCCGTGTTCCAGCTGGAAAGCCGCGGGATGCAGGGCATGCTGAAGGATGCGCAGCCCGACCGCTTCGAGGACATCATCGCGCTCGTGTCGTTGTACCGTCCGGGCCCGATGGACCTGATCCCGAGCTTCTGCGCACGGAAGCACGGCCGCGAGAAGGTCGACTATCCGGATCCGCGCGTCGAACCCGTCCTGAAAGAGACCTACGGCATCATGGTCTATCAGGAGCAGGTGATGCAGATGGCGCAGATCATCGGCGGCTACTCGCTCGGCGGCGCCGACCTGTTGCGTCGCGCGATGGGCAAGAAGAAGCCCGAGGAGATGGCCAAGCACCGCGAGATCTTCGCCGAGGGTGCGGCGAAGAACGGCCTGACGCGCGAGAAGTCCGACGAGATCTTCGACTTGATGGAGAAGTTCGCGGGCTACGGCTTCAACAAGTCGCACGCGGCCGCCTATGCGCTGCTCGCGTATTACACCGCGTGGCTGAAGGCGCACCATCCGGCCGAATTCATGGCGGCCAACATGACGCTCGCGATGGACGACACCGACAAGGTGAAGATCCTGTACGACGACTGCGTCGTGAACAACCTCGCCGTGCTGCCGCCGGACATCAACGCATCGCATTACCGATTCGAGCCGGTCGCCGAAGCCGACGGCAAGCGCTCGCGCACGATCCGCTACGGTCTCGGCGCGGTGAAGGGCAGCGGCCAGAACGCGATCGAGGAGATCCTGCGCGCCCGCGACGAAAAGCCGTTCACCGACCTGTTCGACTTCTGCGAGCGGATCGACCGGCGCGTCGTCAACCGCCGCACGGTCGAGGCGCTGATCCGCGCCGGCGCGTTCGATTCGCTGAACGCGAACCGCGCGCAGCTGATTGCGTCGGTGCCGCTCGCGATGGAAGCGGCCGACCAGGCCGAAGCGAACGCGATGCAGGCCGGGCTGTTCGACATGGGCGCCGAGTCGCCGCACGCGCATGCGCTCGTCGACGAACCCGCGTGGGACGACAAGCGCCGCCTGCAGGAAGAGAAGGGCGCACTCGGCTTCTACCTGTCCGGCCACCTGTTCGACGCGTATCGCGACGAAGTGCGCCGGTTCGTGCGGCAGAAGGTCGGCGACCTGAAGGAAGGGCGCGACAAGCTCGTCGCGGGCATCATCGCATCGCTGCGCACGCAGATGACCCAGCGCGGCAAGATGCTGATCGCGCTGCTCGACGACGGCTCGGGCCAGTGCGAGATCACGATCTTCAACGAGCAGTTCGAGGCGAACAAGGCGCTGTTCAAGGAAGACGAACTGCTGATCGTGCAGGGGCAGGCGCGCAACGATGCGTTCACCGGCGGCATCCGCTTCACGGCCGACACGGTGATGGATCTCGAACGCGCGCGTAGCCGCTACGCGCAGGCGGTGCGGCTCACGATGAACGGCAATGCGGATGCGGCGGCGCTGCGCCGCGTGCTCGAGCCGCACGTGTCGAAGGACGATTCGGCCGCGCCCGCGGTCGAGGTACCCGCGCCGCGCGGCGGCGGGCGCGACGGCGGGCGTCGCCCGCAGGCGCCGCTGCCGAACGGGCTCGCGGTCCAGGTTCACTACAGCAACGCGCGCGCGCAAGGGGAAATGCGTCTCGGTGACGCGTGGCGCGTGAAGCCGAGCGACACGCTGCTCGCGGAGTTGCGCGCGACGTTCGACGGCAGCATCGTCGAAATCACTTACTGACGGTCCCCGCCGGACGGTCGTTGCCTGCGCGGCCCGTCGCATCGCCATCGTGCGGTGCGGCGGGCCGTTTTCATGTCGGCGGATGCTTGGGGCCGTCATCCGGACGCTATACAATCCGTCGCGCGACGCCGATACGGCGCCGGTTGCGGTCTGTCCGCCGGCCGGCGGCGACATCGCGCGCGCGAATCAGACGGGGACGGTTCCGCGCGGCACGCGATGCGTCGCGGTGCCGCGAGCGACCACGCGACGAAGCCGGCACGGTAAAGAACGCCAGGATGCCGGCTGGTGCGCGACGATAAAAAATCGACAGCATCACAACAACGATGGCCAACGGGAAACCGACGGGGCGGATCCTCGTGATCCGGATTGATTTTCTGGGCGACATGCTGTGCACGACCGCTTTTCTCGGCGCGCTGAAACAGCGCTGGTCGGGCAAGGAGCTGCACGTGGTCGCGAACCGCTACAACGCGGCCGCGCTGGCCGGCAACCCGGACGTGCACACGGTCCATACCTACGTGTACAGCCGTCAGTGCGAGCGCAACGACCGCCCCGGACGGATGCGCGCGTTCTTCGACCGGCTGCGGCTCGTGCGCCGGCTGCGCCGCCTGCGGTTCGACCTCGTGGTCGTGCCGAACGGCGGCATGCATCGCAGCAGCATCCGGTTCGCGCGGCAGCTCGGCGTGAAGGATTGCCGCTGGCACGATGCCGATTCCGAATTCGACGACCGCAAGCCCGACCATGTCGCGTCGCGGCCGATTTGCCATGAAGCGCTGTCGGGATTCCGGCTCGTGCCCGAACTCGGCCGCGCCGATCTCGACGGTCTCGTGCTGTCCGTCCACCCGGACCGTGCGCTGCAGGACACGTGGTATCGGCTGCTCGGGCCGCGCACGAAACCGCGCGTCGGGCTGTTCGTGTCGAACAAGGCGGCCGAGCGGCGCTGGCCGGCCGATCGATGGCGCGACCTCGGCCGACGGCTCGCACCGTTCGCCGACGTGATCGTGTTCCGCGATTCCGCCGTGTCGGCCGAGGCCGACGCCGACCGCGACGCGTGGCGGGACGTCAACGCCCGGCATGTCGCGCCGTCGTCGGTCGTCGAACTGGTGGCCGCCGCGAGCCTGCTCGACGCGATCGTGTCGGCCGACAGCGCCCCCGTGCATCTCGCGTCGGCGCTCGGCGTGCCGGTCGCCGCGCTGTTCGAGGACCGCCCCGAGAAATACCGGCGCTGGCATCCGCTCGGCGTGCCGCACATGATCCTGCGGGCCGGCGCGACGGTCGACGCGATCGGCATCGACGCGCTCGAGCGCGCGGTGCTTCATCTGTTGACGCAGGCCGGACAGCTCGACGACGCGATGGGGGGTGCGATGCCGCTCCCGGCCGCGACGCTCGCGGCACCCGCGGCACCCGCGGTCGGCGCGATCGTTTCGTAGCCCCCGGAAGGCCGGCGGCGCCTGCATTGCCGGCACCGCCATCGGACGCGCAAACGGGGCCACGCGGCGCGGCGGCGGCAGGCCCCGCCGTGCGTCGTTGCCTGCCGTGTTGCCAACCGCCGGCGACCGGCGACCGGCCACCACCCACCGCCCACCGCCCACCGCCCACCGCCCACCGCCCACCGCCCACCGCCAACCGCCAACCGCCAACCGCCAACCGCCAACCGCCAACCGCCAACCGCCAACCGCGGCACTTCGCCGACGCCCGCACCCGACGCCACGCCACCGGCCGCAAAATCCTGTACATTGCGAGCCTTGTCCAGCCAGCTAGACGGAACGATCGCCGTGGCCCTGTTTTCTTCCGCCCGCCCGCCCCGAACCATCCTCGTCGCAGCCCCGCGCCGTATCGGCGACGTGCTGCTGACGACGCCGCTCGTGCGTTCGCTGAAGGCGCGCTGGCCCGATGCGCAGATCGACATGCTGGTGTTTCGCGGCACCGAGGGCGTGCTGGAGCACAACCCCGACGTGCGGCGCGTGATCGTCGTCGCGCAGCGCGCGGGGTTCCGCGAGCGGCTGCGCGATGCGCTGTCGATGTGGCGCCGCTACGATCTCGCATGCGCGGCACTGAGCTCCGACCGGCCGCGCTTCTACAGCTGGTTCGCCGGCCGCAAGCGCGTCGGTCTCGTCGATCCGAACCGCGTCACGTGGCTGACTCGAATGATGCTGAACGGCATCGCGATCAATCATCACGAGTCCGCGCATACGGTCGTCAGCACGCTCGCGCTCGCGCCGGTGATCGGCATCGAGCCCGTATCCGAGGTGGTCGCGCCGGGCATCGGCGACGATCCCGCGCGGCGCGCGCGTTTCGACGCGTGGCTCGCCGAATCGCCGGCGATCCGCGACGGCAAGCCGCTCGTCGTGCTGCATCCGTATCCGATGTTCCGCTACAAGCAATGGCGGCTCGAGGGCTGGGTCGAGATGATCGAATGGCTGCGCGCGCAGGGGTTTGCGATCGCGCTGTCGGGTGGCCCGGCCGATCGCGAGCGCGAGTACGCGGAGCAGGTCGCGGCCGAGGCGGGCGGCGACGTGCTGAACCTGGTCGGCCGCCTCACGTTCGGCGAAAGCGCGGAGCTGGTGCGGCGCGCGCGGCTGTTCATCGGGCCCGATACGGGCGCGACGCACGTTGCGGCCGCGACGGGCACCGACACGATCGCGCTGTTCGGTCCGTCCGATCCGGTGCGCTGGGGGCCGTGGCCGCAGCACTGGCCGGCGACCGAGAACCCGTGGGCGCTGCGCGGCTCCGCGCGGCACGGCAACGTATGGCTGCTGCAGGGCGAGGGCGATTGCGTGCCGTGCCGGCACGAAGGCTGCGAGCGCCATGTCGACAGCCACAGCGACTGTCTCGTCAATCTCGGCACGCAGCGCGTGAAGGCGGCGGCCGCCGAGATGCTCGGACTGAATCCGCCGGGCGCCGCCGACGCGGTCGTCGACACGTCGCGACTGCACCGCGCGCGCCCGGCCTGACGCGCGAAAGCGGTACGTTTCCTGAGTCGAAAAGCGGGGAGTGGCGACGCGGCGCCGCCGCGCGGCCGTGCTTCCGACAAGCGGCACGCATGCGCCGCCACTGAAGCCACTGAAGCCGTAGTAGCCGTAGAAGCCGAACCGGCGGCAGGCGGCAACGCGCGCTGCCCGCCGGCCCGGCGGATGATGCGTTACGCGCTGCGCCGGATCGCCGACGTTTCGCGCGGCAGCGCTTCCGTGCGCGTGCCGCAGCCGAGCAGGATCCCGGCAAGCAGCACCAGCAGGTGACCTTCGGCGAAATCGAGCAGCAGCGAATTCGCAAGGCTGCCGATCGCGAAGATCGCGAGCCACCCGAGCAGCACATGCCGCGAGCGCGGGTCGAGCGCGCGGCTGCCGCGCGCGATCTGCACGATCAGGTTCACGAACAGCAATACGCCGAGCGTGCCGAGCTGCACGGCCATCAGCAGGTATTCGTTATGCGGATTCGACGTGAGCTGGCCTTCGGCAGCCGTCTTGCCGGCCGTGAGCTTCTCGAACTCGAACTCGAGGCCGCCGGCGCCGTAGCCGATCACCGGGCGCTGGCGATACAGCTCGAGCCCCTTCTTGTACCACTCGAGACGCAGCCCGGTCGACGTGACCGCATCGGTCTGCCGATACTGCTGCACTTCCGACACGACCTTCACGAGCCGGCCGTTGTGCACCGTGCACGCGGCGACGACGAGCGCGACGCCGGCCAGGACCAGCGCCCCGGCGGCGAGCCCCGCGCGCAGCGCCGACTGGCGGCGCAGCAGCAGCACGAAGCGCACCGCGACGACGAGGATCAGCAGCAGCGCGATGACCTGCCCGGTGCGTCCCTGCAGCATCACGAACACGTTGATCAGCGACCATGCGGCCACGGCGGCATACGCGGCACGCGACAGCGCGGTGCGGGCCGACAGCGCGAGGTCGGCCGCCTGGTAGAACAGCAGCGCGCCGAACATGCCGGCCGCGATGTGGTTCTTGAACACCCAGGCGCGCGACAGCGGCAGCTCGCTCGAATGCGCGGGCCCGATCGCGGTCAGCCCGAGATAGTTGGTGGTCGACAGCAGCAGGATCACGCACAGCGTGCCGAACCAGGCGCGCCGCACGATCGGCGCCCAGTTCGAATGGCGGAAGGCCAGCACGGCAAACGGCAGCAGCAACAGCTTGTCGTACTTGGCGACCCAGTTCCACGCCTTCGGGTGCGGCGCGACCGTATAGGTGACGCTCGCGGCCAGTGCCGCGAGGATCAGGAGCGCCGCGAGCGACGCCGGTTCGGCGACGAACGTGCGCAGGTCGCGCCAGAATTCGGGGGAGATGACGAGCGCGGCCGCGAACAGCCCGCAGAACACGTTGGTCAGCGCGGTCGAGACGGGCACCATGCAGAGCGCGACGACGGCGAAGGCGCGGGCGGCGGTCAGGCGCCGCGAGGCGGGAGCGGAAAACGAAAGCATCGGAACCTGTCGAATGGACGAATGCGGCATGCGGGCACCGTGCTGCGCGCCGCGCGTCCCGGCGGCACCGCGCGGGACGAAGCGCGCAGTATACGCGAAGCCGCGGGCGTTTCCGTGCCGTTTCCGGGGTCGGGTCAGCTGAACGCGCGCTTGATCCGCGAGCGCAGCAGCGCACGCTTGAGGCGCCCTTCGACGGCCGGCGTGTCGAGCGCGACACGCGCGCCGGCCGGCTCGCCGCGATGCAGGTAATAGCGGTCGAACGTGGCCTGCGTCATGCCCCATTTGTTGAGGAACTGGCGGCGGCCGTCGTTCTTGACGATCTTGCCGGTGCTCTTCTGCTGGAAGTGATAGACGAGGCTGTCGCCCACGCCGAGGAAGATCCGGCAGCCGGCGTCCCAGAATTTCATCGAGAAGTCGTTGTCGCTGCTCATCCCCGGCGACAGCTCGCTGCTGTAGCCGCCGATGCGGTTCCACCAGTCGCGGTGCACGAGCGTCGGCGGCCAGGTCGAGCCGAGCCAGTCCGCGCGCGCGAGCCGCGGCGTGGCCGCGACGAGGCCGGCCGCGTCGAACTGTTCGGCGTCGCGGCCGAAGTTGCTGACGACGACGCACGGGTTGCGCGTGTCGACCGGCTCGACCATCGTGCCGGACAGCATGAACAGGTCGGTCGGCATCTGCTCGATGCGCCGCACGAGCGCCGCGTCCCAGCCCGGGCAGCAGTACATGTCGTCGTTCATGTAGACGACGTAGTCGCGCGTCGCGCGGGCGGCGGCCAGGTTCACCGCGTGGCAGATGCCGATGTTGGCCGGCGACGCGGTGTGCTCGATGCCTTCGCTGCGCACCCAGTCGAGCGTGCCGTCCGCGCCGTCGTTCACGTGCACGATGATCTGGTGGTCGTACGCCGAATGACGGCGCAGGCTGTCGACGACGAGCTTGAGGTACGGCAGGTTGTTCCAGGTCGGGATGATGATGGAGAACATGGCGGTCGGATTCGGTGGTCGTCGTATCGGCGGCGCGCAGCGCTGCGCCGTGTGCTCGGGCGCGCATGGCGCGCGGGCAGCCCGGCATTGTAACGCCGGGCCGGCCGCATGCCGGCGGCGTCAGGGTGGCGGCAGGGCGGGCGCGGTCAGCGGGCCGCTTCGTGGCCGAGCTTCAGGAACCGGTAGTAGACGGTTTCCGCGTTGAACACGGCGATCATGAAGCCCGCGCGGCCGTCGAGAAACCCGCGCCGCAGCACGTAGGTCCGCACGAACGCCCATGCGCCGCGCGCGAGCGCCTTGCCGAAGCCGCCGCGCTGGCCGGCCGCGCGGCGCTGGCGCGCGCCGGCCGTCGAATACGCATCGAGCTTGCGCACGACGGTTTCGAAATCCTCGTATGAATAGTGCATCAGCTTGCCCGGCAGCCGCTGCGCAGGGGTGTCGAAGACGAGCCGCTCGTGCACCAGGTCGTCGGAGAAGCGGGCGGTGCCGCGCCGGAACAGGCGCGGCACCCAGTCCGGATACCAGCCGCTATGGCGGATCCACTGGCCGCAGAAGCTCGACAGCCGGTCGAGCGCGTAGACCTGCGCGGCCGGCGTGCGGATGGCCGCGCGGATCGACTGCGCGAGTTCCGGGCTGACTACCTCGTCGGTGTCGAGCGACAGGATCCAGTCGGTGTCGAGCGCGTCGAGCGCGCGGTTCTTCTGCGGGCCGAAGCCCGGCCAGTCGCGCTCGACGATCACGCGCGCGCCGTGCGCGCGGGCGATCTCGACCGTATCGTCGGTGCTGCCGCCGTCGATCACGACGACGTCGTCGGCGAAGGTCAGCGCGTCGAGGCACTGCGCGAGCCGCGCGGCCGCGTTGAGGGCGATGAGGGCGACGCCGAGGGTGGGTTCTGCCATGAAATCGTCGAAAAGGCGGAGAAAACGGTGAGCGGCAGTATACCCGCGCGCAGGCAGGAGGCCGCTTCGGCGACGGCCATGCCGGCGGGGGCGGTCCAGCTATAATGTTGGGCCTTTTTCGGCACCCGCCGGACGGGGCGAATTCCGGGCAGTCACGCCCCGGGCGCCGCGTCGCGGCTCAAGAAGGATTGCCTTGGAAACCCAGAACACTCTTCGCAAACCGATGGACGGCACCGGTACCTCGCCGCTCACGGTCCTCAAGCGCCTGTGGCCGTACATCCGGCCGCTCATCGGCATCGTGCTGCTCGCCGTGATGACGATGGGCGTCGTCGCGGCCACGGAAGCCGGGATCCCGGCGCTGCTCAAGCCGCTGCTCGACCACGGCTTCGGCTCGCACGGCAGCGACAGCGCGAAATGGTACGTGCCGATCGCGGTGATCGGCCTCGCGCTCGTGCGCGGCGTGTCGCAGTACACGTCGAATTACCTGCTCAACTACGTATCGAACCGCATCCTGCTGCAACTGCGGCTCGAGATGTTCCAGCGGATGCTCCACACCGGCGCGTCGTTCTTCCAGCGCGAGACCGCGAGCACGGTGATCAACGCGATCGTGTTCGAGGTCAACCAGATCCTGTCGGTGCTGACCGGCGTGATGGTCACGCTCGTGCGCGACTCGCTGACCGTGGTGTTCCTGCTCGGCTACCTGTTCTACCTGAACTGGCGGCTCACGCTGATCGTCGCGGTGATCCTGCCGGGCATCGGCTGGCTCGTCAGCAAGATCAACCGCCGCCTGCGCCGCCTGAACCGCGAGCACCAGACGCTGACCAACGAGCTGTCGTACATCGTCGAGGAGACGGTCGGCGGCTACAAGGTCGTCAAGGTGCACAACGGCGAAGCGTACGAGATGGACCGCTTCACGACGATGAGCAAGCGCCTGCGCGGCTACGCGATGCGCATGACGATCTCGGGCGGGCTCGCGCAGCCGCTGACGCAGTTCCTCGCGTCGATCGCGCTCGCGGTCGTGATCACGATCGCGGTCGTGCAGTCGACCAACGACCAGACGACGGTCGGCGGTTTCGTCGCGTTCGTCACGTCGATGCTGCTGGTGATTTCGCCGCTCAAGCACCTGATCGATGTCAACCAGCCGCTGCAGCGCGGGATGACGGCCGCCGAGCTGATCTTCGGGCTGATCGACGAGCCCGCCGAGCCGCAGGGCGGCGGCCGGGCGCTCGCGCACGCGCGCGGCGAGATCGAATTCCGCGACGTGTCGTTCGACTACGGCGCCTCCGAGCGGCCGACGCTCGACCGCATTTCGTTCAAGGTCGCGCCGGGCGAGATGATCGCGCTCGCGGGGCCGTCCGGCAGCGGCAAGACGACCCTCGTGAACCTGCTGCCGCGCTTCTTCGATCCGACTGGCGGCGCGATCCTGGTCGACGGCGTGCCGGTGGCCGACTACGACATCCACGCGCTGCGCGGCCAGATGGCGATGGTCAGCCAGGACGTCGTGCTGTTCAACGACACGATCGCCGCGAACGTCGCGTACGGGCAGACGCCCGACCGCGCACGCGTGCAGGCGGCGCTCGAGGCCGCGAACCTCGCCGACGCGGTCGCCGCGATGCCCGACGGGCTCGACACGCTGGTCGGCGGCAACGGGATGCGACTGTCGGGCGGTCAGCGGCAGCGGCTCGCGATCGCGCGCGCGATCTACAAGGACGCGCCGATCCTGATCCTCGACGAGGCGACTTCCGCGCTCGATTCGGAATCCGAGCGTCACGTGCAGGCCGCGCTCGAGCGGTTGATGGAAGGGCGCACGACGCTCGTGATCGCGCACCGGCTGTCGACGATCGAGCGCGCGGACCGGATCCTCGTGCTCGAAGCCGGCAAGATCGTCGAAGAGGGCAGCCACGAAGAACTTCTGCGCCACGGCGGGCTGTACGCGCACCTGCACCGGATCCAGTACCAGCAGCAGGCGGCGTGACACAAAGTCGGGTCGCACCCGTGTGCTAGTCTTGATCGGGCAAGTCCAGTTGTTTCCGGTTCGACGTGACAACACGGAGGGAAGGACGATGAGGAAGATGCACGGGATGATGCTGGCCGCGCTGGTTGCGGCGAGTTTCGCCGCGCCGGTCGCGATGGCGCAGGGGCACGGCAACGACGACAACCACGGTGACCACGGCAATCACGGCATGCACCGCGGCCACGGCCCGAAGCACATGCCGCCCGGCCAGGCGATGCATCGCGACGACGACGTACCGCCGCGCTGGGCCGACCAGCCGCGCCGCGACTGGCACAAGGGCGACCGGCTCCCGGACGAATTCCGCGATCGCCAGTACGTGGTCGACGACTGGCGCGGCTATCGGCTGAGCCCGCCGCCGCGCGGCTATCACTGGGTCGGCGTCGGCGGCGACTATCTGCTCGTGCAGATCGGCTCGGGCATCGTGCTGCGGGTCGGTCCGTAACACCGGCCACACCTGCCGCCGCTCATCGCTTCATCCGGTTGCCGGGGCGTGCGTCCCGGCAACCGCGTCACTTGTCCTGGTCCGACTTCGCCGCCCGGCGGAACCAGCGTCGCTCGATCCGCGACATTGCCCAGCACACCGCCAGCGCGCAAACGGTGCCGAGCGCGACTTCCCCGAGCCGCATCAGCGGAATGTCCCACAGCGGGCCGTTACCCGGAAACAGCAGCACGATCGTCGCGGTGACGCCGCCGAGACGCGCCGCGCTGCCGACGTTCAGGCACCAGCAGCCGACGATCGTGATCGCGACCGCGATCGCATAGGCGACGAGGCGATCGCCGCCGAGCGCGGCCCCCGCGAAGCCGACCACGCCGCCGATCATCGCGCCGATGAACTGGTCGCGCGACAGCGACATCGTGTCCGAATAGTTGTGCTGCGTGACGGCGATCGCGGTGATCGCCGCCCACACGGCCTGCTCGGTGTGCAACGCGCGGCCGATCGCGTATGCGAGGCACGCGCCGCACACGGCCTGCAGCGCCATCAGCGCGCCTTGCGTGAGGCGTTCGCCGAAAGTCAGCCCCTTGAACAGATCGAAGATCGACTGCTGGATCTGTTGGCGGGCTTCGTTGAGGGTCCTGATCGTATCCATCGTGTCGGCCAAGAAGCGGGGCGGCGGTGCGTGTGTCAGTGCGCCTGTTCGGACGAGGCGGCGGCCGGCGTGCCCTCGGGTGCGTCGCCGTTCTCGACGCGCGTTTCGGGCATCGCGAGCCAGACGAGCAGGACCGCGAGCGCGCCAGCAGCGGCGAGCCCGAAGAAGCTGATCGCATTGCCGAAGTGATCGGCGACATAGCCGGCCACGGCCGTGCTGAGCGTCGCGCCGATCCCGGCCGCGAGCCCGAACAGCCCGATGCACAGGTTGTAGCGGCCCTTGCCGCCCGCGACGTCGGCCGCGATCAGCGGCAGCATCACGCCGAACACGGCCGCGCTGATGCCGTCGAGCATCTGCACCGGCACGAGCAGGTACGGGCTGCTCACGCCGGCGAACAGCAGCGCGCGCACCGGCAGCGCGGAGAAGCCGAGCAGCAGGATCGGCCGGCGTCCCCAGCGTTGCGAGGAACGGCCGACCCACGGCGACAGCATCGCGACGATCGCCTGCGGCACGATGATGCACGCGGCGATCACGAGCTGCACGTTCTCGCCCATCCCGGCCGTCACTTCGCCGGCCGCGAGGTTGAGCATCGCCGCGTTCGACAGGTGGAACAGCACGACGCACGCCGCGAAGATCAGCATCCGGCGATCGCGCAGCAGTTCGAGCAGTGTCTCGCGGTGCTCGCCTTCGTCGTGATCGTCGGGTTTCGACGATTGCGGGATCACTTCGTGGGTCGGCTGGATCATCGCGAGCGCGAACAGCGCGGGCAACGCCAGCACGGCGGTCAGCCAGAACACCGCGCGCGCGGAGAAATACTCGCCGGTGAGCCCCATCAGGCCCGCCGCGACCGCGCTGCCGATCGACGCCCAGCGTGCGTTGCGGCCGAGCCGGTCGCCGAGATCGGCACGGCCGACCAGCGAGAACGAGATCGCGGCCATCGCCGGCACGAGCATGCAGCTCGCGAAGCCGTGGAACACCTCGGCCGCGATCACCGGCACGATCGTCGGGCTCGACGCGAGCAGCACCGCGGACAGGATGATGGCCGCGATCGCCCACGCGGCCGCGCCTTTCTTGTTCTTCAGCGCATCGACGGCCGCGCCGCCCGGCACCTGGCTGACCATCGCGCTGATCGTGCCGATCGACAGCACCATGCCGATCTCGCCCTGCGTCCACTTGTGCGACGCGAGGTAGGACGCGATGAACGGACCGAACCCGGTTTGAACGTTTGCAACGAAAAAGTTGAGCCAGTCGAGGGACCGCAGACTGCGCACGCTGACGGAATGCTTGATCGTCATCGGGTGGCACTCGCAGACGAAGCCGGCACCGGTGCCGGGGCAACGGGCGGGAAGACCGCGATGATCGGCTTGTCGGCCGCGTAGGGCGGCGACGCCTTGATCTGCGCATCGTTCAGGTCGAGCTGCGGATGCAGCGCCTTGTCGCGCGTGACGAAGCGCAGCGCGCCCCAGCTCGCGGCGATCGAGCGGCGGTCGGTGTTGACGAGCCCGCCGAGGTCGAGCACGACCGCCTGCGGCTGCGCGGCGCGGTCGATCAGCACGTCGACGATGCGGCCGATCTTCGTGCCGTTCGGGCGCTCGACATCGCTGTCGAGCATCGGCAGTCGCGTCGCGGGCGACGCCGCGGCCGAACCCGACAGCGGCACGGCCTTCGGCCGCGCGGCCGGAGGCAGGTCGCCCGACGGCACGTCGAGCACGATCGGCTCCTGTTTGCCGCCCGGCGTGAAGCGGAACACGTTCCACGGGAAGATGACCTTGCGGTCGCCGACACCCATGAAGCCCTGCAGGTTGACGATCATCTCGCGCGGCTTGCCGCTCGCGTCGGCCACCATGTCGACCGCGCGGCCGATCACCTTGCCGTTGCGGCGCGCGACCTCGCTGTCGAGCAGCGCATGGATCTGCGTGCGGTCGAGCGGGCGCGTCGCGACGATCGGGGCGGGCGGTGGTGGCGGAGGCGTCGGTGTTTCGGGGCGCTGCACGGGTTTCGGCCGCGTCACTTCGCGGTGCGGTTTCTTCGGTGCTTCCGGCGCTTCCGGCTGCGTCGGCGCCGGCACGGGCGGCATCGTCAGCGGTTCGCCGGCGGTTTCCTCGACGGGCTCGACGAGCGCTTCGCTGATCGGCGCGGGCGGATTCTGCGTCGGCAGCAGCCCGCAGCCGGACAGCAGCGCGGCGGCGAGAACGAGGAAGACCGTCGAGGACGGGAACGACATGCGGGATGCGGGAAACGGAAATCCGCCGCTCATTGACACTCACTCCATGGGTCGGGGGCCGGGCCCGGAGGCGCGCGGCTGGCGATGGATGGCGGGTGCGGGCGGCGCACCACGCGAGGTGAGAGTTTAACGTGTCTTCCTTTCAGGGCCGATTTCGATGGCTTGCTGGAGGCGGACTGTCGGGGAAAGGTAGGGATCGGCGGCCGTCGCGTCGCAGTCGGGCGACGGGGAAGGCCGGCGGATGAGGGGCGGCTCACACGGGTGCCGCCCCGGCCCGCCGCCGTCGTGGCGGGCAGGCGCGGGCGCTGCATGAAGCAGGGAGAAAACGGAGCGTCAGGCGTCCGGATACCACGCGTCGGTGAATTCGCTGACCCGGACGTCGGTCAGCTCCGGACGTGCGGCCAGCCACGCCCGCACGTTCTCGCGGTCGGCGTCGGTGGTCGTGCCGCGCGGCGCGCCGGAGATCACGTAGGCGCCGATCCCTTCGTCAGCGGAGGCGACGGTCAGCAGCCCGTTCGCTTCGACGAAATCGATGAATGCATCGATCAGCTGGCCACGTTCGAGGTCGGACAGCTCGTTGCGGTATTGCGCGGCCGCGTTGAACGCGAGTTCCTGGAACTCGGCGATGTGGAGTTTCTTGCGCTGGCGGCGGTTGTGGCGTTGGCTCATGGTGTGTGGTGAGTGAATGTGAGGTGGGAAAGGATAGCGCGGCGGCCGCTGCGGGCACTGTCCCGACGTGCCGCGCGGTCCGGCCGGTCGCGAAAGGGGCGAGCGTTGCGTCGTCGCGATATCGTGCTGTCGCGCGGCCGATCAGAAAACCATCGTTGAACAATCGATCGACTTGGCTTTCGCGGTGCGGCTCGGCCGGCGGCTGATTGCACGCGTGACCGAATGATACAGGGATGGCGAGCGTCTTCGGCTTTGCCAGGGCCGGCGGCTTCGAGTCGAGCGATACGAACCAGCGAATCGGCGAAATGCAAAAAGCCCGCTTGCTGTCGCAAAGCGGGCTTCGATGTTTGGTTGCGGGGATAGGATTTGAACCTATGACCTTCGGGTTATGAGCCCGACGAGCTGCCAGACTGCTCCACCCCGCGGCGCGAATTATAGTGACACTGCTGCGGTGCGTCAAATGCTCAGTGACCAAAGTTGAAATCAAGCGGCCGTGCTTCGCTCGCCAGCGGGCGCTTACGTTGCCCGAGCCCTCGAAGCTCGGCGTGCCAACTGATATTTGTGCTCGATGCCCGCGGCAAGGGTGGGGGCGATCTCCCGATTCGGAGATCGCCGCGCATGACCTTACATCAGCACGATATCGTACTGTTCCTGGCTCAGGTTCGACTCGACCTGCAGCGACACCGGCTTGCCGATGAAGTCGATCAGCATCGCGAGATGCTGCGACTCCTCGTCGAGGAACAGGTCGATCACCTGTTGCGCGGCGATCACGCGGAATTCGCGCGGATTGAACTGGCGCGACTCGCGCAGGATCTCGCGCAGGATGTCGTAGCACACCGTGCGCGACGTCTTCACCTGGCCCTTGCCCTGGCAGGTCGGGCACGGCTCGCATAGCACGTGCGCGAGCGATTCGCGCGTGCGCTTGCGCGTCATCTCGACGAGCCCGAGCTGCGAGAAGCCGTTGACCGTCACGCGCGTGCGGTCGCGCGACAGCGCCTTCTTCAACTCGGACAGCACCGCGTCGCGATGCTCGGCGTTCTCCATGTCGATGAAGTCGATGATGATGATCCCGCCGAGGTTGCGCAGCCGCAGCTGCCGCGCGATCGTATGCGCGGCCTCGAGGTTGGTCTTGAAGATCGTGTCGTCGAAGTTGCGCGCGCCGACGTAGCCGCCGGTGTTCACGTCGATCGTCGTCATCGCCTCGGTCTGGTCGATCATCAGGTAGCCGCCCGACTTCAGGTCGACGCGGCGCGACAGCGCGCGCTGGATCTCCGTCTCGATGTTGTACAGGTCGAACAGCGGCCGCTCGCCGGTGTAGTGATGCAGCTTCGGGCTCACCGCCGGCGTGAATTCGTTCGCGAATTCCGCGAGGCGCTGGTACGTCTCGCGCGAATCGACCTGGATGCGCGTCGTGTCGTCGTTCGCGAAATCGCGCAGCACGCGCTGCGCGAGATCGAGATCCTGGTACAGCAGGCTCGTCGCCGGCAGCCGCTGCGCCTGGGCCACGATGGTCGTCCAGGTCTTGCGCAGGTAGGCGACGTCGCCGGCCAGTTCGTCGGAGGTCGCGTCCTCGGCGATCGTGCGCACGATGTAGCCGCCTTTCTCGTCCGACGGGATCACGGCGGTCAGCCGCGCACGCACGGCCTCGCGCTCGGCCTCGCTCTCGATCTTCTGCGAGATGCCGATGTGCGGCTCCTGCGGCAGGTAGACGAGCGTGCGGCCCGCGATGCTGACCTGCGTCGACAGTCGGGCGCCCTTCGTGCCGATCGGATCCTTGATCACCTGGACCATCAGCGTCTGGCCTTCGAACACGGTCTTCTCGATCGGCTGGTGCGGCGCGCCCGACTGCGGCTCGCCCGCGAGGCGCGGATGCCAGATGTCGGCGACGTGCAGGAACGCCGCGCGCTCGAGACCGATGTCGATGAACGCCGACTGCATGCCGGGCAGCACGCGCACGACCTTGCCGAGGTAGATGTTGCCGACCCGCCCGCGCGACAGCGTGCGCTCGACGTGAAGCTCCTGCACCGCGCCTTGCTGGACGAGTGCGACCCGCGTTTCCTGCGGCGTGAGGTTGATCAGGATTTCTTCGTTCATGGTGCGATTCAGAAGGCGACGCGCGCGGTGCGCAGCAACGCGGCAGTCTCAAAAAGGGGCAGACCCATGATACCCGAATGGGAACCGTCGATTCGCTCGATGAATTCGGCCGCGCGTCCCTGGATCGCGTAGGCGCCCGCCTTGCCGAACGGTTCGCGGGTGTCGACGTAGCGCTCGAAGGCGTCGCGCGGCGCGGCCGAAAAGCGCACCGACGAGCGCGACAGCGCGGGCGGCAGCAGTTCGCCGTCGGCGCCGACCACCGCGACGGCGGTCAGCACCTCGTGTTCGCGGCCTGCGAGGCGTGTCAGCATCGCGAGCGCGTCGTCGGCATCGGCCGGCTTGCCGAGGATCGCGCCGTCGATGGTCACCGTGGTGTCCGCAACCAGCACCGGCGCGGCTGGCTTGCCGCTGGCGACGAGACGCGCCCGCGCGGCCTCCGCCTTCGCGACGGTCACGCGCTGCACGTACGCATCGGCGGCTTCGCCGGGCAGCTCGGCTTCGAGCGCCTCCGCGTCCTCGTCGGGGCGCGGCAGCAGCAATTCGAAGCGCACGCCGATCTGCTGCAGCAGCTCCTGGCGGCGCGGGCTTTGCGAAGCGAGGTAAAGGGTCGGGAAAAGGGCAGGGGGCGTGCTGGACGGCATGGTGTCGTTATCTCGTTGAGCGCGCGCGGCGCGCGTCCCGAGGACGGCACGTCATGCGCGATGGTAGGGGTGATTCTGCGTGATGCTCCACGCGCGGTAAAGCTGTTCGGCGAGCAGCACGCGCACCATCCCGTGCGGCAGCGTCATGCTCGAGATGCGCAGCAGCAGGTCGGCGCGCGCCTTGAGTTCCGGATCGAGCCCGTCGGCACCGCCGATCACGAACGCGACGTCACGGCCGTCCTGCTGCCAGCCGGGCAGCGCCTGCGCGAGCTGCATGGTGGTCCAGTCGCGGCCGCGCTCGTCGAGCGCGACGATGCGCGCGCCCTTCGGCAGCGCGGCCTCGATCTTCTGCCGCTCGGCCGCCATCACGCTTTCCGCGCTGCGGCCGCCCGAACGCAGTTCGGGCTTGATCTCGCGCAGTTCGATGCGCAGCTCGGGCGGCATCCGCTTCGTGTATTCGTCGAAGCCGGACGCGATCCAGCCGGGCATCTTGTGGCCGACCGCGAGGATGAAAAGCTTCATCGGGACGACTCGCTGCGGCTCAGCGGCGGCGGGCAGCCGTCTTGCGCGCCGGGCGTGCGGGCGCTTCTTCCTCGTCGTCCTCTTCTTCGCTGGCGGTAGCGAGACCGTTCGGACCCTTGCCGCCGCCGAGCTTCATCCGCACGGGCTTGTCGCCCCAGATTTCCTCGAGGTTGTAGTACTGGCGCAGCGCCGGTTGCAGGATGTGCACGATCGCGTCGCCGCAGTCGACCAGCACCCATTCGCCGGTGTCTTCGCCCTCGGAGCTGACGATGTCGCCGCCGGCTTCCTTGACCTTGTCGCGCACGCTCGACGCGAGCGCCTTGGTCTGGCGGTTCGACGTGCCCGACGCGACGATCACGCGGTCGAACAGTTCGGTCAGGTGGCTGGTGTTGAACACCTTGATGTCTTGCGCCTTGATGTCTTCGAGAGCGTCGACGATCACGCGCTGCAGTTTGCGGATATCCATGGAATCAGGAATGGTAGAGACGATGTTGAAGAATATAGGCCCAGACGGCGGCCGGCACATGCTCGGCCGACGCATCGGGCATTTGCGCGTGACGCGCGATGCATTCGCGCAGGTGTGCGCGGATGTCGGTTGCGGCGATATCGAACGCCAGCGTCGTGTCGATCAGCAGGTGGCCGGCCGGCGTCGCTTTCAGCACGTCGGCACCGGCCTGCCGCCGCGCGATTTCCTGCGCGACGTCCGGCGGCGCCGCGCCGAGGTCGAAGCCCGGGCGCGTCGACGCGCACACGTGCGCGTAGTCGAACAGCTTGCGCCAGTCGCGCCACGTGTCGAGCCGCACCAGCTGGTCGGCGCCGATCAGCAGCGCCAGCGACGCATCGGGGCCGATCCGCTCGCGCCAGCGTGCGAGCGTCTCGACCGTATAGGTCGGCCCCGCGTGCTCGATCTCGTCGGTCGCGACGGTGACCGTCACGCCGGGCAGCGACAGCGAGCCGGCAGCGGCGCGGGTCATCGCGAGCCGATGTTCGGCGGCCGACACGTCGCGCTTCTGGTACGGCTGCCCGGCGGGCAGCAGCGCGAGTTCGGTCAGGCCGAGCACGTCGGCGAACCGGCGCGCGAGCGCGAGGTGGCCGTCGTGGATCGGGTCGAACGTGCCGCCCAGCAGGCCGATACGACGTGACAGCGGCTGCGGGGCGGGGCGGGTGGTGGTGTCCAGAAAAACGTGTCCTGTTCTTGAGGCGGCGGGGCGCGGCGGGCTCAGACCCAGTCGCGCGGCACGAGGAACTCGCTCAGGCGCGCTTCCGGCGAGCCCGGCTCGGGCTGCCAGTCGTAACGCCAGTGCGCGACCGGCGGCATCGACATCAGGATCGACTCGGTCCGGCCGCCGCTTTGCAGCCCGAACAGCGTGCCGCGGTCGAACACGAGGTTGAATTCGACGTAGCGGCCGCGCCGGTAAGCCTGGAAGTCGCGTTCGCGCTCGCCGTACGGCAGCGCGACACGGCATTCGACGATCGGCAGGTACGCGTTCAGGAACGCGTCGCCGACGCTTTGCATCATCTCAAACGAGCGTTCGAATCCGGGCTCGGAGAAATCGTCGAAGAAGATCCCGCCGATGCCGCGCGTCTCGTTGCGGTGCTTCAGGAAGAAATACTCGTCGCACCACGTCTTGAAGCGCGGGTAGAGCTCGGCGCCGAACGGATCGAGCGCGTCCTTGCAGGTCTGGTGGAAATGCCGCGCGTCGTCCTCGAACGGATAAACCGGTGTCAGATCCATGCCGCCGCCGAACCAGAAGATCGGCGCCTCGCCGGGCTTCGTCGCGATCAGCATCCGCACGTTCATGTGCACGGTCGGGCAGTACGGGTTGCGCGGATGCAGCACGAGCGACACGCCGAGCGCCTCGAAGCCGCGGCCGGCCAGCTGCGGGCGCGCGGCGCTCGCCGACGGCGGCAGCGCATCGCCGGCGACGTCGGAAAAACCGATCCCCGCGCGCTCGAACACGCGGCCGCCTTCGAGAATCCGCGTGCAGCCGCCGCCGCGCAGGCGTTCCTCGGGCCCGCGCTGCCACGCGTCGGTCGCGAGCGGCGTGCCGTCGAGCGCGCCGAGCGCGTCGGCGATGCGTGTCTGCAGGCCCTGGAGATACGTGCGCACGCGCGCCACGTCGTAGGTCGAATCGGTCATGTCTGGACTGGCTGCCCCCGCGCGAAGCGGGGGCCGTAAAAAAGGCATCTGCCGGGCATTCTATCGAACCCCGGCAGAGGAGGCCGCCGTTTGCGACGGCAAAGCGGCGGTCAGGGTGTTACGTGCTCTTGCGATTCAGCGCGCGGAAGCCGATGTCGCGGCGGTACTGCATGCCTTCGAAATTGATCTGGTTGATCGTGTCGTACGCATGCTGCTGCGCTTCGCGCACCGAATCGGCGAGGCCGACCACGCACAGCACACGGCCGCCGGACGTCGTCAGCTTGTCGCCGTCGAGCGTCGTGCCCGCATGGAACGTCACGGCCTGCTCGGTCTCGGCCGGGATCCCGTTGATGCGGTCGCCCTTGCGCGGCGCGTCCGGATAGCCGTGCGCGGCCAGCACGACGCCGAGCGCGGTGCGGCGGTCCCAGTCGAGCTCGACCGTGTCGAGCGTGCCCGCGATCGCCTGTTCGACGACCTTCGAGAAATCGCTCTTCAGGCGGGCCATGATCGGCTGCGTCTCGGGGTCGCCCATCCGGCAGTTGAATTCCAGCGTGCGCGGATTGCCTTCCTTGTCGATCATCAGGCCCGCATACAGGAAGCCCGTGAAGCGGATGCCGTCCTTCTCCATCCCGCGCACCGTCGGCATGATGATTTCGCGCATCACGCGTGCGTGCATCTGCGGCGTGACGATCGGCGCGGGCGAGTAGGCGCCCATGCCGCCCGTGTTCGGGCCGCGGTCCTCGTCGAGCAGGCGTTTGTGGTCCTGGCTCGAAGCCAGCGCCAGCGCGTGCTTGCCGTCGACCATCACGATGAAGCTCGCTTCCTCGCCATCGAGGAATTCCTCGATCACGACGCGCGCGCCGGCGTCGCCCAGCTTGTTGCCCGACAGCATCATGTCGACCGCGGCATGCGCTTCTTCCAGCGTCATCGCGACGACGACGCCCTTGCCGGCCGCGAGGCCGTCGGCCTTCACGACGATCGGCGCGCCTTTCGCGTCGAGGTACGCGTGCGCGGCGGCCGCGTCGGAGAAGGTTTCGTAGTCGGCGGTCGGGATGCCGTGGCGCTTCATGAACGCCTTCGCGAAATCCTTCGAGCTTTCGAGTTGCGCGGCTTCGCGGGTCGGGCCGAATACCTTGAGGCCGCGCGCGCGGAACAGGTTGACGATGCCGGCCGCGAGCGGCGCTTCCGGCCCGACGAGCGTGAACGCGACGCCTTCGCTTTCCGCGAAATCGGCCAGCGCGTCGAGCGACGTGATGTCGACGTTCTTCAGACGCTCGTCCTGCGCCGTGCCGCCATTGCCGGGCGCGACGTAGACCATCTGGACGCGCGGCGACTGCGCGAGCTTCCACGCCAGTGCATGTTCGCGACCGCCGGAACCGACGACGAGTAGTTTCATGGGATTCCCCGCAGACTAGAAAACAGGGCGGCCGGCACGCTCAGGCGCGCCGGCCGCGAAATCGGTCGGGCCGCCGTCGCAACGCTGCGCACGGCGGCCGGCATCTCATTCCTCGACGATGACGGCGTTCGTATACACCTCCTGCACGTCGTCGAGGTTCTCGAGCGCGTCCAGGAGCTTCTGCATCTTCGCCGCATCGTCGCCGGTAAATTCGACTTCGTTCTGCGGCTTCATCGTCACTTCGGCGAGTTCGGCCTTGAAGCCCGCGGCTTCGAGCGCGTCCTTCACTGCCGAGAACGCCTGCCAGTCGCACAGCACTTCGATCGAGCCGTCGTCGTTCGTGCTGACGTCGTCCGCGCCGGCTTCGAGCGCCGCTTCCATCAGCGCGTCTTCCGACGTGCCGGGCGCGAACAGGAACTGGCCGACGTGATCGAACATGAACGCGACCGAACCGTCGGTGCCCATGTTGCCGCCGAACTTCGAGAATGCGTGACGGACTTCCGCGACCGTGCGGGTGCGGTTGTCGGTCAGCGTGTCGACGATGATCGCCGCGCCGCTGATGCCGTAGCCTTCATAACGGATTTCTTCGTAGTTCGCGCCGTCCGCGCCGCCGACGCCGCGGTCGATCGCGCGCTTGACGTTGTCCTTCGGCATGTTCGCGTCGGCCGCCTTGTCGACCGCGAGACGCAGGCGCGGGTTCGAACTCGCGTCGCCGCCGCCGAGGCGGGCCGCGACCTGGATTTCCTTGATCAGTCGGGTCCAGATCTTGCCGCGCTTCGCGTCGGCTGCTGCCTTCTTATGCTTGATGTTGGCCCATTTCGAATGACCAGCCATACCTTTCTCCGTGCCCGGGCGCGCTGCGCGGGCGATTGTGCCAATGTGTCGTTGAATCGGCGGCCGTCTGGGCGGGCATGAAGCCGCGGGGCCGCGCGTGTCGAGTGGAACGTGATTTTATCACGCGGCGACCGTCGCTTCGGGGCCGCCGCGCATGGCCGAACGGCCGGGCGGGCCGTTGCGGCGTGCCGGGCCGCGCGGCCCGGCGTCGTCGTATGTCAGTTCTTGGTGCCGAACAGGCGGTCGCCCGCGTCGCCCAGGCCCGGCACGATGTACGCATGCTCGTTCAGGTGCGAGTCGAGCGACGCGACGAACAGCTTCACGTCCGGGTGCGCGTCCTGGAACACCTGCACGCCCTCGGGCGCGGCGACCAGCGCGACGAACATGATGTTCGCGGCCGGCACGTTGCGGCGCTTGAGCACGTCGACCGCGTGCACGGCCGAATAGCCGGTCGCGACCATCGGGTCGCACAGGATGAAGATGCGATCCTCGAGATCGGGCAGGCGCACCAGGTATTCGACCGGGCGGTGATCTTCCGCGCGGTACACGCCGATGTGGCCGACGCGCGCGGACGGCACCAGGTCGAGCAGGCCGTCCGACATCCCGATGCCGGCGCGCAGCACGGGCACGATCGCGAGCTTCTTGCCCGCGATCACCGGCGCGTCGACCGCCACCAGCGGGGTTTCGACCCGCTTGGTCGTGATCGGCAGGTTGCGGGTGATCTCGTAGCCCATCAGCAGCGTGATCTCGCGCAGCAGTTCGCGGAACGTGCGCGTCGACGTGTCCTTGTCGCGCATGTGGGTCAGCTTGTGCTGGATCAGCGGGTGATCGGTGATGAAGAGATTCGGGAAACGGCTGTCCTGTTTCATGACGGGGTGCCTTGGCGGCAAAAGGGGATCGGGGGCGGCGCCGGCGCCAGGCCGGCCGCCGCTCATGGCCGCAATTTTACCAAGGCGCGCCACGTGATCCGGATATTATCGACGTCTCACGACAATCCGCGCGCCGTGTTCGCCCGCTCGCCTGCGTTCGCGACCGTTCGCCCGCCCGGCGAACCGGCCTGCGACCCGTCGGCGACCGGCCCGTCCGGCGCGCGTCGCCATAAAGGAATCGACGATGGATCTCGGCATCGCAGGAAAGACCGCGCTCGTGTGCGCGGCGAGCAAGGGGCTCGGGCGCGGCTGCGCGGAAGCGCTGGCCGCCGAGGGCGTGAACCTCGTGATCGTCGCGCGCACGCGCGACACGCTGGAGGAAACCGCGGAGGAGATCCGCGCCGGGTCGAACGTGTCGATCACCGCCGTCGCCTGCGACATCACGACGCCCGACGGCCGCGCGGCCGCGCTCGCCGCGTGCCCGCAGCCGGACATTCTCGTGACGAATGCCGGCGGGCCGCCGCCCGGCGATTTCCGCGATTTCTCGCACGACGACTGGATCCGCGCGCTCGAGTCGAACATGCTGACGCCGATCGAGCTGATCCGCGCGACCGTCGACGGGATGATCGGCCGCGGCTTCGGCCGGATCGTCAACATCACGAGCTCGGCCGTGAAGGCGCCGATCGACGTGCTCGCGCTGTCGAACGGCGCGCGCTCGGGGTTGACCGGCTTCGTCGCGGGGCTGTCGCGCAAGGTCGCGGGGCAGGGCGTGACGATCAACAACCTGCTGCCCGGGCTGTTCGACACCGACCGGATCGCGACGACGCTCGCCGCGTCGGCGAAGGCGCAGGGCGTGAGCGTCGACGAGATGCGCGCGCGGCGCGCGAAGGAAATCCCGGCCGGGCGCCTCGGCACGCGCGCCGAATTCGGCGCGGCGTGTGCGTTCCTCTGCAGCGTGCATGCCGGCTATATCACCGGGCAGAACTGGCTGCTCGACGGCGGCGCGTATCCGGGCACGTTCTGACGCGCGCACCGCCGTTCACACATACGACAACAATCGACCCACGAAGGAAACGGAGATGAGCAAACCCCGCATCGCACTGATTGCGCACGACGCGAAGAAGGACGAGATCGTCGCGCTCGCGGGCCAGTACCGCGCGACGCTCGCGCAATGCCGGCTGGTCGCGACGGGCACGACGGGCGGCCGCATCGCCGCCGCGCACGGGCTCGAGGTCGAGCGCAAGCTGTCGGGGCCGCAAGGCGGCGACCTGCAGATCGGTGCTGAGCTGGCCGAAGGCCGCGTCGACATCGTCGTGTTCCTGCGCGACCCGATGACCGCGCAGCCGCACGACCCGGACATCACCGCGCTGGTGCGCGCATGCGACGTGCACGACGTGCCGGTCGCGACGAATGTCGCGACCGCGCGGATGTTGCTCGACGATCTGGCGCGCAACATGCAGGACGTTTGCTAGGCGTTCGGCACGCGTGAGTGTGCGTGCTTGCCGCCATCTGTCGTGTGGATGACATGTGACGGATGGCGGTGAGCGTTGATAGCGCCGAAACAGGCGCGGATTGCGATGCCCGAGATCGCGGCCGGTCGCTCATCGTAACGACCAGAACCACACGGTTGATGCAGCCCAGTAGCAATCCGAACTGCAGAGGGCGCGGGCGCCATCGATCAGGTCGATGTGTCCGCCGCGGCCGTTCATGTATCCGGGGATGTTCCAGAAGGCCACGACGCCCTTTCTGGCGGCAATGCCGGTCGTCGCATCGTCTCGCCGGAACACTTCAGCCTTGCCGAAATAGGCCGGCTCCGCCAGCATGTTGGCCAGCCTCGCCTGGCCGGCTTCAATTCGCCGTCCACGGTGCGGCCCCTTCTGAATGACGAGGCCGCCGCGCAATGTCATTCCGCTCTTGACGAGTGCCAGGCTGATCCGAATGGCGCACGTATTTGCATACGCCGGATTGGCGACCAGGTCTTGCCAGCCGAGCTCCTCGTATAGCGCTTCCCTGGATACCGTCCTGTTGTCCGGATAGTGGCTGTTCAGTAATGAGAAGTGTGGTTTCAAGCAGATCGTCCCCGATCAACGGCACGGATATTTCTGCTGCAGGATGCGGGTGATCAGGCCTGCTGCGTTTGTGCGCAGCGCATCGTTCGGCAGTTTTCGAAGACCGCCGATCACTTCCGAATCGATCTCTCCGGATTTGAGGCGCCCGTTGTCGCACCAGTCCTTGCCTTCGGTCATGTCGGCCACGCCGGCCAGATAACCGGTCATGACGTGGCGCTCGGCGTCGGCGTACGGATTGTTGTCCGTACGGCTGATGCCGTTGAGCAGCCGCGCACCGTCGACGCGTGGGAGCGCGGCTCCGTTCACGATGCCGATACCTGCCGACAACGATGCGAAAACAAATGCATGGCGGATGAAAAGGGCGTTCATGGCATGGGGTTCGTGAATTCGGCGCAAAGCAAAATAGCACGCTCACCGTCCCGGGAATCTCCATGGACCGCATGATTTCGCGGGGGACCGCACGGTGCAATGGGTGGCGACGCTTTGCCATCGCTGAATGGACAGCCATTCGTCCGACCCGAAGATGATTCCTTGAACGTGGCGAAATGTTACACGTGGGGCACGCGCCGCACCGAGACGAGCGCAAGGTCGCGACGGATCGGATGGCGCACCATCCGCCGGAATGCACGTCACGTGCCGATCGTCTTTCGCGAAGACCCTACGGTCGTGAAGGGATTGCCGCGGCGTGCAGCACGAGCGCGCGCGACGCGCGAAAATCACGCGCAGTGTCCCGCGTCTGCCCGCCTCGCCATTCGGGGGCAGCGACGTATTTGCCGAACCGAATTTCCAGACAAGCGAGGAGCGAAACGATGCCGAAAGCAATCCGATACGACCAGGCAGGCGGCCCGGACGTGATGAAGTGGGTCGACGTCGAGGTCAGCGAGCCGCAGGCGGGCCAGGTCCGCGTCAAGCAGCATGCGGTCGGGCTCAACTATATCGACGTGTATTTCCGCACCGGCCTCTATCCGCAGCCGTTGCCCGCCGGGCTCGGGATGGAGGCGGCCGGCGAGGTGACGGCGGTCGGCGATGACGTGACCGCGTTCAAGCCCGGCGACCGCGTCGCCTATGTGTGGTCGTCGCCCGGCGCGTACGCGCAGGAGCGCGTGCTGCCCGCCGACCGCCTCGTCAAGCTGCCGGACGGCATCAGCTACGACGCAGCGGCGTCGGTGATGCTGCAGGGCCTGACCGCACACTACCTGCTGCGCCGCACGTATCCGGTCAAGGCCGGCGACACGATCCTGATCCATGCCGCGGCGGGCGGCGTCGGCCTGCTGGTCTGCCAGTGGGCGAAGGCGCTCGGCGCAACGGTGATCGGCACGGTCGGCTCCGACGAGAAGGCCGAACTCGCGAAAGCGCACGGCTGCGACCACCCGATCGTCTACACGCGCGAGAATTTCACGCAGCGCGTGAGGGCGATCACGAACGATGCGCTCGTGCCGGTCGTCTACGATTCGATCGGCAAGGACACCTACATCGGTTCGCTCGACTGCCTCGCGCCGCTCGGGCTGTTCGTCAGCTTCGGCAACGCGTCGGGCCCGCTGCCGCCGATCGACTCGAAGGAGCTCTCGTCGCGCGGTTCGCTGTTCTTCACGCGGCCGACGCTGTTCTCGTACATCGCGAAGCGCGCCGATCTCGAAGCCGCGGCCGCCGAGCTGTTCGACGTGATCCTGTCGGGCAAGGTGAAGACGAGCATCAACCAGCGCTATCCGCTCGCGGAAGTCGGCCGCGCGCATGCCGACCTCGAGTCGCGCAAGACGACCGGCTCGACGATCCTAATTCCCTGACGTATCCCTTCGCGCCGGCACCACGCCGGCGCGCACCCTGGCGGGCGGCGACGGTCGCCGTCGGTCCAGTCTTTGTCTCGACCGACGTTCGGTCCGCTGTTCCGCCCGCTGTCCCGCCGCTGTTCCGCCCGCCGTCCCCCGCCGTCCGCCGCCGCACGCGTTTACGCGTTTTTTATGCCGGCCCGATGACCTTTGACCCGTCCTTTACGCGCGTTCCCATAAGGTTCTAGTCGTCCGATTTCGACGACGGAGAACACAAAAATGGATGGGGTTTTCATCGGCGCACTGGTGCTGTTCACAGCGCTGATCCTCGGTTTGCTTGCCGGTTGCGAGACGCTCGCGCAATACGGCCGCGGGGGGCGCGCATGACCTGGATGCTTTGGCTGGCGGGTGCCTCGACGGCCCTGCTGTTCGCGTATCTCGTCTTTGCGCTGCTGCGCGCGGAGGACATCGAATGAACGCGAACAACCTGTTGCAGACGCTGCTGTTCATCGTCGTGCTGCTTGCGGCGGCCGTGCCGGTCGCGCGCTACCTGACGGCCGTGATGGACGGCAGCTCGCGCGTCGTGCGCGTGTTCGGACCGCTCGAGCGCGTGCTGTACCGCATCGCCGGCGTCGACGCCGGCACCGAGATGACCTGGAAGCGCTACGCGGTCGCCACGATCGCATTCAACGCGCTCGGCGCGCTGTTTCTCTACGGCCTGCTGCGCCTGCAGGGTTTCCTTCCCGGCAATCCGCAGCAGTTCGGCGCGATGACGACTGACGGCGCATTCAACACGGCCGTCAGCTTCGTCACCAACACGAACTGGCAGGACTACACGCCCGAGCAGACCGTCAGCTACCTGACGCAGATGCTCGGCCTGACGGTGCAGAACTTCCTGTCGGCCGCGACCGGCATCGTCGTCGTGATCGCGCTGATCCGCGGCTTTGCGCGTCACACCGCGCAGACGATCGGCAACTTCTGGGTCGACCTCACGCGCGTGACGCTGTACGTGCTCGTGCCGATGGCGGCGCTCGTCGCCGCGCTGTTGATGAGCCAGGGCGTGATCCAGAACATGAAGTCCTACCAGGACGTGCCGGTGCTGCAGACGAGCACCTATGCTGCGCCGAAGCTCGACGCGCAGGGCAACCCGGTGAAGGACGACAAGGGTAACGCGGTCACGGTGCCGACGCAGCTGACGAAGCAGACACTCGCGATGGGCCCGGTCGCGTCGCAGGAAGCGATCAAGATGCTCGGCACCAACGGTGGCGGCTTCTTCAACGCGAACTCCGCGCATCCGTACGAGAACCCGACGCCGTTCGCCAACTTCGTTCAGATCTTCGCGATCCTGATCATTCCAGCGGCGCTGTGCCTCGTGTTCGGCCGGATGATCGGCGACCGCCGGCAGGGCATCGCGGTGCTCGCGGCGATGACGGTCGCGTTTGCGGTCGCGATCGGCGTCGAGGTGAGCGCCGAGCAGGCCGGCAACCCGGCGCTCGCCGCGCTGCACGTCGACCAGTCGACGAGCGCGCTGCAGCCGGGCGGCAACATGGAAGGCAAGGAAACGCGCTTCGGCATTGCGCAGACCGGCATCTTCACGGTCGCGACGACGGCCGCGTCGTGCGGCGCGGTCGACACGATGCACGATTCGCTGACGCCGCTCGGCGGTCTCGTGCCGATGCTGCTGATGCAGCTCGGCGAGGTGATCTACGGCGGTGTCGGGTCCGGTCTCTACGGGATGCTGGTGTTCGCGCTGCTCGCGGTGTTCGTCGCGGGCCTGATGATCGGCCGCACGCCGGAATACGTCGGCAAGAAGATCGAGTCGTACGAGATGAAGATGGTGTCGATCGTCGTGCTGCTCACGCCGCTGCTCGTCTTGGTCGGCACGTCGATCGCGGTGCTGGCCGACGCGGGCCGTGCCGGCATCGCGAACCCGGGCCCGCACGGCTTCTCGGAAATCCTGTACGCGTTCAGCTCGGCCGCGAACAACAACGGCAGCGCGTTCGCGGGCCTGACGGTCGGCACGCCGTTCTACAACTGGATGACCGCGATCGCGATGTGGTTCGGCCGCTTCGGCACGATCGTGCCGGTGCTGGCGATCGCCGGCTCGCTCGCCGCGAAGAAGCGCATCGCGGTGACGAGCGGCACGCTGCCGACCCACGGCCCGCTGTTCGTCGTGCTGCTGCTCGGCACCGTGATGCTGGTGGGCGCGCTGACCTACGTGCCGGCGCTCGCGCTCGGCCCGGGCGTCGAGCATCTGATGATGTGGCTGGGCGCATGACGCACGAGCGCATGGCGACACCTTGCAAAGACTGAAGAGATTGAAGAGATCGCAATGACTCAACATTCCGCAACACGGTCCATGTTCGATCCGGCGCTGCTGCGCCCGGCGATCGTGGATTCGTTCAAGAAACTCACGCCGCGCACGCAGTTCCGCAACCCGGTGATGTTCTGCGTGTACGTCGGCAGCATCCTGACCACGATCCTGTGGATCGCGGCGCTCGCCGGCCAGGCCGAGGCGCCGGCGGGCTTCATCCTCGCGATCGCGCTGTGGCTGTGGTTCACCGTGCTGTTCGCGAACTTCGCCGAAGCGCTCGCCGAAGGGCGCTCGAAGGCGCAGGCCGCGTCGCTGCGCAGCGCGAAGAAGGACGTGATGGCGAAGAAGCTCAACGAGCCGCATCCGAAGTCGCCGATCCGCATCACGACCGCGTCGGACTTGCGTAAAGGCGACGTCGTGCTGGTCGAGGCCGGCGACGTGATCCCGGCCGACGGCGAAGTCGTCGACGGCGTCGCGTCGGTCGACGAATCGGCGATCACCGGCGAATCCGCGCCGGTGATCCGCGAATCGGGCGGCGACTTCTCGTCGGTGACCGGCGGCACGCGCGTGCTGTCCGACTGGATCGTCGTGACGGTCACCGCGAACCCCGGCGAGGCGTTCCTCGACCGGATGATCGCGATGGTCGAGGGCGCGAAGCGCAAGAAGACGCCGAACGAGGTCGCGCTGACGATCCTGCTCGTCGCGCTGACGATCGTGATGCTGCTCGCGACCGCGACGCTGCTGCCGTTCTCGATGTTCTCGGTCGACGCGATGAAGGCCGGCCACGTGGTGACGATCACCGCGCTCGTCGCGCTGCTGGTGTGCCTGATCCCGACGACGATCGGCGGGCTGCTGTCGGCGATCGGCGTGGCCGGGATGAGCCGGATGATGCAGGCGAACGTGATCGCGACGTCGGGCCGCGCGGTGGAAGCGGCCGGCGACGTCGACGTGCTGCTGCTCGACAAGACCGGCACGATCACGCTCGGCAACCGCCAGGCGTCGATGTTCGTGCCCGCGCCGGGCGTGAGCGAGGAGGCGCTGGCCGATGCCGCGCAGCTGTCGTCGCTCGCCGACGAGACGCCGGAAGGCCGCAGCATCGTCGTGCTCGCGAAGGAACGCTTCAACATCCGCCAGCGCGACATGGCGCAGCTGCATGCGACCTTCCTCGGCTTCTCCGCGCAGACGCGGATGAGCGGCGTCGATCTCCCGGGTCGCGAGATCCGCAAGGGTGCGGCCGATGCGATCCGCCGCTACGTCGAGACGCACGGCAGCCGCTTCCCGGATGAAGTGCGCCGCGCGGTCGACGACGTCGCGCGCCGCGGCAGCACGCCGCTCGTCGTGGCCGACCTGCACGACGGCGTGGCGCGCGTGCTCGGCGTGATCGAGCTGAAGGACATCGTGAAGGGCGGTATCAAGGAGCGCTTCGCGGAACTGCGCAAGATGGGCATCAAGACCGTGATGGTGACGGGCGACAACCGGCTGACGGCCGCGGCGATCGCGGCGGAAGCGGGCGTCGACGACTTCCTCGCGGAAGCGACGCCGGAAACCAAGCTCGCGACGATCCGCGAGCACCAGGCGGCGGGGCGCCTCGTCGCGATGACGGGCGACGGCACCAACGACGCGCCGGCGCTCGCGCAGGCCGACGTGGCGGTGGCGATGAACACCGGCACGCAGGCGGCGAAGGAAGCCGGCAACATGGTCGACCTCGATTCGAACCCGACGAAGCTGATCGAGATCGTCGAAATCGGCAAGCAGATGCTGATGACGCGCGGGTCGCTGACGACGTTCTCGATCGCGAACGACATCGCGAAGTACTTCGCGATCATCCCGGCCGCGTTCGTGACGACGTACCCGCAACTGCGCGTGCTCGACATCATGCATTTGACGTCGCCGGCCTCCGCGATCCTGTCCGCGGTGATCTTCAACGCGCTGATCATCGTCGCGCTGATCCCGCTCGCGCTGAAGGGCGTCACCTACCGGCCGCTCGGCGCCGCGTCGCTGCTGCGCCGCAACCTGCTGGTGTACGGTCTCGGCGGCGTGCTGCTGCCGTTCCCGTTCATCAAGCTGATCGACATGACGCTCGCCGCGCTCGGCTGGGCCTGATGCGCCGCATTTGAAGGAACCCTCATGAAAACGTTGATTCGCCCGCTCGTCGTGATCTTTGTCGTCCTGACCGCCGTGACGGGGCTCGCCTATCCGGCCGTGATGACCGTGTTCGGCCAGGCCGTGTTTCCGTCGCAGGCGAACGGCAGCCTGATCGAGCAGGGCGGCCGCGCGGTCGGCTCCGCGCTGATCGGCCAGCAGTTCGACGCGCCGAAGTATTTCTGGGGCCGCCTGTCGGCCACGTCGCCGATGCCGTACAACGCGACCGGCTCCGGCGGCTCGAACCTCGGCCCGCTGAACCCGTCGCTCGCCGACCAGGTGAAGGCGCGCATCGCCGCGCTGCGCGACGCCGGCACCGACATGTCGAAGCCCGTGCCGGTCGACCTCGTGACGGCGTCGGCGAGCGGCCTCGATCCGGAGATCACGCCGGCCGCCGCCGCGTACCAGGTCGAGCGCGTCGCGAAGGCGCGCAACCTGACGGCCGACGCGGTCGCGCAGCTCGTCGCCGCGAACACGGCGGGCCGCCAGTTCGGCGTGCTCGGCGAGGCGCGCGTGAACGTGCTGAAGCTGAACCTCGCGCTCGACGCGGCGCAGGCCGCGCACTGAACGCGCGGCCGGGCTCCCGGCGCGGCAACCGGCGTGCGGCGCGGCCCGATCCGCGCCGCACGCGCTTGTCCGACGGCGCATGCGCCGTCTTTGCCTTTTGCGGCGATTTGGAACCACAATGACAGTACTCGTTCGCCATCCCGCGTTTCGCCTTCCTGACGCATGAACCGCCCCGATCCCGACCAACTCCTCGACAAGCTGCAGCGCGACGAAGAAAAGCAGCGGCGCGGCCAGCTGAAGATCTTCTTCGGCGCGTCCGCCGGCGTCGGCAAGACCTATGCGATGCTGCAGGCCGCGCGCCAGCGGCTGCAGGACGGCGTCGACGTCGTCGTCGGCATCGTCGAGACCCACGGCCGCGGCGAAACCGCCGCACTGCTCGACGGCCTCGACGTGCTGCCGCTCGCGCGCATCGAGTATCGCGGCCGCACGCTCGCCGAATTCGATCTCGACGGCGCGCTCGCGCGCGCGCCGCAGCTGATCCTCGTCGACGAACTCGCGCATTCGAACGTGCAGGGCGCACGGCACCTGAAGCGCTGGCAGGACGTCTACGAACTGCTCGACGCGGGCATCGACGTCTATACGACGGTCAACGTCCAGCATCTCGAAAGCCTGAACGACGTGGTCGGCGCGATTACCGGCATCCGCGTGTGGGAGACCGTGCCCGACCGCGTGTTCGACGCGGCCGACGAAGTCACGCTGGTCGACCTGCCGGCCGAGGAGCTGCTCGAGCGGATGCGCGACGGCAAGGTCTATCTCGCGCAGCAGGCCGAGCGCGCGGTGCGCAACTTCTTCCGCAAGGGCAACCTGATCGCGCTGCGCGAGCTGGCGCTGCGGCGCACGGCCGATCGCGTCGACGCGCAGATGCGCGAGTACCGCGCCGACCGTTCGATCCAGCGCATCTGGCAGGCGCGCGAGCGGCTGCTCGTGTGCGTCGGGCCGGGCCCCGAGGCGCCGACGCTCGTGCGCGCGGCCGCGCGGCTCGCGGCGAGCCTGAAGGCCGACTGGATCGCCGTGTACGTCGAGACGCCGCGGCTGCAGCGGCTGCCCGATGCGCGGCGGCAGCGCACGCTCGACGCGTTGAAACTCGCGGCCGAGCTCGGCGCGGAGACGGCCACGCTCGCGGGCGACGACGCGGTTGCCGCGCTGATCGGCTATGCGAAGGTGCGCAACGTGTCGAAGCTCGTCGCGGGCGGCTCGCCGAAGGTCGGGCTCGCGCGCCGCTTCGCGCGGCCGTTCGGCGAACAGCTCGCCGAACGCGCGGGCGACGTCGACCTGATGCTGATCCGCGCGTCGGCGAGCGACGAGGTGCGCGCGGCGCCGCTCGACGCGCGCGCACGCGACTGGCGCGACGCGTTCGCGCAATTCGGGTTGCGGCGTTCGCCGCCGCGCCACTACCTGTACGCCGCCGCGATCTGCGCGGCGATCACCGGTGTCGCGAGCGTCGTGTCCGAGCGGCTCGACCTCACGAACCTCGTGATGCTGTACCTGCTCGGCGTCGTGTTCTCGGCCGTGCGGCTCGGGCGCGGCCCGGGCGTGCTGCAGTCGTTCTTGTCGGTCGCCGCGTTCGATTTCTTCTTCGTGCCGCCGCGCATGTCGTTCTCGGTCAGCGACACGCAGTACCTGCTGACCTTCTTCGGGATGCTGCTGACGTCGCTCGTGATCAGCCACCTGACGTCGACGCTGACGCGCCAGGCGAGCATCGCGCAGCGCCGCGAGCGCCGCACCGGCGCGATCTACGCGATGGCGCGCGAGCTCGGCGCGGCGCTGACGACCGAGCAGATCGTCGAGATCGGCAGCCGCCACGTGGGCGAGGTGTTCCGCGCGCGCGTCGCGTTCCTGCTGCCCGACAGCGCGGACCAGGTGCGGCAGAAGATCGAGGAACCCGACGCGGCCGTCACGCTGACGGGCGCGGATCTCGACAGCGACGTCGGCCAGTGGGTGTACGACCAGCAGAAGCCGGCCGGCCGCGGCACCGACACGCTGCCCGCCGCCGCCGCGCTGTACCTGCCGCTGAAGGCGCCGATGCGCACGCGCGGCGTGCTCGCGGTCGCGTCGCGCGAGCCGCGCGAACTCGAGGTGCCCGAGCAGCAGCGGATGCTCGACGCGTTCGCCGCGCAGATCGCGCTTGCGCTCGAACGCGTGCACTACGTCGAGATCGCGCGCGACGCGCTCGTCAACATGGAATCCGAGCGGCTGCGCAACTCGCTGCTGTCGGCGATCTCGCATGACCTGCGCACGCCGCTCACGACGATCGTCGGCTTTTCGTCGATGCTCGCGAACGGTCGCGCGGCCGCGCAGGACGGCGACGCCGCGGCGGCCGAACGCTTCGCGCAGCGCGAGGGCGAGCTGGTCGACGCGATCCACGACGAGGCGCTGCGGATGACGGGCATCGTCACCAACCTGCTCGACATGGCGCGGCTGCAGGCCGGCAGCCTGCAGCTCAAGCGCCAGTGGTCGCTGCTCGAGGAAACCGTCGGCGCCGCGCTCGCCGCGTGCAAGCGCGTGCTCGCGCGGCATCCGGCGCGCGTGTCGCTGCCGGCCGACCTGCCGCTCCTGCAGATGGACGCGGTGCTGATGGAGCGGCTGTTCACCAACCTGTTCGAGAACGCGGCGAAATACACACCGGCCGACGCGCCGATCGACATCGGCGCCGAACGCGTGACCGACGACGGCCAGCCCTTCGTGCGCGTGCACGTCGACGATCACGGCCCGGGCCTGCCGGCCGGGATGGAAACGCGGATCTTCGACAAGTTCACGCGCGGCGAGAAGGAATCGGCGACGCCGGGCATCGGGCTCGGCCTCGCGATCTGCCGCGCGATCGTCGAGGCGCATGGCGGTAGAATCGGCGCGCTCAACCGTATCGCGCCCGACGGCCGCGTGACGGGCGCGCGCTTCTGGTTCACGCTGCCGGTCGACACGCCGCCGGCCGTGCCTGCCGTACCCGACGACGAAATCGACGTGCCCGGCGCGTCGTCTCCCTCCGAGCCATTGCCAGACCATGAGTGAACCGAGCCTGACCGTCGTCCTGATCGAGGACGAAAAACAGATCCGCCGCTTCGTGCGCGCCGCGCTCGAAGAGGAGGACATCGCCGTGTTCGAGGCGGAGACGGGCAAGCAGGGATTGATCGACGCGGCGACCCGCAAGCCCGATCTCGTGATCGTCGACCTCGGCCTGCCCGACACCGACGGCCTCGACGTGATCCGCGAGCTGCGCGGCTGGTCCGAGGTGCCGGTGATCGTGCTGTCCGCGCGCACCCAGGAAGAGGAGAAGGTCGCCGCGCTCGATGCCGGCGCCGACGACTACCTGACCAAGCCGTTCGGCGTGTCCGAGCTGCGCGCGCGGATCCGCGCGCAACTGCGCCGGCGCAACCAGGGCGGCGCGAACGAGTCGCCGAAGGTGAGCTTCGGCACGGTGAGCGTCGATCTCGCGCTGCGCCAAGTGTGGCGCGACGGCGAGATCGTGCACCTGACGCCGCTCGAGTACCGGCTGCTCGCGACGCTCGTGCGGCACGCGGGGCGCGTGCTCACGCATCGCCAGCTGCTGCGCGACGTGTGGGGGCCGTCGCACGTCGAGAGCCATCACTATCTGCGCATCTACATGGCGCACCTGCGCCAGAAGCTCGAGCGCGATCCCGCGCAGCCCGAGCATATCGTCACCGAAACGGGAGTCGGCTACCGGCTCGTCGGCGCTGCGTGACGTCCGCGGCGTGCCGCGCGAAGCGGCCGGAATGCAAGGCCGCACGCCGGTGAAGTTGCATCGGCGCGACATTGCCGCCGCATGCGCCGGCCGCGCACACCGGCCACGGATTCCCCGCTATGCTGACCGTTCCGCGAACGAAATCGAGGAGCGTGCAATGTCCGTCCGTCTGGTCGTCATCTGTGCGCTGGCGCTCGCTGCGCCCGGCGCGTTTGCCCAGCCGCTGCCGCCCGGGCAGCAGCCTTCGGCGCCGCAACAGGCGCTCGCCAATCCCGCGTCGGTCAACTGCGCGAAGCTCGGCGGCCGCCACGTGATCCGCAACCTGTCGAGCGGGCAGGTCGGCATGTGCGTGTTCAAGGACGGCCGGGTGTGCGACGAATGGGCGCTGTACCGCGACGACCGCTGCGTGGGCGGCGGCGGCGCCAAACGCGTGTCGAACTGAGACCGGGCGCGGCCGGGCGGCGGCGCGCGGGCCATGCGTCGCAGCGATCCCCCCGTTCGCCCCCGGCCGGCGCATCCGGCATGCCCGTAAGCGTCTTGTTATACTCGGCGCCGCCCGGGGACGACCCCGGGCCATTCGCTTCAACGGGGACGGCCCCATCCGATCCGGAGTACGTCGAGATGGCGTGGGTATGGTTGTTGATCGCCGGTTTGCTGGAAGTGGCCTGGGCGGCCGGCATGAAATCGTCCGAGGGTTTCACGAAGCTCGGACCGTCGGTGGTGACGATCGTGGCGGCGCTCGCCAGCTTCGGGCTGCTCGCGGTCGCGATGCGCCAGTTGCCGCTCGGCACCGCGTATGCGGTATGGACGGGCATCGGCGCGGTCGGCGCGTTCGTGTTCGGGATCGTGATGATGGGCGAGGCGCTCACCGCCGCCCGCGTCGCGAGCGCGTCGCTGATCGTGCTCGGGCTGATCGGCCTGAAGCTGTCGTCGGCTGCGTGACGCCGCCGCGCCGGCCGGCGCCCGCCCCCGGCCGTGACGCACTGCGGAATTGCGGCGGCCCGCCTGCCAGCCTGTCTATAATGGAACGCATTCGGGCCTGAATGCCGCTGCGCCGTTCCCGGCAGGCGGCACCGGTTGCCACGCGCCGCGCGGCCGGTCATACCGACTCGATCCGATCAATCGGCAAAGCGCACGAAAAGTGCAAGGAGAGGGCCATGATCGAAGCCATTTCGCTCGGCGCGGGGCTCGCGTGGGCGAGCGGGCTGCGCCTTTACCTGACGGTGCTGATCGCCGGCGTGCTCGCGCGGGTCGGCTGGCTCCATCTGCCCGACACGCTGGCGGTCCTGACGTCGCCGTGGGTCATCGGCGCCGCCGCCGTGCTCGCCGTCACCGAATTCCTTGCCGACAAGATTCCCGCGTTCGATTCGCTGTGGGACGCGGTCCACACCTTCATCCGCATTCCGGCCGGCGCGGTGCTGGCCGCCGGTGCGCTCGGCCATGCCGACCCGACCGTGCTCGCGGTCGCCGGGCTGGCCGGCGGCTCGCTCGCCGGTGCCGCGCACGTCGCGAAGGCCGGCACGCGCGCGCTGATCAACCTGTCTCCCGAGCCGATCTCGAACTGGGTCGCATCGTCCACCGAAGACGGCCTCGTGTTCGGCGGCCTCGCACTCGCGTTCTTCGTTCCGCTTGCGTTCCTCGTGCTGCTCGCGGCGTTCATCGCGGCATCGGCCTGGGCGCTGCCGCGTCTGTGGCGCGGCGTGTCGGGCGGCTTCCGCGGGATGGCGAACCACATGGTGTCGCGGCTCAACTCGATCGGGGGCAAGCGCGATTGAAGGCGCCGTCAACCGCCGAGCGGCAGCGTCCTGACCCTTCGCCGGCCGGGCGGCCCGGCCATGCCGGCCGCTTCGGCTGGCACGACCTGATCCGCCAGGCCGCACGGATGACCGCACGCGACTGGCGTGCCGGCGAACTGACGCTGCTGGTGCTCGCGCTGGTGCTCGCGGTCGCCGCGCTGACGAGCGTCGGTTTCCTCGCCGACCGGTTGCGCCAGGGGCTTGAGCGCGACGCGCGCCAGATGCTCGGCGCCGATTTCGTCGTGCGTGCCGACCATCCCGTCGATCCGTCGTTCGATCGCGAGGCGCGCGCACTCGGCCTGCGCACCGCGACGACCGCGATCTTCCCGAGCATGATCGCGTCGGCCGCCGGCCGGCAGGCGAGCGACGCGGCGCCCGCGCGCCTCGCGGCCGTGAAGGCCGTGTCGCCCGGCTATCCGCTGCGCGGCGCGGTCGAGATCGTGCCGGCCGGCGCCGCCGCCGCGCACAAGGCGGCCGCGATTCCCGCGCCCGGCACCGTGTGGGCCGATCCCGCGCTGCTCGATGCATTGGATCTGAAGGTCGGGGATACCGTGCGTGTCGGGTTGCGCACGTTCACGGTCGCCGCGTCGATCTCCCGCGAACTCGATCGCGGCTTCTCGTTCGTCAATTTCTCGCCGCGGCTGATGATGCGCGCGGACGAGCTTGCCGCGACCGGGCTCACCGGCTACGGCAGCCGCGTCACGTACCGGCTGCTGGTCGCCGGCGACCCGGCGGCCGTCGCGCGCTTCGAGGCCTATGCGCACGGGCGCGTCGACGGCGGCAAGCTGCGCGGCGTCGGTCTCGAATCGCTGCAGGAAGGCCAGCCGCAAGTGCGCCAGACGCTCGATCGTGCGCGCCATTTCCTGACGCTCGTCGCGCTCCTGACCGCATTGCTCGCGGCGGTCGCGATCGCGATGGCCGCCCAGCGCTACATGCGGCGCCATCTGGACGGCTGCGCGACGATGCGCTGCCTCGGCGTGAGCCGGCGCACGCTCGGCGCGCTGTTCGCGCTCGAATTCGCCGGCCTCGGCATCGTCTCGGGTGTCGCCGGCGCGGCGCTCGGCTACGGCGGCCACTGGGCGCTCCTGGCGGCGCTCGGCGGCCTGATCGACGTCGCGCTGCCGCCGCCGACGCTGTGGCCCGCGCTCGTCGGCATCGGCACCGCGCTCGTGCTGCTGCTCGGCTTCGCGTTGCCGCCGCTCGCGCCGCTCACGCGCGTGCCGCCGGTGCGCGTGCTGCGGCGCGACTGGGGCGACGCGTCGCGCACCGCGTGGGCCGCGTATGCGCTCGGCGTCGTGCTGTTCGCGGGGCTGCTGATCGTCGCGGCGGGCAACCTGAAGCTCGGGCTGATCGTCACGGGCGGGTTCGCCGGTGCCCTGGTCGGGTTCTCGCTGATCGCGCGGCTCGTGCTGTACGCGGCGGCGCGCGCGGTGCGCGATGCGCGCGTGGCGGCGGGCATCGGCTGGCGCTATGCGCTCGCGTCGCTGCACCGGCGCGGCACGGCGAGCGCGCTGCAGATCACCGCGCTCGCGCTGGGCCTGATGTGCCTGCTGCTGATCGCGATCACGCGCAACGATCTCGTCGCCGGTTGGCGGCAGTCGATGCCGCCCGATGCACCGAACCAGTTCCTGATCGACATCCAGCCCGACCAGCGCGACGACGTCGCGGCGTGGCTCGCCGCGCACGGCGTGCGCGATGCGGTGCCCGCGCCGACGGTGCGCGGCCGGCTCGTCGCGATCAACGGCAAGCCGGTGAACCCGCAAGCGTATCCGTCCGACGAGGCGCGCCGGCTCGTCGATCGCGAGTTCAACCTGTCGTATACGACCGAGCTGCCGCCCGACAACCGGATCGTCGCAGGCGACTGGTTCGGCAATTCGGCCAGCCCGCAGATCTCGATCGAGGCCGGGCTGGCGCAGACGCTGAACGTGAAGCCTGGCGACACGCTGCGCTTCGACGTGACGGGGCTGACGGTCGATGCGCCGATCACCAGCGTGCGCAAGCTCGACTGGGGCACGTTCCGCGTCAACTTCTTCGTGCTGATGCCGCCTCCGGTGCTGAAGGATTTCCCGGCCGTCTACCTGACGAGCTTCCACCAGCCGGCCGAGCAGGCGGCGCTGCTCGATCCGCTGATCGCGCGCTACCCGAACCTGACCGCGATCGACATCGCGCCGATCCTCGCGCAGCTGCAACGGATGATGCTGCAGGTGGTCGGCGCGGTGCAGTTCCTGTTTGCGTTCACGCTCGCGGCGGGCGTGCTGGTGCTGTACACGGCGCTGGCCGGCTCGCGCGACGAGCGCGTGCGCGAGGCCGCGCTGCTGCGCGCGCTCGGCGCGTCGCGCGCGCAGGTCAATGCGGTGCAGCGCGCGGAATTCATCGTCGTCGGCGCGCTGGCCGGCGCACTGGCTGCGGCGGGGGCGATCGCGGTCGGCTGGGTGCTCGCGTCGCGCGTGTTCGAGTTCCGGCTCGCCGTCGATCCGTGGCTCGTGCCGGCCGGCATCGCGGCCGGCGTCGCGTGCGCCGGTGCGGCCGGCTGGCTGAGCCTGCATAATGTGTTGCGGCGCCCGGCGCTGCAGTCGCTGCGCGACGCTTGAGCGTCGCCGGCGGCCCCGACTATCCCGTTTCCGATTATCCGTATGACCGATGTGAATGATGAAGCGCCGTCGCAGCCGACGGCGTTCGAGCTCGTGGGCGGCGAAGCCCGCGTGCGCGAGATGGTGGACCGTTTTTACGACCTGATGGACCTCGAGCCCGAGTTCGCGGAGATTCGCGCGCTGCATCCGGCGTCGCTCGACGGCTCGCGCGACAAGCTGTTCTGGTTCCTGTGCGGCTGGCTCGGCGGCCCCGATCACTACATCAGCCGGTTCGGCCATCCGCGGCTGCGCGCCCGGCACCTGCCGTTCCCGATCGCGTCGGTCGAGCGCGATCAGTGGCTGCGCTGCATGGCGTGGGCGATGGAGGACGTCGGGTTGCCCGAGCCGCTGCGCGAACGGCTCATGCATTCGTTCTACGACACGGCCGACTGGATGCGCAACCGGCCCGGTTGATCGACCGGTACGCCGCTGTCCGGACGCTGGGCGAACTGCGTCTGGGCGGCCGGCGCGGTGCGGCGCGACACTGGTCGTTTCCCCATCGATACGAGGTTCGCCCGATGATGACCCAGGCCCTGTTTCGCGACGATGCCTATCTGACGCAGTGCGAGGCCGTCGTCGCGGCCGTCGGCGAAGACGGCATCCGGCTCGACCGCACCGTGTTCTATCCGCTCGGCGGCGGGCAGGCCGGCGACAGCGGCACGCTGACGCTGCCCGACGGCAGCACGATCGCGATCGTCGACACGCGCAAGGCGAAGTTCGAAGGCGCAACGCCCGACGATGCCGTGCACGTGCCCGAGGCGGGCCAGGAAGCGCGCGTCGCGGCGCTCGCACCCGGCGCGCGCGTGGTCGCGGACATCGACTGGCTGCGCCGCTACCGGCGCATGCGATTGCATACGGCCGCCCACCTGATGTGCGCGGTGCTGCCTTACCCGGTCGACGGCTGCAGCGTGACGGCCGACTACGTGCGGCTCGATTTCGCGACGTCGGACACGATCGACCGCGTCGACGTCGAGCGCCGTCTCGCGGAACTGGTCCACGGCGCGCATGCGGTCACGACCGAATGGATCACCGACGCGGAGATGGCCGAGCGCCCCGAACTCGTGCGCACGATGAGCGTGAAGCCGCCGCTGGGGCTGGGCCGCGTACGGCTGCTGCGCATCGAAGGTGTCGATCTGCAGCCGTGCGGCGGCACGCATGTGCGCAATACGTCGGAAATCGGCGACCTGCGGGTCGCCAGACTTGAAAAGAAGAGTGCGCGGACACGGCGCCTCGTGCTGGAGTTTGCATGACGATCGACAACCTGACGGACAGCGCCGCGGCGCTCGATCCGCAAGCGCGCGAGATTCTCGATTTCTGGTTCGGCGAACCGGATTCGGCGGCGTTCGGCCATGCGCGCAAGGTGTGGTTCAACGGCGGCGCGGCGTTCGACGACGTGCTTCGTACGCGCTACGGTGCGTTGCTCGACGCCGCGTGCGACGGCGCGTGCGATCACTGGGCCGACACGCCGCTCGGCGCGCTCGCGCTGATCGTGGTCCTCGACCAGTTCTCGCGCAACATTCACCGCGGCACGCCGCGCGCGTTCGCCGCCGATCCGAGAGCGCTGGCGCTCGCGCGGCGCGTCGTCGCGGCCGGGTGGGACGCGCAGTTGCCGAGCGGCCATCACCGCGCGTTTGCGTACCTGCCGTTCGAACATGACGAGTCGGACGCGAGCCAGCGCGAGGCCGTGCGCCTGTGCGCTGGCATTCGCGGCGAGGCCGGGTGTGCGAGCTATCACGACTTCGCGTTGCGTCATGCGGCCGTGATCGGGCGTTTCGGCCGTTTTCCGCACCGGAACGCGATTCTCGGCCGTGCATCGACCGATGCGGAGGCGGCATTCCTGCGCGAGCCCGGCTCGTCGTTTTGACGGGCGGGGGGGCGGGATGGCGGGCATGAAGCCGCGCTCGCGCGCCGCTTGCGCTGGTCTTCCGGACATGACGACGGCGCCGTTTTGCGGCGCCGCCTTGCATTACTTCGTTTCGTGCGCTTCGGGCGTGCGCACGTAGACGCGCAGCAGCTCCTCGTCGTCGCCCGGGCGGGCGCCGGTCCAGAACAGTTTCCATTCGCTGCCCGGTGCCGGATCGACGGCCCGCACGCCCTGGACGATCATCCACGTGCAGCGCGTCGTCTTCGCGTCGTCGATCGGCGTGTGCTGGATACCGGAGAAGTAGTACATCATCGGCGCTTCCGATTCGCCGAGCCCGTGCAGGCTCGCCATGCAGTCGCCGTCGCTCCACTCGAGCGCGAGATGCGCGTTCAGGTCGTCGAACACCGACCGGTAGCTCTTCGCGACGTCGAGCCACGGCAGCAGCAGCGTATAAACGAGACCCCACGCGACCAGCGCGCCGGCGCCCCACGACAGCGCGCCGCGCCACAGGCCGGTCGTGCGCAGCTTCGGCAGCAGCGACAGCCAGCCGACCGTCAGCGCGAGCGCACCGATCACGAGCCCGGGCACGATCGGCATGGTCCAGTCGAGCGGCAGCCAGCGGCCGAGTACCGCGAGGTTCGCACGCGATGCACCGGGATCGGCCATGACCGCCCAGATCATCCACGCGAGCGCGACGACGGTGCCGAACAGCAGGCGGCTCAGGTAGTCCCATGCGAGGTGCAGCCCGCGCGGCAGGCGGTCGATCGCCTGCGCGGCGACCAGCGCGAGCGGCGCGAAGAACGGCAGGATGTAGAGCTGGCGCGAGGTCGCGGACACTTGCAGCACCGCGAGGCCGATCCCGGCGAACAGCACGGGCAGCGCGATGCGCGGCGTGCGCCAGTCGCGCCATGCGCCTCGCGCCAGCGCGGCGATCGCGAGCGGCGCGACCGGGAAGCCGAGCAGCAGGAACGCACGCAGGATGAAGAACGGCTTGTCGTTTTCCGCGCCGAGTTCCGGCACCGAGAAACCGAAGAAGCGGCCGACGTTGTTGTCCCAGAACCACGTCATGAACAGCGTCTCGGAACGCAGGAACAGCGCGGTTGGCCAGATGAGCGCGAACGGTGCGAACACCAGCGCGGCGACGCCGAGCGAGCGTGCGAACGCGCGCGTACGGCAGGCGGGGTAGAGCACCAGCGCGCCCGTGAGCGTGGCCGCGAACACGAGCGGCACGAACAGCCCCTTCGCCATCAGCGCGATGCCGACGCCCGCGCCGAAGAGCGGCGCGGCCCAGCGGCCGGACGGCCGCACCGGCAGCCCGTGCCGCATCTGCCGCGCCTGCGCGACGTGCCGCATCACGAGCTCGAGCAGGCCGCAGAAGCCCATTGCGGTGCCGGCGAACAGCGCGACGTCCGTCATCATGTCGTGCACGTGCTTGATCACGACGAGCGTGCCCGCGCTCAGCACGACGGGGCCGATCACGCGCAGGTCGAGCCAGCTGTCGGCCCGGCCGGCACTGCGGGCCGCGCGAGCGATGAAGCCGAACGCGAGCGCCGCGAACAGCGCGCTCGCGAGCCGTGCCGCGTCGTGCAGCGGCATTACCCGCTGCAGCAGCCACGCGAGGCTCGTCGCGACCCATGCGTAGAGCGGCGGCTTTTCCATGAACGGCTGGCCGGCGCTGGTCGGCACGACGAAGTCGCCCGTCTCGAGCATGTGCTGGATGATGCCGAACGTATAGGTTTCGTCCTGCTTCCACGGATCGTGGCCGAGCACCCCCGGCAGCGTATACGCGCACACCAGCGCGGCAACCAGCAGCCAGACGCGCCAGCCGAGCCGGAGGACGCGATCGCGGGTGGCGTTCGGTGCGGCGGCGCCGGCCACGGCAGGCGTGCCGGCGCCATCGAGTGTCGCGCTGAGGTTGGGATCGGCGGCTGAGCGTGCGTGCGCGGCCGAAGCGGGCACGGCCGTGCGTCGCCGGCCGGGCGCTGCGGTTCCTGGCATGGAAAAGATCTCGGTCGGGTCAAGCCGGTCCGGCGACATGGGCCGGGACCAATAAGGGTCGCATCGAGGCGAAATGACAGCCGGATGACCGGCCGTTTTTGGCTTGGCGCTAGTAGAACACGGAACCGTTACGGATGTTTACTGAAACAGCCGCGATATTGTGGAGATTTGTGGTGTCGTGACCACGGACGGCCCCGGTCGGCCGTTTTTCCGCCTTTTGGGGCGGGATTACCGGCCGCCGCCGACGTCGAGCAGGGCGCCCGTCGTGTAAGACGCCGCGTCGCCGAGCAGCCAGACGATCGCTTCCGCGATCTCCTGCGCTTCGCCGGCGCGGCCGAGCGGCGTCTGCGCGCCGAGGCGTGCCGCGCGGCCCGGCTGGCCGCCGCTCGCGTGGATTTCCGTCTCGATCAGGCCGGGGCGCACCGCGTTGACGCGTACGCCGTGCGGGCCGAGTTCCTTCGCGAGGCCGATCGTCAGCGAATCGACCGCGCCCTTCGAGCCCGCGTAGTCGACGTACTCGTTCGGCGAGCCGAGCCGGGACGCGATCGACGACACGTTGACGATCGCGCCGCCGCGCCCGCCGCGATCGGTGGACAGCCGGCGCGCGGCTTCGCGCGCGCACAGGTAGGCGCCGAGCACGTTGGTGTCGAACATCCGCCGCAGCCGTTCGACCGGCATGTCGGCGAGCGGCAGCGACGGCGCGACGATCCCCGCATTGTTGACGAGCGCGTCGAGGCGACCGAACGCGGTCGCGACCGTATCGAACATCGCGATGACGTCCGCTTCGTTCGCGACGTCGCCGGCGACGACGCATGCGCGGGCGCCGGCGTCGCGAACGGCTTGCGCGGTCAGTTCGGCGGCCGCCGCGTCGCGCGCGTAGTTGATGCCGACGTCCCAGCCGCGCCCGGCCGCGAGCACGGCGGTCGCGCGGCCGATGCCGCGGCTCGCGCCGGTGATGAGGACGGCCTTGCGCTCGGACGGTGCGGGCATCGCGTGCGGCTCCTGATGAACGTTACTTGGCCGCGTCGGTTGCCCACTTGTCCTGGGCGAGCGGCTGGTAGCGGCGCAGCTGTTCGATCAGCGCGACCGGTTCGGCGTCGATGCACAGTGCGTCGAAGTAGGCCGGGCGCATGAAGCCTTCGTCGACCGTATGGCGCAGCAGCGCGATCAACGGATCGTAGAACGAATCGATGTTGTACAGCGCGACGGGCTTGCGGTGATAACCGAGCTGCGCCCACGTATAGACCTCGAAGAATTCCTCGAGCGTGCCGGCGCCGCCGGGCATCGCGACGAACGCGTCGGACAGGTCGGCCATCATCTTCTTGCGGTGGTGCATGTCGGGTACGACGTGCAGCTCGGACAGCCCGGTATGGCCGACTTCCTTGTCGACGAGCAACTCGGGGATCACGCCGACCGCACGGCCGCCGGCCGCCATCACTTCATCGGCGATCACGCCCATCAAACCGACGCGGCCGCCGCCGTAGACGAGCGTGAGGCCCGCATCGACGAGCGCGCGGCCGAATGCGCGCGCGGCGTCCGCATAGACGGGCCGCACGCCGGACGACGAGCCGCAGTAAACACAGACTGCCTTCATTGTTTCGTATCCTTCGCGGCGGGCTTGGCGGCGACCGGGCTGCCCGCGGGGCGCGGCGAACCGTCGCGCGGCGGCAGGTAGTCGGTGAACTGGCGCTTGGGCAGCTTGCCGGAGACGAGATCGTCGAACAGCTGGCGCGAACGGCCGCGCAGGTACGGGGCCATGATCGAGATCACGTGCATGCTCACCTGGTGCAGCTCTTCGCGGATCGCGTCCTGGTCGTTGTACTTGCGCGGATGCATCACGTACTGATACGACAGCCAGTACGTCGAGATCACCGCCATGTTGGTGGCGATGACTTCGATCTCGGCGGGCGTCGCGACCATTTCGGCGTCGGACACGAGCAGTTCGCACATCTCGTGCGCGAAGCGCACCTTGTGGCTGATGATCTGCTTGAAGTGCGTCTCGAGCGTGCGGTTGCGCGCGAGCAGGTCGTTGAGGTCGCGATACAGGAACCGGTAGGTCCACATGAAATCGGCCATGTACTGCAGGTACGACCAGGTCTCGTCGATCGTCGGACGGTGATCTTCGGGGAAGCGTAGCCGCCGTTCGATCTGCTGCTCGAACTGCGCGAAGATGCTGTTGATGATGTCGTCCTTGTTGCGGAAATGGTAGTACAGGTTGCCTGGACTGATTTCCATTTCCTCGGCGATCGTCGTGGTCGTGACGTTCGGCTCGCCGATCTCGTTGAAGAGTTTCAACGACAACTCGAGAATCCGTTCGCGGGTGCGGCGGGGAGGTTTCGCTTCCATGTCGTCCGGCCCTGTGTGTGCCGGACTGGCGGGCGCTGCAATCGATGCTGCGGGATTCGTCCGGCGCGGGTTGCTGTTCTAAGTCTGGCGGACGATTATAAACCGCGGTTTCCTTGCATCGGGCGCATTTCGTGAGCGCGATGCGTTCCGCGCATGGTGCGCCGCCGCACGCGGGCGGCGGCGCGGGGGTTGCTAGAAGCCGAGCCAGCGGGCGATCACCGGCCCGAGCACGAAGCCCCACGTCGTCACGCACGCGAACAGCGCGACCGTGACCGCCGCGCTGCCGAGATCCTTCGCGCGCTTCGACAATTCGTGGCGCTCGAGCGAGATGCGGTCGATCGCGGCCTCGACGCTCGAGTTCAGCAGCTCGACGATCAGCACGAGCAGCACCGACGCGATCAGCAGCGCGCGCGATGCGGCGGGGACCGGTGAGAACGCACCGATCGGCAGCATCAGCGCGGCGAGCGTGAGCTCCTGGCGAAACGCGCTCTCCTCGCGGATCGCGACGCGAAACCCGTTCAGCGAATGCTTGAGCGCGTACCACGCGCGCGTGATGCCGCGGTGGCGCTTGTACGGGTTCGGCGGCAGCGGCGCCAGGCGATCGTCGGGGCCGAGCGGTTCGTGCGGGTGCACGTCCGCGTCGGCGTGCGGCTCTTCTTCGTCGAACGGACGATGCAGTGGCGCCGTGATGGCAGGGGACGGGGTCTTGTCGTTCAGGTCTCGTTTCAAACGGCGGCACCTTCGGCGGGCGAGTACGCAGTCTTCGGCAGCGGCTTCAGATGCGACGCGAACTGCTCGGACGCCGCGCGCCACGAGAAGCGTTCGGCCCACGCGCGGGCCGTATCGCGTTCGATCTTCAGCGCCTCCAGGCAGGCTTCCTGCAGGTCTTCGTGCATCGCGCCGGCATCGCCCCCGCCGAGCACGTCGATCGGGCCCGTGACGGGGTAGGCGGCGACCGGCGTGCCGCACGCGAGCGCCTCCAGCAGCACGAGGCCGAACGTGTCGGTGCGACTCGGGAACACGAACACGTCGGCCGCAGCATACACCTTGGCGAGCTCGGCTTGCGACAGTACGCCAAGATAGTTCGCTTCCGGGTAGCGCGACTTCAGCTCGGCGAGCGCCGGACCTTCGCCCGCGACCCACTTCGAGCCGGGCAGGTCGAGGCGCAGGAACGCCTCGACGTTCTTCTCGATCGCGACGCGGCCCACGTACAGGAAGATCGGCCGGGCGGTGTTGAGCACCTTCGACTCCATCGGCCGGAAGATGTCGAGATCGACGCCGCGCGTCCACAGCACGACGTTCGTGAAGCCGAACTTCTCGAGGTCCTGCTTCACGACCGGGGTCGGCGCCATCACCGCGAGCGACGGCCCGTGGAACCAGTGCAGGAACTTGTAGGTCGCCGACAGCGGAATCCCGAAGCGCGCCTGCACGTATTCCGGAAAGCGCGTGTGATACGCGGTCGTGTACGGCAGCTTGCGCGCGCGTGCATAGCGTCGCGCGGCGAGGCCGAGCGGGCCTTCGGTCGCGATGTGCAGCGCGTCGGGTGCGAACGCATCGATCCGCGCGCGCAGCTTGCGGTACGGCAGGATCGACAGGCGGATCTCGGGATAGGTCGGGCAGGGCACCGTGCGGAATTCCAGCGGCGTCAGCATTTCGACCCGGTGGCCGAGCGCGGTGAGTTCGCGGGTGGTGCTCTTCAGCGTGCGCACGACGCCGTTGACCTGCGGTTCCCACGCGTCGGTGACGATCATGATCTTCATCGCGGCATGTGTCCTGTAAGTGGAGTTGTGTCAGGCAGTGGCCTTGGCCTTGCGCGACGGGGCAACGGACGGCGCGGTGCGCATCGCCGTCCAGTAGACGACCTTCAGTTCGCCTTCCATCGTCTCGACGAGCGCGGACAGGCTCTCGACCCAGTCGCCGTCGTTGCAGTACAGCACGCCGTCGATGTCGCGGATCTCCGCCTTGTGGATGTGCCCGCACACGACGCCGTCGCAGCCGCGGCGGCGCGCCTCGTCGGTCATCACGGTCTCGAACTGCGAGATGAAGTTCACCGCGTTCTTCACCTGGTGCTTCAGGTACTGTGACAGCGACCAGTACTGGAACCCGAGCCGGCTGCGGATCCGGTTGAACCAGCGGTTCAGCACGAGGATCAGCGTGTAGAGCGTGTCGCCGAGATACGCGAGCCATTTCGCGTGCTGGATCACGCCGTCGAACAGGTCGCCGTGCACGATCCACAAACGTTTGCCGGCGAGCGTCGTGTGGAACGCCTCGCCGCGCACCTGGATGTCGCCGAATGCGAGGTCGCAGAACTGCCGCGCGCCTTCGTCGTGGTTGCCCGGGATGTAGACGACCTGCGTGCCCTTGCGCGCCTTGCGCAGCACCTTCTGCACGACATCGTTGTGCGCCTGCGGCCAGTACCAGCCCTTCTTCAGCTGCCAGCCGTCGATGATGTCGCCGACGAGGTACAGGTATTCCGAATCGTTGTGGCGCAGGAAATCGAGCAGGTACGGCGCCTGGCAGCCGCTCGAGCCGAGATGGATGTCGGACAGCCAGATCGTGCGGTAGCGATGCGTGGACGGCTCGGGGTCGTCGCGCTGCGTGACGTGTGCGGCCGCCGGTTCGTGCGGCGAAAGGGCATCGGTTGCGGCCGAGCCGGACAGGAAGGCGGTGACGGCGCGGGCGCCGAGCGGTTGACGGAACAGGGAGGTCGCGGACGTTTTCTGGCCCATGCATGACTCGCGCCGGTTGACATTACCGGCATTGCGCCATGCGGGCGTGACCATGCCGTGACAGTCACGAGACGTTCTTATTACTGTCGTCGCGGCGTGTTTAGCAGTGAATGTGGCGGTGTTGCGTAATCTGCCGAACCGACTGGCCTGCGGTTACCGTGCATGCCTCGCGGGGCGGGCGTGTGGGCGGTTTCGAGTGGTTTTGTCTGATGAATGCGCGGATGCGCGGAGCCGTCCCGCGATCACGCGAACCGCGCGGTCAGCGCGGAATCGCGACGACGCGCGTGCGGGCGATGCGGTCGTGCGGAAACTGGCGATCGCTATGCAGGCGGGCGGCGCCGGCCCAGACGACGATCCATGCGGCGGCGAGCGCGAGCGTGACGGGCACCGACAGGCCGAGGAGCGGATGCAGTGCGAGCGGCGGCAGGAACCACAGCCAGCCGAGCGCGTAGCGGACGAGCGCGTGGCCGGCGTTCAGCGGCCGGCCGCTCGACGATTCGAGCCGCAGCCGCCAGGTCTTCATCGGCAGCGTCTGGCCGCCATGGGTCCAGAACCAGACGAAGTACGCGCCGACGACGAGTGCGATCCACGCGGCGAGCAGGTTGTGATGGACGAGGCCGTTGCGCTGCTGCGTCGCGAGGCTGAAGGCGAGGGCGGCGAAGAATACGACGCCGAACAGCAGCACGGCTTCGTACAGCATCGCCGCGAGGCGCCGCCGCACGGACGGCGCGGCGGCGACGGCCGGGGCCTCGGTTGCGGGGGCGCTTGCCACGGCGGGTCAGGAACCCTTGAACATCGACGGCGCGTCGGCCGGCGACACGGGCGTGACGGTCGCGGGTGCGGGGGCGGTGCCGGACGTGGCCGATGCGGTCACCGGCGGCGCGCCGGCGCCGACCGATGCGGGCGCCGGTGCCGCAACAGGGTTGCTCGCCGGATGTTCGTGCGAATTGACGAGGCGGCGCACGTCGCGGTCGGCGACGGTCGGCGGCGCGCTGACGACGCTCGGCCGGCGCCGGCGCTCGGTCGCGGCGAGGCGCTGCTTCTGTTCTTCGGGCAGTTGCTGGTAGGCCTTCCATGCGCGCTCGCGCGCCTGCGCGGAAAGCTCCTTCGCGCTCTGGTAATTCTCGCGCGCGACGCGGCGCTGCTCGGGCGTCATCCGCGCCCACTCGGACATCCTGTCCTGCAGGTGCTTCTGCTCATCGGGCGTCAATTTCGCGAAACGGGACGCGATCTTCAGCCATTTGCGCTTGCGCGCATCGCTGAAGCCATCCCACTGATCGGCGAACGGCGCGAGTGCCGCGCGTTGCGCGGGCGTCAGGCGCGCCCACGAGAGCGGGCCGTTGGCGGCCGGCAGCGGCAGGGGCAGCGGGGCGAGTTCGGTGGTCAGGCCGGCCGCGGCCGAGGTCGGCGCGGGCGCGCTGCTGGCCGCGGCGGAGACCGTCGCGGGGGGCGGGTTGAATCGGGAATAGGTGGCGACGTAGGAAATGGCGATCGCGATCACGCATCCGAAAAATACGGCCAGGCCGCGTTTCTGACTCACCCGTGCGATCCCCTCGTTATTGTCTGTTTGTTAGCGTGTGTGCGAAAGATACGCGTTGAACCCGTGATCGAGATACGCGTTGAGCGGCAGGTCGTCGCTGAGCATCGCCGCGTCGATGTCGGCGAGTTCGGCGGTGCGCTGCATGTCTTCCCAGTACGCGATGCCGACGAGCCCCGCGAGCAGCAGCGCGAGCGGCCACGCGCGCAGCAGGCGGCGCGCGAACGACGTCTGCGGACGGCTCGCGGGCGGCGTGCCGTATGCGGCGGCGGCACCGGCGAAGGCGGGCACGAACACCGGCGCGGTGGCGGCTTCCGGCTTCTTGCGCGCGAGCGCGGCCCGGCGCGCGACGGCCAGACGATCGGTGGTCGCGGCAGGCAGCGCCGCGGCACGTTCGTCCAGTGCGCGGCGGACCTTCAGCGCGAATTCGTGTTCTCGATTTACGGGAGCGGAGCTCATAGCGTGATTCCTTTGGCCTTGAGCGCTTGCGCCAGGGCATGGGTGGCTCGCGAGCAGTGCGTCTTGACGCTGCCTTCGGAGCACCCCATTGCGGCGGCAGTCTCGGCGACATCCATATCTTCCCAATAACGCATCAGGAACGCTTCCCGTTGACGCGTCGGAAGTTTCTGGATTTCTTCGTCGATCAGGGCCAGAACCTGCTCCCGCTCGAGGCGGTGCTCGGTGCTCTCGACACCTGCATTGTCGTCCGCTGACTCGAGCGTTTCCAGCGGATCGAAGTCCTCGTCGTCCGTATTGTTGAGCGACGAGAACAGCGTGACCCAGGTGTTGCGGACCTTCTGCCGGCGGAACCAGTCGTGGATCGCGTTCTGCAGGATCCGCTGGAACAGCAGCGGCAGTTCGGCCGCCGGCCGGTCGCCGTATTTCTCCGCCAGCTTGATCATCGCGTCCTGCACGATGTCGAGCGACGCATCGTCGTCACGCACGGCGTACGCAGCCTGCTTGAACGCGCGCCTTTCGACGCCCGCCAGAAAGTCGGCGAGTTCCTTGTCTGATGCCATTCCGTAAAGGTATGCGCTGCGGACTGCGGCGTGTGAAAGGTCGAAAAATTTCGTAAAACCCGCGGATGCTAACAAATTTTCGCGCGACTTGGCACCGGTTGCGGCTCGCCCCGTTGCATGCGAGCCGCGTCCGCGGCCCGCCGGGCGGGGCGCATGATGCGCTGCGGGATATTTTGCTTGACGACCCAATCATGACCCGCTATCGTCAGTGATTCGCAACATGAAGTGATGGTCTCATTTGAGGCTGGCCCAAGAAGCCCGCCCTTCAAACTGGACGCGCCGCTTGAACCCGAGCCACAAGCCCGGCAGAGAGCACCCGATCAATTTTTTGCCGAAAATTCGAAAGGTCAAAATGAACATGCCCAGCGCGGAATTCTCCACGTCGGAACCCCTTTCCCCTCCCGATAGCGACTCCATCGGCGCCACCGTGCTCATGAAGGCACTGGCCGACGAAAACGTCGAATTCATCTGGGGCTACCCCGGCGGCTCGGTACTCTACATCTACGACGAGCTTTACAAGCAGGACAAGATTCAGCACGTGCTGGTGCGCCACGAACAGGCGGCCGTGCACGCAGCCGATGCGTATGCGCGTTCCACCGGCAATGTCGGCGTCTGTCTCGTGACGTCCGGCCCCGGTGTCACCAATGCGGTGACCGGCATCGCGACGGCCTACATGGATTCGATCCCGATGGTCGTGATCAGCGGCCAGGTGCCGACTGCCGCGATCGGCCAGGACGCGTTCCAGGAATGCGATACGGTCGGCATCACGCGTCCGTGCGTGAAGCACAACTTCCTCGTGAAGGACGTGCGCGACCTCGCGGAAACCGTCAAGAAGGCGTTCTACATCGCCCGCACCGGCCGTCCGGGCCCGGTGCTGATCGACATCCCGAAGGACATCTCGAAGACGCCGTGCCAGTACGAGCCGGTCAAGAGCGTGTCGCTGCGCTCGTACAACCCCGTCACGAAGGGCCATTCGGGCCAGATCCGCAAGGCCGTGTCGCTGCTGCTGTCGGCGAAGCGTCCCTATATCTACACGGGCGGCGGCATCATCCTCGCCGATGCGGCACGCGAACTGAACCAATTCGCCGACCTGCTCGGCTACCCGGTCACGAACACGCTGATGGGCCTCGGCGGCTATCGCGCGTCGGACAAGAAATTCCTCGGCATGCTCGGCATGCACGGCACCTACGAAGCGAACATGGCGATGCAGCACTGTGACGTGCTGATCGCGATCGGCGCGCGCTTCGACGACCGCGTGATCGGCGACCCGGCGCACTTCGCGTCGCGTCCGCGCAAGATCATCCACATCGACATCGACCCGTCGTCGATCTCGAAGCGCGTGAAGGTCGACATCCCGATCGTCGGCGACGTGAAGGAAGTGCTGAAGGAACTGATCGAGCAGTTGCAGACGGCCGAGCACGGCCCCGACACCGACGCGCTCGCGCAATGGTGGAAGGACATCGAAAGCTGGCGCGCGAAAGACTGCCTGAAGTTCGACCGCGACAGCGAGATCATCAAGCCGCAGTACGTGGTCGAGAAGGCGTGGGAGCTGACGGACGGCAACGCGTTCGTGTGCTCGGACGTCGGCCAGCACCAGATGTGGGCCGCGCAGTTCTACCGTTTCAACAAGCCGCGTCGCTGGATCAACTCCGGCGGCCTCGGCACGATGGGCTTCGGCCTGCCGGCAGCGATGGGCGTCAAGATGGCGCACCCGGACGACGACGTGCTGTGCATCACGGGCGAAGGCTCGATCCAGATGTGCATCCAGGAACTGTCGACCTGCCTGCAGTACGACACGCCCGTGAAGATCATTTCGCTGAACAACCGCTATCTGGGCATGGTCCGCCAGTGGCAGCAGATCGAATACAGCAAGCGCTATTCGCATTCGTACATGGATGCGCTGCCCGATTTCGTGAAGCTCGCCGAAGCGTACGGCCATGTCGGCATGCGGATCGAAAAGACCTCGGATGTGGAGCCGGCGCTGAAGGAAGCGCTGCGCCTGAAGGACCGCACCGTGTTTCTCGACTTCCAGACCGATCCGACCGAAAACGTCTGGCCGATGGTACAGGCCGGCAAGGGCATCACCGAGATGCTGCTCGGATCGGAAGATCTGTAACGGCGCGACGCGCGTCCAGGCCGGGAGCGGCCGCCTTCACGAAGGGCGGTGCGGCACCGGGCGGCGCGCGGCGCGAGTGAATCGACACGGACACATTCTGGAAGAAGCGAACATGAGACACATCATTTCCGTCCTGCTGGAAAACGAACCGGGCGCGCTGTCGCGCGTGGTCGGTCTGTTTTCCGCACGCGGCTACAACATCGAAACCTTGACGGTGGCGCCGACCGAAGACCAATCGCTGTCGCGGCTCACCATCGTTTCCATTGGCTCCGACGACGTGATCGAACAGATCACGAAGCATCTGAACCGCCTGATCGAGGTGGTGAAAGTGGTGGACCTGACCGACGGTGCACACATCGAACGCGAGCTGATGCTGATCAAGGTACGTGCAGTGGGCAAGGAGCGCGAAGAAATGAAGCGGATGTCGGACATTTTCCGCGGCCGCATCATCGACGTGACCGAAAAGACCTACACGATCGAATTGACGGGCGCGAGCGACAAGCTCGACGCATTCATCCAGGGGCTGGACGCCACCGCGATCCTAGAGACCGTGCGTACCGGCAGCTCCGGCATCGGACGCGGCGAGCGCATCCTGAAGGTGTGATGCCGAAATTGCCAAAGAGGCACGCCGGGTGCGCCGTCATGTCCCGGCCCGCAGTACTCCATCTGAACGAATTGTTGAATTTTTGAATTAGCGAAGGAACCATCATGAACGTTTTCTACGACAAAGACGCTGACCTCTCCCTCATCAAGGGCAAGCAAGTCACGATCATCGGCTACGGCTCGCAAGGCCATGCACACGCACTGAACCTGAAGGACAGCGGCGTGAACGTGACGGTCGGCCTTCGCAAGGACGGCGCGTCGTGGAGCAAGGCTGAAAACGCAGGCCTCGCGGTCAAGGAAGTCGCGGAAGCGGTGAAGGGCGCGGACGTCGTCATGATGCTGCTGCCGGACGAGCAGATCGCCGACGTGTACGCGAAGGAAGTGCACGCGAACATCAAGCAGGGCGCGGCGCTGGCATTCGCGCACGGCTTCAACGTCCACTACGGCCAGGTGATCCCGCGCGCCGACCTCGACGTGATCATGATCGCGCCGAAGGCTCCGGGCCACACCGTGCGCGGCACGTACTCGCAAGGTGGCGGCGTGCCGCACCTGATCGCGGTTGCGCAGAACAAGTCGGGCGCGGCACGCGACATCGCGCTGTCGTACGCGGCAGCGAACGGCGGCGGCCGTGCCGGCATCATCGAGACGAACTTCCGTGAAGAGACCGAAACCGACCTGTTCGGCGAGCAGGCCGTGCTGTGCGGCGGTACCGTCGAGCTGATCAAGGCAGGTTTCGAGACGCTGGTCGAAGCCGGCTACGCGCCGGAAATGGCGTACTTCGAGTGCCTGCACGAACTGAAGCTGATCGTCGACCTGATCTACGAAGGCGGCATCGCGAACATGAACTACTCGATCTCGAACAACGCCGAGTACGGCGAGTACGTGACGGGCCCGCGCGTCGTCACGGAAGAGACGAAGAAGGCGATGAAGCAGTGCCTGACCGACATCCAGACGGGCGAGTACGCCAAGAGCTTCATCCTCGAGAACAAGGCAGGCGCCCCGACGCTGCAGTCGCGCCGCCGCCTGACGGCCGAGCACCAGATCGAGCAGGTCGGTGCGAAGCTGCGCGCGATGATGCCGTGGATCGCGAAGAACAAGCTCGTCGACCAGACGAAGAACTAAGCACCGCGTGCTGCTCCGGCCCTTCGAGTGGAGGGTCGGTTTCAAAAAGCCGTCCGAAGGCAGCAGTGCCCCGGGCGGCTTTTGCTATCCTACGGGCTTTGCAATTCACCGAACACCGAACGAACCCATGAACTATCCTCATCCGATCATCGCGCGCGAAGGCTGGCCGTTCATCGCGATTGCAGCCGTCATCGCGTTGTTGATCCACGCCGTCGGGGGCTTCGGCTTCGCATGGCCGTTCTGGCTGCTGCTCGTCTTCGTCGTCCAGTTCTTCCGCGATCCGCAGCGCCCGATCCCGGCGCAGCCGAATGCGGTGCTGTGCCCGGCCGACGGCCGCATCGTCGCGGTCGAGACCACGCAGGATCCGTACGCGAACCGCGAAGCGCTGAAGATCAGCGTGTTCATGAATGTCTTCAACGTTCACTCGCAGCGTTCGCCGGTCGACGGCGCGATCTCCAAGGTCGAGTACTTCCCGGGCGCGTTCCTGAACGCGGCGATCGACAAGGCGTCGACCGAGAACGAGCGCAATGCGGTCGTGATCCAGACGGCGAGCGGCAAGACCGTCACCGCCGTGCAGATCGCCGGCCTCGTCGCCCGCCGGATCCTCTGCTACGTGCGCGCCGGCGAGCCGCTGTCGCGCGGCCAGCGCTACGGTTTCATCCGCTTCGGTTCGCGCGTCGACGTGTATCTGCCGCTCGGCAGCCGCGCGAAGGTGTCGATCGGCGAGAAGGTCTACGCGTCGTCGACGATCCTCGCCGAGCTCGAACAGTAAGCGGCGGGGCGCACGATGGCCGCATTCAAACCGCGTCGGCCGCGTAACGGCTCCGGCCAGACGCCACGTCCGTTCCGCCGCAACAAGGGAATGGCGCCCGATCCCGCGCCGCTCGAGAGCCGCCGCGCCGCGCGCCAGCGGTTCCTGAAGACGCGTGGCATCTATCTGCTGCCGAACGCATTCACGACCGCCGCGCTGTTCTGCGGCTTCTTTGCGGTCGTGCAGGCGATGAACGTGCGCTTCGAGATCGCCGCGATCGCGATCTTCGTCGCGATGGTGCTCGACGGGATGGACGGGCGCGTCGCGCGCATGACGCATACGCAAAGCGCGTTCGGCGAACAGTTCGACAGCCTGTCGGACATGGTGTCGTTCGGCGTCGCGCCCGCGCTCGTGATGTACGAGTGGGTGCTGAAGGATCTCGGCCGCTGGGGCTGGCTCGCCGCGTTCGTCTATTGCTCGGGCGCCGCGCTGCGTCTCGCGCGCTTCAACACGAACATCGGCAGCGTCGACAAGCGCTTCTTCCAGGGGCTGCCGAGCCCGGCCGCCGCCGCGCTGATCGCCGGCTTCGTCTGGCTCGCGACCGACAATCGCGTGCCGATGAAGCTCGGCTGGCTGCCCTGGGTCGCGTTTGCACTGACGATCTATGCGGGCGTGACGATGGTGTCGAACGCGCCGTTCTACAGCGGCAAGGCGCTCGACGTGCGGCACCGCGTGCCGTTCGCGGCGATCCTGCTGGTCGTCGTCGCGTTCGTGCTCGTGTCGTCCGATCCGCCGCTGATGCTGTTCTGCCTGTTCGTGCTGTACGGGCTGTCCGGCTACGTGTTCTGGGCCTACATGGCCGTGCGCGGACGGGCGAATCCCGCGCGCTCGTCGCAACGCGACCACTGACGCGCAACCTGTCCGGAAGCGGCGGCCTCGGAGGTGATTCCGGGCCGCCGTTTTCATTTGCCCCTTTTTCGTGCGTCGGAGCCCGGTATCCCGGGTGCCGTCCGATTGCGCACCCGGCGGAATGTCGCTATAGTCTTCGGCATGACTGCATTTCCCCGCCTCTCCCTCCTTCTAGCCGGTGCGCCGCTACGCGCGCTAGCTTTGGCGCGCCTGCCGCGCTGACCGTTCTCGCCCTCCGTCAAGCCTCGTCTGTTGTTGAGCGTCGCCAGCGGTGGCGCGATCTCATTACGTTCGATTCCCGTATAAAGAGCCCTGGAGCCCCCCATGACAGACAAGCTGATCATTTTCGATACGACGTTGCGTGACGGTGAACAATCGCCCGGCGCGTCGATGACGAAGGAAGAGAAAATCCGCATCGCGAAGCATCTCGAGCGGATGAAGGTCGACGTGATCGAGGCCGGTTTCGCGGCCAGCTCGAACGGCGACTTCGACGCGATCCACACGATCGCCGGTCTCGTGAAGGACAGCACGATCTGCTCGCTGGCGCGCGCCAACGACAAGGACATCCAGCGTGCGGCCGACGCGCTGAAGCCGGCCAACAGCTCGCGGATCCACACGTTCATCGCGACGTCGCCGCTGCACATGGAAAAGAAGCTGCGCATGACGCCGGACCAGGTGTTCGAGCAGGCGCGCCTCGCGGTGCGCTTCGCGCGCAAGTTCACCGACAACGTCGAATTCTCGCCGGAAGACGGCAGCCGTTCGGATCTCGACTTCCTGTGCCGCGTGCTGGAAGCGGTGATCGCCGAGGGGGCGACGACGATCAACATCGCCGACACGGTCGGCTACGGCGTGCCGGAGCTCTACGGCAACCTCGTGAAGACGCTGCGCGAACGCATTCCGAACTCGGACAAGGCGATCTTCTCCGTGCATTGCCACAACGATCTCGGGATGGCGGTGGCCAACTCGCTCGCCGGCGTGAAGATCGGCGGCGCGCGCCAGGTCGAGTGCACGATCAACGGTCTCGGCGAGCGCGCGGGCAACACGTCGCTCGAGGAAATCGTGATGGCCGTGAAGACCCGCAAGGACTACTTCGGCCTCGACGTCGGCATCGACACGACGCAGATCGTGCCGACCTCGAAGCTCGTGTCGCAGATCACCGGTTTCGTCGTGCAGCCGAACAAGGCGGTGGTCGGCGCCAACGCGTTCGCGCACGCGTCGGGCATCCACCAGGACGGCGTGCTGAAGGCGCGCGACACCTACGAAATCATGCGCGCGGAAGACGTGGGCTGGACCGCGAACAAGATCGTGCTCGGCAAGCTGTCGGGCCGCAACGCGTTCAAGCAGCGCCTGCAGGAGCTCGGCGTGTCGCTCGACAGCGAAGCCGAACTGAACGCCGCGTTCATGCGCTTCAAGGACCTCGCCGACCGCAAGGCCGAGATCTTCGACGAAGACATCATCGCGATCGTCTCGGAAGAATCGGCGCTCGCGCACGAGCAGGAGCACTTCAAGTTCGTGTCGCTGTCGCAGCGTTCGGAGACGGGCGAGCAGCCGCAGGCGAAGATCGTGTTCGCGGTCGAAGGCAAGGAAGTGACCGGCGAGGCACGCGGCAACGGGCCGGTCGACGCGACGTTCAATGCGATCGAGGGTGAAGTCGGCAGCGGTTCCGAACTGCTGCTGTACTCGGTGAACGCGATCACGACCGGCACGCAGGCGCAGGGCGAAGTGACGGTCCGGCTGTCGAAGAGCGGGCGGATCGTCAACGGTGTCGGCACCGATCCGGACATCGTCGCCGCGTCCGCGAAGGCGTACATCTCGGCGCTGAACAAGCTGCATTCGAAGGACGACAAGGTCAACCCGCAGCGCGCGTAAGCGCTGCGCGTCGAGCGCCCGAAGCACACGAAACGCCCCGAGCGGCCTCGCGCCGCGCGGGGCGTTTTTCATGCGCCGCTCATTCGGCGGCCGGCGCGCGGAACGACCAGCGGCGCGCGGCCGGGCGGGGCGCCGGGCTGCGGCGGCGGAATTCGACCGCGATCCCGCGCCGCGGCGCATCGGCGATGAACGCGTCGAGCAGTTCGAGCACGTCGTGGTCGATGTAGTCGGCGCGCGTCGCGTCGATGATCACGGCCGCGCGGTCCGGAATGTGCCGCAGGTGATGCTTGACCTGCACCTTGCCGAGGAACGACACGTCCTTGCGGAACGACAGCAGGAAGTGGTCGTCGTGCTGCGCGAGCGTGACGGGGCTCTTCAGGTTCGCCACCGCGACCGCCAGCACGCTGCAGGCGAGGCCGAGCGCGATGCCGAACAGCAGGTCGACCGCCAGCACGCCCGCGATCGTCGCGGCGAACGGCACGAACGCGGCCGGGCCCTGCTTCAGCACCGAGCGGAACAGCGCCGGTTTGGCGAGCTTGAAGCCGGTGTGGATCAGTATCGCCGCGAGGCTCGCGAGCGGGATCAGGTTGATCAGCCCGGTGAGCGCGAACACGCTGGCGAGCAGCAGGATCCCGTGCACGATCGCCGACATCCGGCTTTGGGCACCCGCGTTCACGTTGACCGAACTGCGCACGATCACCGACGTGATCGGCAGCCCGCCGACCGCGCCCGCGACGAGATTGCCGACGCCCTGGGCCTTGAGTTCGCGGTCCGGCTGGGTCGGCCGGCGCTTCGGATCGATCTGTTCTACCGCCTCCAGGCTCAGCAGCGTCTCGAGGCTCGCGACGACCGCGAGCGTGATCGCGACGCGCCACACGTCCGGATTGACGAGTTGCGCGAAGTTCGGGCCGAGCTCGGCATGCTTCAGCGATGCCGCGAGCGCCGCGAACGATTCGAGCTCCGGCAGCGTGACGCGATGCGCGGCGCCCGGCGCGACCGACGGTGCAACGACGCCGAGCACCAGCGTCGCGCCGATGCCGAACACGACGACCGCGAGCGGCGCAGGCACCGCGCGTACCCAGCCGAAGCGCTTGAGCGCGGGCGTGTCCCACGCGACCAGCAGCGCGAGCGAGATGAGCGCGATGGCCGTTGCGGCCCAGGCGGTCGGCAGGCCGGGCCACGATGCAAACGATTGCGCGGCCGGCCCGCCGATGCCGAATGCGAACGGAATCTGCTTCACGACCAGCAGCAGGCCGATCGCCGCGAGCATGCCCTTGATGACGGGCGACGGTACGTACGCGGCGAAGCGGCCGGCGCGCAGCATGCCGAAGCCGAACTGCAGCACGCCGGACAGCAGCACAGCGAGCAGGAACGCGGAAAAGCTGCCGAGTTGCGCGATCCCTTCGACGACGATCACGACGAGGCCGGCGGCCGGCCCGCTGACCGACAGTGACGAGCCGCTCAACAGCGCGACGATGATCCCGCCGACGATGCCGGACACGAGCCCGGCGAACGGCTCGACGCCGGACGCATTGGCGATGCCGAGACATAACGGCAGCGCGACGAGGAACACGACGATGCCGGCGACGATGTCGCGCGGCAGGGTGGACAGGCGGTCGTTCAGTTTCATGGTTGGGGTGATTTCATTGGCGTAGGGAGGGGCGGATCAGCCGAGAGCGGCGGCCATGGCGGCATGCTCCGGTTCGGCTTCGGCCGGCGCTGTCGTGTAGCCGGAATCGAGTTCCTTCAGGCGGCCGTCGGCAAGCGAAAAGATCCAGCCGTGCACGAGCGGCGGCCGCTGCCGGCCATGCACGATCGGCGAAGCGCGCAGCAGCCGCACCTGTTCGAGCACGTTAAGTTCCGCCAGGCGGTCGGCGGCGGCCGTGTCGTCGAGTCCGTCGAGCGTGTCGCGATGGCGCCGTGCAAGCGCGCACAGCGGCGCGATGCGGCGCGCGACGTGCGGCAGGTCGGCCGGCGGCGGCAGCAGCGACGCGCGCACCCCGCCGCATCCGTAGTGGCCGCACACGATCACGTGGTCGACTTCGAGCACGCGCACAGCGTACTCGAGCACGCTCGCGGAATTGTCGTCGTCGGGATGGAACAGGTTCGCGATGTTGCGATGGACGAACAGCTCGCCGGGCACGCAGTGCGTGATGGTTTCGGCTGGCACCCGGCTGTCGGCGCAGCCGATCCACAGCACGCGCGGATTCTGGCCGCGCGCGAGTGCGTCGAAGAAACCGGGCGTGTGCTCGTGCGTCTCGCGGGCCCAGGCGATGTTGGCAACCAGCATGCTCTTGGGGCGATTCATGAGGACTCCTTTCTGATAAGGACAAACAAATACCGGACGAAGTGGAGCAATAGGATGCTTTCTAAATTGAAAGGTTCAATTTCATCCGATATTAGGGGTATGCCCTAACATCCGGTGCCAATGATACAAATTGTTTCAACTCGATCTGGCGAGGTGCACCGAATGCACCAATGCAACGCATGACATGTATCGTACATGCCTGTTTCCTCCTGGCGGCCGCGTGGCGCGGGGCTCATCGCGATGCTTTGGGCGCATATTCGATCGGAAAGGATTGCTGCTTCAATTCGAAATTAATCGAATATGACGGAAAAAATGAAATGGCCATTCACGCAGCAATTCGTGAATGGCCATTGTGAAAATTTCGCGTAAATGCGCAATCGATCCGATCAGAACAGATTGCGGCGGTCGGGATCGTGCAGCGGGTCCGGTGTTTTCTGCGTGGTGCGCAGGATGCCCTGCGGGTCGAAGTAGAAGCTGTACATCATGTACCAGACGTTGTCTTCGAGATAGCGGTAGGTCCATACCTCGCGCTTCATCAGCGGGAAGTAGGACGTCTCGACCGGGCGGCCGAAATTGACGAGCACGTCGGTCTTGGTCCACTTGCCGATATCCGCGCGATAGAACTCGCTCGGCTGCAGCACCTGGCGCACGTTGACGATCCGGTGGGCCGCGTCGACGTCGGCCGCGATGGTGATCTCGCCCATCGGCTGGGTCGGCCACATCAGGCGCTTGCCGCCGCCGGGCAGGTCGTAGATCTCGCGCGGCGGGCCCATGCGCGCGACGATCGCCGACTCGTCCTGGCCGGCCTGGTATTGCTGCCACGGTTGCGCACAGCCGGCGAGCAGCGCCGCCGCACAGGCGACCAGCACCGGCAGGCGCGCGGGAATGCGAATGCGCATGGGATCCTCCAGAACGCTCTAACCGTTCAGTTGTATCACGGACGGCGCGCGCCGGCGCATCGTGCCGAAAAAATCGGTGCGGATCGCCGGCCGGGTGTCGTCGGGCTATCGTTGCGCGCCGGGCTTGCGGCCGGCGCCGTCCGCGTCCTATGATCCGCGCTTCTCGGACGGGTTGAAGGGCAGGGAGCCGATGCAGCTGTGGAAACGGTACGCGCTCGCATGGAGCGCCGGGTGGATGCTGGCGTCGTCCGCGTTCGCGGCAGGCGAGCCGGTGCGGATCGCGCTGATCGAAGGGATGTCGGGCCCGTTCGCGAACGCGGGCGCGGCCGTCGAGCGCAACCTGCGCTTCGGCGTCGAGCGGGTCAACGCGGCGGGCGGCGTGAAGCTGCGTGACGGCGCGCACCCGCTCGAACTCGTCGTGCTCGACAGCAAGGGCAGCCCGGAGGAGGCGTTGGTGCAGCTGCGCGCGGCGGCGGACCGGCACATCGGTTTCGTCGCGCAGGGCAACAGCTCGGCGGTCGCGGCCGCGCTCGTCGCGGCGCTCGACAAGCTGAACGCGCGCAATCCGGACAGCCGGATGCTGTTCCTCAACTATTCGGCCGACGATCCGGCGCTGACCGGTGCGCGCTGCAGCTTCTGGCATTTCCGCTTCGACGCGCACGCGGGGATGCGGATGGCCGCGCTGGCGGACGTGATGGCGCGCGACCGCCCGCTGCGCAAGGTCTACCTGCTGAACCAGGACTACAGCTTCGGCCACGACGTCAGCGCGCTGGCGCGGCAGGCGCTGGCCGAGCGGCGCCCCGACGTGACGATCGCCGGCGACGAATTCCACCCGATCGGCCGCATCAAGGATTTCTCGCCCTATATCGCGAAGATCCGCGCAAGCGGCGCGGACGCCGTCGTGACCGGCAACTGGGGCAACGACCTCACGCTGCTCGTGAAGGCGGCGCGCGAGCAGGGGCTGAACGCGAAGTTCTATACGTTCTATGGCAACAGCCTCGGCGCACCGGCCGCGCTCGGCGATGCGGGCGTCGGCCGGGTGGTCGCCGTCGCGGACTGGCATCCGAACGCGGGCGGCGCGCAATCGGACGCGTTCTACCGCGCGTTCCGGACCCGTTTTCCCGCTGCCCCGGACGACTATCCGGTGCGACGGATGAGCCTGATGATCGAGATGCTCGCGGCGGCGATGAATCGCGCCGGCTCGTCCGACCCCGTCGCAGTGGCGCGCGCGCTCGAAGGGCTGTCGCTCGACGACGGCTTCCACGCGTCGTCGATGCGCGCGCAGGATCACCAGTTGATCCAGCCCCTTTATGTGATGGAAATGGACAAGGCCGGCACGCCGGGCGTGCGCTTCGACAACGAGGGCTCGGGATACGGTTTCCGGACCGTCCTCGCGGTGCCCGCGCAGCGCACGCAGATGCCGTCGACCTGCTCGATGACGCGCCCGTGACAGGAGGCGATGGAACGGCGTGCAGTTGTGCTACAATGCCCGCCGGTTGTAAGTCACGGCACGGCCATTCTTCCGTGTCCGCCTGTTAGTTAGCCAGTAGGAAACAAAGGAAATCTCATGTCTGTTGCAGATATCAAGAAGTCGGAAGTCGTTGCTCAGTTCGCCCGCGGTACCAACGACACGGGTTCGCCCGAAGTCCAGGTCGCACTGCTGACCGCACGTATCGTCGAACTGACGGGTCACTTCAAGACCCACGCGAAGGATCACCACAGCCGCCGCGGCCTGCTGCGCATGGTGAGCCGCCGCCGCAAGCTGCTCGACTACCTCAAGGGCAAGGATGCCGACCGTTACCGCGCGCTGATCGAGAAGCTGGGTCTGCGTAAGTAATCGAGGCGATTGCCGCCAGCAAGATGCCTGTGTCAGTCCGCTGATGCAGGCATTTTGTTTTTGCGCGGTGCGTAGCGTCACGCGCACCGCAGGTCGTCCGGCACGTGGGTGCCGGGCTGCCGGAACGGCTGATACCGGGGTCGGGATTTGTGTCATTCCAGCGCGCCGCTCGTCGAGCGGCGTGCTGGAATGGCATAAAAAACACACCTTGCTCCGGGTGATTCGGTCGGGACGCCGCCGCGCGGGATGGCCCGCACGGCGAATGAAATGAATGAATTCAAAGGAGCAACCATGTCCATGTTCAACAAGGTCGTGAAGGAATTCCAGTGGGGCCAGCACAAGGTGCGCCTCGAAACCGGTGAAGTCGCCCGCCAGGCGAGCGGTGCCGTGATCGTCGACGTGGAAGACACCGTCGTGCTGGCCACCGTCGTCGGCGCGAAGTCGGCGAAGCCGGGTCAGGACTTCTTCCCGCTGACCGTCGACTACCTCGAGAAGACCTACTCGGCCGGCAAGATCCCGGGCGGCTTCTTCCGTCGCGAAGGCCGTCCGTCGGAACACGAGACGCTGACGTCGCGCCTGATCGACCGTCCGCTGCGCCCGCTGTTCCCGGAAGGCTTCTACAACGAAGTCCAGGTCGTGATCCACGTGCTGTCCGTGAACCCGGAAATCCCGGCGGACATCCCCGCGCTGATCGGCGCATCGGCCGCGCTCGCCGTGTCGGGCCTGCCGTTCAACGGTCCGGTCGGTGCCGCGCGCGTCGCGTACATCGACAACGCCTACGTGCTGAACCCGACGCGTGACCAGATCAAGGCATCGAGCCTCGACCTCGTCGTCGCCGGTACGGAGCGTGCGGTGCTGATGGTCGAATCGGAAGCCGACCAGCTGCCGGAAGACGTGATGCTGGGCGCGGTCGTGTTCGGCCACGAGCAGATGCAGACGGCGATCGACGCGATCCACGAACTCGTGCGCGAAGGCGGCAAGCCCGAGTGGGACTGGCAGCCGGCACCGAAGAATGAAGCGCTGATCGCGCGCGTGACGGAACTGGCGCACGGCGACCTGCTCGCCGCTTACCAGCTGCGCGACAAGCAAGCGCGTTCGACGAAGCTGAAGGAAGTCTACGCGGCAACCTCGGCGAAGCTCGAGGAAGACGCGCTGGCGGCCGGCACGGTCGCGGCCGACAAGGCGACCGTCGGCAATATCCTGTTCGACATCGAAGCGAAGATCGTCCGTTCGCAGATCCTGAACGGCGAGCCGCGCATCGACGGTCGCGACACGCGCACCGTGCGTCCGATCGAGATCCGCACCGGCGTGCTGCCGCGCACCCACGGTTCGGCGCTGTTCACGCGTGGCGAAACGCAGGCGCTCGTCGTCGCGACGCTCGGCACGAAGGGTGACGAGCAGATCATCGACGCGCTCGAAGGCGAATACCGCGAGCGCTTCATGCTCCACTACAACATGCCCCCGTTCGCGACCGGCGAAACGGGCCGCGTCGGCTCGCCGAAGCGTCGTGAAATCGGCCACGGCCGTCTCGCGAAGCGCGCGCTGGTCAAGTGCCTGCCGAGCGCCGACGAATTCGGCTACTCGATCCGCGTCGTGTCGGAAATCACCGAATCGAACGGTTCGTCGTCGATGGCATCGGTGTGCGGCGGCTGCCTCGCGCTGATGGACGCCGGCGTGCCGATGAAGGCGCACGTCGCGGGCATCGCGATGGGCCTGATCCTCGAGGGCAACAAGTTCGCGGTGCTGACCGACATCCTCGGCGACGAAGATCACCTCGGCGACATGGACTTCAAGGTGGCCGGCACGGAGCAAGGCGTGACGGCGCTGCAGATGGACATCAAGATCCAGGGCATCACGAAGGAAATCATGCAGGTCGCGCTCGCGCAGGCGAAGGAAGGCCGCATGCACATCCTCGGCAAGATGACCTCGGCGGTCTCGGGTGCGAACACGCAACTGTCGGAATTCGCGCCGCGCATGATCACGATCAAGATCAACCCGGAAAAGATCCGCGACGTGATCGGCAAGGGCGGTTCGGTGATCCGCGCGCTGACCGAAGAAACCGGCACGACCATCGACATCTCCGATGACGGCGTCGTGACGATCGCGAGCACGAACAGCGAAGGCATGGCCGAAGCGAAGAAGCGCATCGAGCAAATCACGGCTGAAATCGAAGTCGGCCAGGTGTACGAAGGCACGGTGCTCAAGCTGCTCGATTTCGGCGCGATCGTGAACCTGCTGCCGGGCAAGGACGGCCTGCTGCACATCTCGGAAATCGTCAACGAGCGCGTGAAGGACATCAACGACTACCTGAAGGAAGGCCAGCAGGTAAAGGTCAAGGTGATCCAGACGGACGAGAAGGGTCGCGTGCGTCTGTCGGCGAAGGCGCTGCTGAACGAAGCAGCGGCGGCGTCGCATTCGGATACGCCGCCGCAGCAGTAAGCGGACAGGCGTGAGAACGGCCGGCAGTGCGAAAGCGTGCCGGCCGTTTTTTCTGTAGCATCGTTGTGCGGCGCAGCAGCGCCGGCGAGGCGCCCGTGCCGCGCACGGGTGCGCCACCCGATTCCGATCCTGGAGCGACCACCATGCAAGCCATCGAAATCACCGAATTCGGCGCCCCCGACGTGCTGAAGCTCGCGGAGCGTCCGCGCCCCGAACCGAAGCGCGGCGAAGTGCTGATCAAGGTGGCGGCTTCCGGCGTGAACCGGCCCGACGTATTCCAGCGCAAGGGCGCGTATGCGCCGCCGCCGGGGGCATCGGATCTGCCGGGCCTCGAGGTCGCGGGCGAGATCGTCGGCGGCGACCTGTCTGATGCGGCGCTGAACCCGTTCGGCCTGAAGCTGGGCGATCGCGTCTGCGCGCTGCTCGCGGGCGGCGGCTACGCCGAGTACGCGGTCGCGCCGCTGCCGCAATGCCTGCCGGTTCCCGATGGGCTGACCGACATCGAAGCCGCATCGCTGCCTGAAACGTTCTTCACGGTGTGGAGCAACGTGTTCGACCGCGCGCTGCTCGGCGCGGGCGAGGGCGGCGAGCAGGAAACGCTGCTCGTGCAAGGCGGCTCGAGCGGGATCGGCGTGACGGCGATCCAGATCGCGCACGCGCTCGGCTATCGCGTGTTCGCGACGGCCGGGAATGCCGACAAATGCCGGGCATGCGAGGCGCTCGGCGCCGAACGTGCAATCAACTACAAGACCGAGGACTTCGTCGAGGTCGTCAAGTCGCTGACGCACGATCGTGGCGTCGATGTGATCCTCGACATGGTCGCAGGCTCGTACGTGCCGCGCGAACTGTCCGCGCTCGCGGATGGCGGCCGCCTCGTGCTGATCGCGCTGCTCGGCGGGGCGAAGGCCGAGGTCAACCTGAACGAGATCCTGCGCCGCCGGCTGACGGTTACGGGCTCGACACTGCGTCCGCGTCCGGTCGAATTCAAGGCGCGCATCGCCGCACAGCTGAAGGCGCGCGTCTGGCCGCTGCTCGCGGACGGCCGCATCAAGCCCGTGATCTACCGCGTGCTGCCGGCCGGCGAGGCCGCGCAGGCGCATGCGCTGATGGAAAGCGGCGAGCACATCGGCAAGATCGTGCTCGATTGGGGTACGACCACCTAACGGCCGTGCGGCCGGACTTGACATGTGCGGTTTGACCGGTTCAAGCCGCGCGCAGTAAAATCGCGGGTTTGCTTCGCCAGATCCAACCTGACGGCCGGTTTCCGGTGCGTTAATGACAAGATAGTGACGAGACAGACACGATGTCGAAACAACGAACGAAGCGAGTGATCGGCAACTGGAAGATGCACGGCCGGCTGGCCGGCAACCAGGCATTGCTGAACGAAGTGGTGCAGGGCGCAGGCGCGGTGGCGGCCGAGACGTCGATCGGCGTGTGCGTGCCGTTCCCGTATCTCGCGCAGGTTCAGGCGCAGCTCGCCGGCGGCCGTGTCGCGTTCGGCGCGCAGGACGTGTCCGCGCACGAGCAGGGCGCGTTCACCGGTGAAGTGGCGGCCGCGATGGTGGCGGAGTTCGGCGCGCAGTATGCGATCGTCGGTCACTCGGAGCGCCGCGCGTATCACGGCGAGCGAAGCGAAACCGTCGCTGCGAAGACGCAGCGCGCGCTCGCGGCAGGCCTCACGCCCGTCGTGTGCGTCGGTGAAACGCTCGACGAGCGCGAAGCGGGTGCGACCGAGCAGGTGGTCGGTGCGCAGCTCGACGCCGTGCTGGCCGTGCTGACGGCCGACGAGGCGGCGCGCATCGTCGTCGCGTACGAGCCGGTCTGGGCGATCGGCACGGGCAAGAGCGCGACGTCGGCGCAGGCGCAGGACGTACACGCATTCCTGCGTGCGCGTCTCGCGGCAAAGGGGGCGGCGGACGTATCGGTGCTGTACGGCGGCAGCGTGAAGCCGGACAACGCGGAAGAGCTGTTCGCGCAGCCGGACATCGACGGCGGCCTGATCGGCGGCGCGTCGCTGAAGGCGGAAGATTTCCTGGCGATCTGCCGGGCTGCGCGTTGAGCGGTCCGGGGTCGAATTGAACCATGATGGCGGCCGGTCGGTCCGGTCGCCTGATCCAATCGGGTGGGTGTGATGCTGTTATTCAAGACGCTGATTATTGTCGTGCAGGTACTGTCTGCGCTGGGTGTGATCGGGCTGGTGCTGCTCCAGCACGGCAAGGGTGCCGACATGGGCGCTGCATTCGGCAGCGGCGCGTCGGGGAGCCTGTTCGGGGCGACAGGCTCCGCGAACTTTCTTTCGCGCACGACGGGCATTCTCGCGACGATCTTTTTCGTCGCGACGCTCGCACTGACGTATCTCGGTTCGTACAAGTCGACGCCGTCGGCCGGCGTGCTCGGCACGGCAGCGACCGCGCCGGCATCGGCACCTGCAGCATCGGCACCGGCAGTCGCGGCGTCCGCCGCGGTGGCGGGGTCGGCCGCAAGCGCGCCGGGCCAGGACGTCCCGAAATAAAAAGTTAAATTTTTTGCGGTTGTGCGTTGAACAAATCTGGAACTCGGGTTAGAATTTAATTCTTGAAGCGATTCGCGGGAAACGAGCAGTACAACCCGAGTTGCATGCAGTGCCGACGTGGTGAAATTGGTAGACACGCTATCTTGAGGGGGTAGTGGCGAAAGCTGTGCGAGTTCGAGTCTCGCCGTCGGCACCAAAGTTACTCAATGCCAGCCGCTTCTAGTGGCTGGCATTTTTCATTTGTGGGGTGTGCCTTGCGATTGTCTTGTGATTGCACGCACTCCGAAATGATTCCTTCCGCCGGAAGTGGTATTCTCCGGACGCTCAGAACCAACCGATAGAGGATTGCCTTGAACCTCGCAGCCTATTACCCCGTCTTGTTGTTCCTCCTCGTGGGCACTGGTTTAGGTATAGCGCTGGTCAGCATCGGCAAGCTCCTTGGTCCCAACAAGCCGGACGTCGAGAAGAACGCACCGTACGAGTGCGGCTTCGAAGCCTTTGAAGACGCCCGGATGAAATTCGACGTCCGGTACTACCTCGTCGCCATCCTGTTCATCATCTTCGATCTCGAAACCGCATTCCTGTTTCCGTGGGGCGTCGCGCTCCGGGACATCGGCTGGCCGGGTTTCATCGCAATGATGATTTTTCTGCTCGAATTCCTGCTGGGCTTTGCCTATATCTGGAAGAAAGGCGGCCTCGACTGGGAGTGATGGGTTAATCGCCGGTTTGCATGGGCGGCCACGCTGGGCCGCTCGTCTGGAGTGGAAAGCAAATGAGTATCGAAGGGGTCTTGAAGGAAGGGTTTGTCACCACGACGGCTGACAAGCTGATCAACTGGACGCGTACCGGCTCGCTGTGGCCGATGACGTTCGGGCTCGCGTGTTGCGCCGTCGAGATGATGCATGCGGGCGCGGCCCGTTACGACCTGGACCGGTTCGGGGTCGTGTTCCGTCCGAGCCCGCGTCAGTCGGACGTGATGATCGTCGCCGGCACGCTGTGCAACAAGATGGCGCCCGCGCTGCGCCGCGTGTACGACCAGATGGCCGAGCCGCGCTGGGTGATCTCGATGGGGTCGTGCGCGAACGGTGGTGGCTACTACCACTACTCGTACTCGGTGGTCCGCGGTTGCGACCGGATCGTGCCGGTCGACGTCTACGTGCCGGGCTGTCCGCCCACGGCCGAGGCGCTGGTCTACGGCGTGATCCAGCTTCAGGCGAAGATCCGCCGCACCAACACCATCGCCCGTCAATAAAGCCCCGAGCGTCCCCTCAATATGGCAAGCAAAATCGAGACCCTCAAGGCCAACCTCGAAGCCGCGCTCGGCGCGCGCGTGGTGAGCCTCACCGAAGCGATCGGTGAACTGACGCTCGTCGTGAAGGCGAGCGATTACCTCGAAGTCGCAAAGACGCTGCGCGACGATCCGAAGCTCCGTTTCGAGCAGCTGATCGACCTGTGCGGCATCGACTATCAAACGTACGGCGACGGCGCCTACGACGGCCCGCGTTTCGCGGCCGTGTCGCAGCTGCTGTCGGTCACGAACAACTGGCGCCTGCGCCTGCGCGTGTTCGCGCCGGACGACGATCTGCCGATCGTGGCGTCGCTCGTCGACATCTGGACCTCCGCAAACTGGTACGAGCGCGAAGCGTTCGACCTGTACGGCCTCGTGTTCGAGGGTCACCCCGACCTGCGCCGCATCCTCACCGACTACGGCTTCATCGGCCATCCGTTCCGCAAGGACTTCCCGGTGTCGGGCTATGTCGAAATGCGTTACGACCCGGAAGAGAAGCGGGTCGTCTACCAGCCGGTGACGATCGAGCCGCGCGAAATCACGCCGCGCGTGATCCGCGAGGATCGCTATGGCGGTCTGAAACATTAAGGGGGCGTCATGGCAGAAATCAAGAACTACACCCTCAACTTCGGCCCGCAGCACCCGGCAGCGCACGGCGTGCTGCGCCTGGTGCTCGAGCTCGACGGCGAAGTCATCCAGCGTGCCGATCCGCACATCGGCCTGCTGCACCGCGCGACCGAAAAGCTCGCGGAAAGCAAGACCTTCATCCAGTCCGTGCCGTACATGGACCGTCTCGACTACGTGTCGATGATGGTCAACGAGCATGGCTACGTGCTCGCGATCGAGCGCCTGCTCGGCATCGACGTGCCGGAGCGCGCGCAGTACATCCGCGTGCTGTTCGACGAGATCACCCGCGTGCTGAACCACCTGATGTGGATCGGCGCGCACGCACTCGACGTCGGCGCGATGGCCGTGTTCCTGTACGCATTCCGCGAGCGCGAAGACCTGATGGACGTGTACGAAGCGGTGTCCGGTGCCCGGATGCACGCGGCGTACTACCGTCCGGGCGGCGTCTATCGCGACCTGCCTGACGCAATGCCGCAATACAAGGCGTCGAAGATTCGCAACGAGAAGGCGCTCGCGAAGATGAACGAAGCGCGCAGCGGCTCGGTGCTCGACTTCATCGACGACTTCTTCACGCGCTTCCCGAAGTGCGTCGACGAATACGAAACGCTGCTGACCGACAACCGGATCTGGAAGCAGCGTCTGGTCGGGATCGGCGTCGTCAGCCCGGAGCGTGCGCTGCAGATGGGCCTGACGGGCCCGATGCTGCGCGGCTCGGGCATCGCCTGGGACCTGCGCAAGAAGCAGCCGTACGAAGTGTACGACCGCATGGATTTCGACGTGCCGGTCGGCGTGAACGGCGATTGCTACGACCGCTATCTGGTGCGCGTGGAAGAAATGCGCCAGTCGGTCCGTATCGCGAAACAGTGTATTGAGTGGCTCCGCAAGAATCCGGGCCCGGTGATGACCGACAATCACAAGGTTGCGCCGCCGTCGCGCGTCGGCATGAAGACCAACATGGAAGACTTGATTCACCACTTCAAGCTCTTCACCGAAGGTTTTCACGTGCCGGAAGGCGAGGCGTACGCGGCAGTCGAGCATCCGAAGGGCGAGTTCGGCATCTACCTCGTGTCGGACGGTGCCAACAAGCCGTATCGCCTCAAGATCCGCGCACCGGGCTTCGCGCACCTCGCGTCGCTCGACGAAATGGCGCGCGGTCACATGATTGCCGACGCCGTCACGATCATCGGTACGCAGGACATCGTGTTCGGCGAAATCGATCGCTAATGGTTGCGCCGCTTGCGCGAGCGGGCGGCGAGCGGTCAGTCACACGCGAAGTCACATGCGGTATGCGCCGAGCCGGCGCGGCTTCGCAAGCTGTCAACAGTGAGCGCCAGGTCTGCCGTCCATGCACAGCAGTGCGGCAGGTTGTTCGTTCGGTAGGAATTGAAAGAGTCGTGTCTGAAAATGATCTCAGCTGAAGGCCTGAAGGAAATCGATCGAGCGTTGACGAAGTATCCCGCCGATCAGAAACAGTCCGCCGTGATGTCGGCGTTGGCCGTCGCTCAGGAAGAGCACGGCTGGCTGTCGCCCGAACTGATGCAGTTCGTCGCGGACTATCTCGGCATGCCGGCCGTCGCCGTGCAGGAAGTCGCGACGTTCTACACGATGTACGAGCTCAAACCGGTCGGCAAGCACAAGATCACGCTCTGCACGAACCTGCCGTGCCAGCTTGGCCCGCACGGCGGCGCGGAAGCGACGGCCGACTACCTGAAACAGAAGCTGGGCATCGGCTTCGGCGAGACCACGCCCGACGGCAAGTTCACGCTGAAGGAAGGCGAATGCATGGGCTCGTGCGGCGATGCGCCGGTGCTGCTGGTGAACAATCACAGAATGTGCAGCTTCATGAGCCGCGAGAAGATCGACCAGCTGCTTGAGGAGCTCTCGAAATGACGTCCCTCCACGACCGTCACATCAAACCGCTGATCCTCGCTGGTCTGAACGGCGAGAACTGGCATCTCGAAGACTACGTTGCGCGCGGCGGCTACAAGCAGCTGCGCCGCATTCTCGAAGAAAAGATTCCGCCGGAGCAGGTGATTGCCGACGTGAAGGCGTCGGGCCTGCGTGGCCGTGGCGGTGCGGGCTTCCCGACCGGCCTGAAGTGGAGCTTCATGCCGCGCCAGTTCCCGGGACAGAAGTACCTCGTCTGCAACTCGGACGAAGGCGAGCCGGGCACGTTCAAGGATCGCGACATCCTGCGCTGGAACCCGCATGCGCTGATCGAAGGCATGGCCATCGGCGCGTACGCGATGGGCATCACCGTCGGCTACAACTACATTCACGGCGAAATCTTCGAAGTGTATCGACGCTTCGAGGCCGCGCTCGATGAGGCGCGCGCCGCGGGTTTCCTCGGCGACAACATCATGGGCTCGGAATTCTCGTTCCAGCTGCACGCGCACCACGGTTACGGCGCGTACATCTGCGGCGAGGAAACGGCGCTGCTCGAGTCGCTCGAAGGCAAGAAGGGCCAGCCGCGCTTCAAGCCGCCGTTCCCGGCGAGCTTCGGCGTGTACGGCAAGCCGACCACGATCAACAACACCGAGACGTTTGCCGCGGTGCCGTTCCTGCTGTCCATCGGGCCGCAGAATTACCTCGAGATCGGCAAGCCGAACAACGGCGGCACGAAGATTTTCTCGGTGTCGGGCGACGTCGAGCGTCCGGGCAACTATGAAGTGCCGCTCGGCACGCCGTTCGCGACGCTGATGGAACTCGCCGGCGGGATGCGCGGCGGCCGCAAGATCAAGGCCGTGATTCCGGGCGGCTCGTCGGCGCCGGTGATCCCGGGCGACATCATGATGCAGACCGATCTCGATTACGACTCGATCGCGAAGGCGGGCTCGATGCTCGGCTCCGGCGCGGTGATCGTGATGGACGAGACGCGCTGCATGGTGCGTTCGCTGCTGCGCCTGTCGTACTTCTACTACGAGGAATCGTGCGGCCAGTGCACGCCGTGCCGTGAAGGCACCGGCTGGCTGTATCGCGTCGTGAATCGTATCGAGCACGGCGAAGGCCGCCAGGAAGATTTGGACCTGCTGAACTCGGTTGCCGAGAACATCATGGGCCGCACGATCTGCGCGCTCGGCGATGCGGCGGCGATGCCGGTTCGCGGGATGCTCAAGCATTACTGGGACGAATTCGCGTACCACGTCGAGCACAAGCACTGCATGGTCGGCGGCCACGCGCACGTGGCGGCAGCCTGAAGCGAAGCACCGGTTGCGGAATTTGAGCGCACGGTCGGGCGAAGGCGCGAACGGGCGGAAATAGGTTAAGGACCATTCACCATCATGGTTGAACTTGAAATAGACGGCAAGAAGGTCGAGGTGCCCGAAGGCAGCATGGTGATCCAGGCTGCGCACAAGGCGGATACGTACATTCCTCACTTCTGCTATCACAAGAAACTGTCGGTCGCGGCCAACTGCCGGATGTGTCTCGTCGAAGTCGAGAAGATGCCGAAGGCCGTGCCTGCCTGCGCGACGCCCGTGTCGGCCGGCATGATCGTGCACACGCAGTCCGACAAGGCCGTGAAGGCGCAGCAGTCGGTGATGGAATTCCTCCTCATCAACCATCCGCTCGACTGCCCGATCTGCGATCAGGGCGGCGAATGCCAGCTGCAGGATCTGGCGGTCGGCTACGGCAAGTCGTCGTCGCGCTACTCGGAAGAGAAGCGCGTGGTGTTCCACAAGAACGTGGGCCCGCTGATCTCGATGGAAGAAATGTCGCGCTGCATCCACTGCACGCGCTGCGTCCGCTTCGGCCAGGAAATCGCCGGCGTGATGGAGCTCGGCATGCTGGGCCGCGGCGAGCACTCGGAAATCACGACGTTCGTCGGCAAGACGGTCGACTCCGAACTGTCGGGCAACATGATCGACCTGTGCCCGGTCGGCGCGCTGACCAGCAAGCCGTTCCGCTACAGCGCCCGTACGTGGGAACTGTCGCGCCGCAAGTCGGTGAGCCCGCACGATTCCGTCGGCGCGAACCTCGTCGTGCAGGTGAAGAACAACCGCGTGATGCGCGTGCTGCCGTTCGAGAACGAAGCGATCAACGAATGCTGGATTTCGGACAAGGATCGTTTCTCGTATGAAGGCCTGAACAGCGAAGAGCGCCTGACGAAGCCGATGCTGAAGCAGGGCGGCCAGTGGATCGAAACCGACTGGCAGACCGCGCTCGAATACGTCGCGAAGGGCCTGAAGGGCATCGCCGCGGATCACGGCGCGACTGCGCTGGCGATGCTCGCGAGCGCGCACAGCACCGCTGAAGAGCTGTTCCTCGTGAAGCAGCTCGCCAACGAACTGAAGACGCCGAACGTCGACTTCCGTCTGCGTCAGCAGGATTTCTCGGCGCCGGTCCAGGGCGCACCGTGGCTCGGCATGCCGATCGCCGACCTGTCGAACGTGGATGCCGCGTTCGTCGTCGGTTCGTTCCTGCGCCGTGACCACCCGCTGTTCGCCGCACGCCTGCGCCAGGCCGCGAAGAACGGCGCGAAGCTGCACTTCCTGCACGCGACCGCCGACGACTCGCTGATCCCGACCGCGAAGCGCATCGTCGCCGCGCCGTCGGCATGGCTCGACGAACTGGCCGGCGTGGCCGCAGCCGTCGCGCAACTGCGCGGCATCGCGCTGCCGGACGCGCTCGCGGGCGTCGCCGCATCGCCGGCTGCGCAAGCGGTCGCCCAGTCGCTCGCGAACGGCGAGCGCCGCGCGGTGCTGCTCGGCAACGCAGCCGTGCGTCATCCGCAATTCGCGAAGCTGCACGCCGTCGCACAGTGGATCGCCGACAACACCGGCGCCACGTTCGGCTTCCTGACGGAAGCGGCGAACACGGTCGGCGCGCACGTCGTCGGCGCACTGCCGGGCGAAGGCGGCCTGAACGCACGCGAAGCGTTCGCGCAGCCGCGCAAGGGTTACGTGCTGCTGAACGTCGAACCGGAATTCGACACGGTCGATCCGGCGCAGGCGCTTGCCGCGCTGAACCAGGCCGAGATGGTCGTCGTGATGTCGCCGTTCAAGCACGGCCTCGATTACGCCGACGTGCTGCTGCCGATCGCGCCGTTCACGGAAACGGCCGGTACGTACGTGAACGCGGAAGGCTCGGTGCAGAGCTTCAACGGCGTCGTACGCCCGCTCGGCGACACGCGTCCGGCGTGGAAGGTGCTGCGCGTGCTCGGCAGCCTGCTCGGCCTGCCGAACTTCGAATACGAAACGGCCGAAGAAGTGCGTCTCGCGGCGCTCGGCGACGCAGGCGTCGCGAACCGTCTGTCGAATCAGGCGTCGGCCGCACCGGCCCGCGTCGCGGCAACTGCCGCGAACGGCGGCTTCGAGCGCCTCGCCGACGTGCCGATCTATCATGCCGACGCACTCGTGCGCCGCGCAGGTGCGCTGCACCTGACGGCCGCCGCGAAGGTAGCGAACGCCGCAGCCCTGCCGGCCGCGCTGTTCGACAAGCTGGGCTTGAAGGAAGGCGACGCGGTGCGCGTGCGCCAGGGCGAGCGTGCGGTGCAGTTGCCGGCCGTGCGCGACGCGAATCTTGCGGAGACGGTCGTTCGCGTGTCGGCGGCAACGCCTGCCGGCGCAGCGCTCGGCAGCCTGTCCGGTGAACTGGTGGTGGAGAAGGCGTAAATGAGCTTGTTCGATACGATCAACGCGGGCGGCGCCCAGGTTCTCGGCGTCGCGTGGCCGACGGTGTGGGCAATCGTGCGCATCCTCGTCGTCTCCGTCGTCATCCTGCTGTGCGTCGCGTACCTGATTCTGTGGGAACGCAAGCTGATCGGCTGGATGCACGTGCGTCTCGGCCCGAACCGCGTCGGCCCCGCCGGCCTGTTGCAGCCGATCGCCGACGTGCTGAAGCTGCTGCTGAAGGAAGTGATTCAGCCGAGCGCCGCCAGCCGCTGGCTGTACCTGATCGCACCGGTCATGACCGTCGTGCCGGCGTTCGCCGTGTGGGCGGTGATCCCGTTCCAGGCCGAAGCCGTGCTCGCGAACGTGAACGCGGGCCTGCTGTACGCGATGGCGATCTCGTCGATCGGCGTGTACGCGGTGATTCTCGCCGGCTGGGCATCGAACTCGAAGTACGCGTTCCTCGGCGCGATGCGCGCCGCGGCGCAGATGGTCTCGTACGAAATCTCGATGGGCTTCGCGCTGGTGCTCGTGCTGATGACGGCCGGCAGCCTGAACCTGTCGGAAATCGTCGGCTCGCAGCAGCACGGCTTCTTCGCCGGCCACGGCGTGAACTTCCTGTCGTGGAACTGGCTGCCGCTGCTGCCGGCGTTCGTCGTCTACTTCGTGTCCGGCATCGCCGAAACGAACCGTCACCCGTTCGACGTGGTGGAAGGGGAGTCGGAGATCGTCGCGGGTCACATGATCGATTACTCGGGCATGGCGTTCGCGCTGTTCTTCCTCGCCGAGTACATCAACATGATCGTGATCTCGGCACTGGCCTCGACGCTGTTCCTCGGCGGCTGGGACGCACCGTTCGAATTCCTGTCGTTCATTCCGGGCATCTTCTGGCTGGTGCTGAAGGTATTCGCGCTGCTGTCGGTGTTCATCTGGGTGCGCGCGACGTTCCCGCGCTACCGTTACGACCAGATCATGCGTCTGGGCTGGAAGGTGTTCCTGCCCGTCACGGTGATCTGGGTGGTCGTGGTCGGCTTCTGGATGATGTCGCCGCTCAACATCTGGGTGAAGTAAAGATCGGACGAAATCATGACGGCAATCCAACACTTCTTTAAGACCTTCTTCCTGACGGAGCTGCTGAAGGGGCTCGCGCTGACCGGTCGTTACACGTTCCGGCGCAAGTTCACCGTGCAGTTCCCGGAAGAGAAGACCCCGATTTCGCCGCGGTTCCGCGGGCTGCATGCGCTGCGCCGCTACGAAAACGGTGAAGAGCGCTGCATCGCGTGCAAGCTCTGCGAGGCCGTGTGCCCCGCGATGGCGATCACGATCGAATCGGAAACGCGTGCGGACAACACGCGCCGCACGACGCGCTACGACATCGACCTGACGAAGTGCATCTTCTGCGGTTTCTGCGAAGAAAGCTGCCCGGTCGATTCGATCGTCGAGACGCAGATTCTCGAATATCACGGCGAAAAGCGCGGCGACCTGTATTTCACGAAGGAAATGCTGCTCGCGGTGGGCGATCGCTACGAGAAGGACATCGCTGCGGCGAAGGCCGCCGACGCGCCGTATCGTTGATTGTGTTTGCAGTGCCGGCCCGGCATGAACGGGCCGAGCCGCCGCGACGGGTGCGGCACGCGAGAGCGTCCCGCAAGCCGCGCCTGACTATGGCCTAACGATGAACCGGTAATCATGGAATTCACGACCGTACTGTTCTACATCTTCGCGCTGCTCCTGGTGGTATCAGGGCTGAAGGTGATCACTTCGCGCAACCCGGTGGCGTCTGCGCTTTTCCTTGTGCTGGCGTTCTTCAACGCCGCCGCGATCTGGATGCTGCTGGAAGCGGAGTTCCTCGCGATCCTGCTGGTGCTGGTGTACGTGGGCGCCGTGATGGTGCTGTTCCTGTTCGTCGTGATGATGCTGGACATCAACATCGATTACCTGCGCCGCGACTTCAAGCGCTTCGTGCCGATGGCGACCGTCGTCGGCGCGATCATCGTGGTCGAGACCGCGCTGATCCTGTGGCGCGGCTACGGCGACACGCACACCGTGCACGCGATGGCGACGGGCGCGATGGCCGACTGGTCGAACACGCGTCTGATCGGCAAGGTGATCTACACCGACTACATCTTCGCGTTTGAAATCGCCGGCCTGGTGCTGCTGGTCGCGATCATTGCCGCGATCGGGCTGACCGAGCGCAAGGGCAAGGACAGCAAGCGCCAGCGTGTGTCGGATCAGGTCAAGGTGCGCCGCGACGACCGCGTGCGCCTCGTGAAGATGGAAGCGGACAAGCCGCAGCCGGAAACGGCGCAGAGCGAAGCCGGTACGAGCACCAACGGCTAAGCGGAGGAAAGGAAAACCATGCTGACTCTTGCTCATTACCTCGTGCTCGGCGCGATCCTCTTTGCGATCGCGATCGTCGGGATCTTCCTGAACCGCCGCAACATCATCATCATCCTGATGGCGATCGAGCTGATGCTGCTGGCGGTGAACACCAACTTCGTCGCGTTCTCGCACTACCTCGGCGACGTGCACGGCCAGATCTTCGTGTTCTTCGTGCTGACCGTCGCCGCAGCGGAAGCCGCGATCGGTCTCGCGATTCTGGTGACCCTGTTCCGTAAGCTCGACACGATCAATGTCGAGGATCTCGATCAGCTCAAAGGTTAATTTCAGGCAACGCTGTTATGTCAACGACACTCAATGAAAACCTGCTGCTGGCGATTCCGCTCGCTCCGCTGGCCGGCTCGCTGATTGCGGGGCTGTTCGGGAACGCAGTCGGGCGCAAGGGCGCACACCGGATCACGATCCTCGGCGTGATGATCGCGTTCCTCCTGTCGGCGAAAGTCTTCGCCGACGTCGTGATGGGCGGCGCGAGCTTCAACGCGACCGTCTACGAATGGATGCGGGTCGGCTCGCTGAAGCTCGAAGTCGGCTTCCTCGTCGATTCGATGACGGCGATGATGATGGTCGTCGTGACCTTCGTGTCGCTGATGGTGCACGTCTACACGATCGGCTACATGCAGGAAGAGGACGGCTACCAGCGCTTCTTCTCGTACATCTCGCTGTTCACGTTCTCGATGCTGATGCTCGTGATGAGCAACAACTTCCTGCAGCTGTTCTTCGGCTGGGAAGCGGTGGGTCTGGTGTCGTACCTGCTGATCGGCTTCTACTTCACGCGTGAGAGCGCGATCTACGCGAACATGAAGGCGTTCCTCGTGAACCGCGTGGGCGACTTCGGCTTCCTGCTCGGCATCGGCCTGCTGCTCGCGTTCGCGGGTTCGATGAACTACGGCGAAGTGTTCGCGAAGCGTGCCGAGCTCGCCAGCCTGCACTTCCCGGGCACCGACTGGGGCCTGCTGACCGTCGCCTGTATCTGCCTGTTCATCGGCGCGATGGGTAAATCGGCACAGTTCCCGCTGCACGTGTGGCTGCCCGACTCGATGGAAGGCCCGACCCCGATCTCCGCACTGATTCACGCGGCGACGATGGTGACCGCCGGCATCTTCATGGTGTCGCGCATGTCGCCGCTGTTCGAACTGTCGGATACCGCGCTGTCGTTCATCACGGTGATCGGCGCGATCACGGCGCTGTTCATGGGTTTCCTCGGCATCATCCAGAACGACATCAAGCGCGTGGTCGCGTATTCGACGCTGTCGCAGCTCGGCTACATGACCGTCGCGCTCGGCGTATCCGCGTACCCGGTCGCGCTGTTCCACCTGATGACGCACGCGTTCTTCAAGGCGCTGCTGTTCCTTGGCGCGGGCTCGGTGATCATCGGCATGCACCACGACCAGGACATCCGCAACATGGGCGGCCTGCGCAAGTACATGCCGATCACGTGGATCACGTCGCTGATCGGCTCGCTCGCACTGATCGGAACGCCGTTCTTCTCGGGCTTCTACTCGAAGGATTCGATCATCGAGGCCGTGAAGGAATCGCATCTCGCGGGTTCGGGCTTCGCGTACTTCGCAGTGGTCGCAAGCGTGTTCGTGACGGCGCTGTACTCGTTCCGCATGTACTTCCTCGTGTTCCACGGCGAAGAGCGCTTCCGCAACCCGAAGCATCCTGAATCGCCGATGGGCATGGCGGCCGCGCACGGCCACGACGATCACGGCCACGGCCACGGTCACGACGACCACGCGCACGAACCGCACGAGACCCCGTGGGTCGTGTGGCTGCCGCTCGTGCTGCTCGCGATTCCGTCGGTCATCATCGGTGCGATCGCGATCGGCCCGATGCTGTACGGCAGCTTCTTCGAACATGGCGTGGCATTCGACAAGGTGATCTTCATCGGCGAAAACCACCCGGGCCTCGAAGAGCTGGGCAAGGAATTCCACGGCTGGGCCGCAATGGGCCTGCACTCGCTGACGACGCTGCCGTTGTGGCTCGCGATTGCCGGCGTCGTGGTCGCGTGGTTCCTGTACCTGAAGCGTCCTGAGCTGCCTGCCGTGATCCGCCGCGCGTTCGGCCCGATCTACACGCTGCTCGACAACAAGTACTACATGGACAAGATCAACGAAGTGGTGTTCGCCCGTGGTTCGGTGGCGATCGGCCGCGGCCTGTGGAAGGAAGGCGACGTCGTCGTGATCGACGGCCTCGTCAACGGCAGCGCCAAGTTCATCGGCTGGTTCGCCGGCGTGATCCGCTTCCTCCAATCCGGTTACATCTATCACTACGCGTTCGCCATGATCATCGGCATGCTGGGGCTCCTGACCCTGTTTGTAACGCTCGGCGGCAAATAAGGCGAGGGGACAAGAACAATGCACGCTTTTCCGATTCTCAGTACCGCGATCTGGTTGCCGATCGTTTTCGGCCTCCTGGTACTCGCGGTAGGTAACGACAAAAATCCGGGGACGGCCCGCTGGGTCGCGCTGATCGGCTCGCTGCTCGGTCTCGCGGTCACGGTCCCGCTGATCACGGGCTTCGACTCGAGCACGGCTGCGCTGCAGTTCGTCGAGCAGTCGACCTGGATCGAACGCTTCAAGATCTCGTACCACCTCGGCGTCGACGGCATCTCGATGTGGTTCGTCGTGCTGACCGCGCTGATCACGGTGATCGTCGTGATCGCCGCGTGGGAAGTGATCACCGAGAACGTCGCGCAGTACCTCGCGGCCTTCCTGATCCTGTCCGGGATCATGATCGGCGTGTTCTCGGCGGCTGACGGCCTGCTGTTCTACGTGTTCTTCGAGGCGACCCTGATCCCGATGTACATCATCATCGGCGTGTGGGGCGGCCCGAACCGCGTGTACGCGGCGTTCAAGTTCTTCCTGTACACGCTGGCCGGCTCGCTGCTGATGCTGGTCGCGCTGATCTACCTGTACACGCAGACGCATTCGTTCGACCTCGCGACGTGGCAGGGCGCCAAGATCGCGATGACGCCGCAGATCCTGCTGTTCATCGCCTTCTTCCTCGCGTTCGCGGTGAAGGTGCCGATGTGGCCGGTGCACACCTGGCTGCCGGACGCGCACGTGGAAGCGCCGACGGGCGGCTCGGTCGTGCTGGCGGCGATCATGCTGAAGCTCGGCGCATACGGTTTTCTGCGCTTCTCGCTGCCGATCACGCCTGACGCAAGCCACTTCCTGGCACCGGTCGTGATCACGCTGTCGCTGATCGCGGTGATCTACATCGGTCTCGTCGCGATGGTGCAGGCCGACATGAAGAAGCTGGTCGCGTATTCGTCGATCGCGCACATGGGCTTCGTCACGCTCGGCTTCTTCATCTTCAACCAGCTTGGCGTCGAAGGCGCGATCGTCCAGATGATCTCGCACGGCTTCGTGTCGGGCGCGATGTTCCTGTGCATCGGCGTGCTGTACGACCGCGTGCACTCGCGTCAGATCGCCGATTACGGCGGCGTCGTGAACGTGATGCCGAAGTTCGCGGCATTCGCGATGCTGTTCTCGATGGCCAACTGCGGCCTGCCGGGCACCTCGGGTTTCGTCGGCGAGTTCATGGTGATTCTCGCGGCCGTCCAGTACAACTTCTGGATCGCATTCGGCGCGGCATTCACGCTGATCCTCGGCGCGGCCTACACGCTGTGGATGTACAAGCGCGTGTACTTCGGCGCGGTCGCGAACGATCACGTTGCCAAGCTGAAAGACATCGGCCGTCGCGAATTCGTGATGCTGGCGGTGCTCGCCGCGTTCACGATGCTGATGGGCCTGTATCCGAAGCCTTTCACCGACGTGATGCACGTTTCCGTGGAAAACCTCCTCTCCCAAGTCGCGCAGTCGAAGCTGCCGCTGGCCCAGTAATCGCGAGCGGAGGAACTCAAGATCATGAACGCTCCTATGAATGTCCTGTTGCCTGACGCGCTGGTGATGGTCGCCATCGTCGTCGCATGGCTGAACGACACCTTTACCGGTGCCGCTGGCCGCCGCCTGACCTATCTGATCGCGGTGGTTTCGTCGGTCGTCGCCGGCGTGTGGTTCGCGGTGCAGGCGCTCGACCCGCAGCCGTACTACTTCTTCTCGCGGATGGTCGTCGTCGACTCGTTCGCGAGCATGATGAAGGCCGTCGTGTCGATCGGCTTCGCGGTCTCGCTCGTCTATTCGCGCAAGTACCTCGAAGACCGCGACATGTTCCGCGGCGACGTGTTCCTGCTGGGCATGTTCTCGCTGCTCGGTCAGCTGGTGATGGTGTCGGGCAACAACTTCCTGACGTTGTACCTCGGCCTCGAACTGATGTCGCTGTCGCTGTACGCGGTCATCGCGCTGCGCCGCGATGCCGCGCAGTCGAGCGAAGCCGCGATGAAGTACTACGTGCTGGGCGCGCTCGCGTCGGGCTTCGTGCTGTACGGCATCTCGATGCTCTACGGCGCGACCGGCTCGCTCGAGCTGGGCGAGGTGTACAAGGCGGTCGGCGGCAACACCGACGCGGCCGTGCTGATGTTCGGCGTGATCTTCATCGTCGCCGGTATCGCGTTCAAGCTCGGCGCCGTGCCGTTCCACATGTGGGTGCCGGACGTCTACCAGGGCGCACCGACCGCGATGACGCTGTTCGTCGGCGGCGGCCCGAAGGTTGCCGCGTTCGCGTGGGGCCTGCGTTTCCTGGTGATGGGCCTGCTGCCGCTCGCACAGAACTGGCAGACCGCGCTCGTGATCCTCGCCGCGCTGTCGCTGATCGTCGGTAACATCACCGGTATCGTCCAGCGCAACATCAAGCGGATGCTCGCGTATTCGGCGATCTCGAACATGGGCTTCGTGCTGCTCGGCCTGCTCGCCGGCATCGTGAAGGGCGACGCGGCCGCACCGGCGAACGCATACAGCTCGGCGATGTTCTACGCGATCGTCTACCTGATCACGACGCTCGGCTCGTTCGGCGTGGTGATGCTGCTCGCACGCCGCGATTTCGAAGCGGAAACGATCGACGACTTCAAGGGCCTCAACAAGCGCAGCCCGGTGTTCGCGTTCGTGATGATGGTCATGATGTTCTCGCTGGCAGGTATCCCGCCGACCGTCGGCTTCTACGCGAAGCTCGCGGTGCTCGAGGCGACCGTCAATGCGGGGCTCACGTGGCTGGCCGTGCTGGCCGTGATCACGTCGCTGTTCGGCGCGTTCTACTACCTGCGCATCGTCAAGCTGATGTACTTCGATGCACCGCAGGATACGACTCCGGTCACCGGCGATTTCTGCAAGCGCACGATCCTCGTGCTGAACGGCCTCGCGGTCGTCGTGCTCGGCCTGATCCCGAGCCCGCTGCTGACGGCCTGCCTGCAGGCGATTCGTCACACGCTGCCGCTGTAATGTCGGCAGCCGGCTGGTTCATCGTGCTGTTGGCGCTCGTTTGCGCCAACCTGCCGTTCCTGAACCAACGCCTCTTCGCCGTCGTGCCGATCGGTGCGACGAAGAAGAACGCGTGGGTTCGGATCGGCGAGCTGATCGTGCTGTATTTCGTCGTCGGCGCGCTCGGCTTCTGGCTCGAGTCGCGCGCCGGCAACCGCTTCGAACAGGGCTGGCAGTTTTACGCGATCACGTTCAGTCTCTTTGTCGTGTTCGCGTTCCCCGGCTTCACGTTCCAGTATCTCGTCAAACGACGCTGACGGCTTCGGCCGTCGCGCTCATTCTTGGAGCCGCCGATGGCCGAACTACCCAATCACGACGCCGCGCTGACCGAAACCTGCCTCGAGAGCGAGGCGATTTTCGAAGGCTCGTTCCTCAAGCTGAAGCGCGATACCGTCCGTCTGCCGGACGGCAAGCAGGCCACGCGCGAATACGTCCAGCACCCGGGCGCGGTGATGGTGATCCCGCTGTTCGACGACGGCCGCGTGCTGATGGAAAGCCAGTACCGCTATCCGATCGGCAAGGTCATGGCCGAATTCCCGGCCGGCAAGCTGGATCCGAACGAAGGCGCGCTCGCCTGCGCGGTGCGCGAACTGCGCGAGGAAACCGGCTACACGGCACGCGAATACGTGTTCCTGGCCCGTATTCACCCGATCATTTCCTATTCGACCGAATTCATCGACCTGTATCTCGCGCGCGGCCTGACTGCCGGCGAGCGCAAGCTCGACGAAGGCGAATTCCTCGAAACCTTCACGGCGACGCTGCCCGACCTGCAGGAGTGGGTGCGCACGGGCCAGATCACCGACGTGAAGACGATCATCGGCACGATGTGGCTCGACAAGGTGCTGTCCGGCGCCTGGCCGCTGGGTCCGGTCGAGCAGCCCTGACGACGCGTCAGCGGCGGGTGGGGCGCCGCGTTACAATTGGGTGACGCGGTTGCTGGCCGGCCGCGCGATCCTGGTTTAGCACGATCGTTCACAAAAGCGCGTTTTGCGCTACACTCGTCACACGCCCTGATTCAGCATGAAGGTCCTCGATTTACAGTGCCCGCACGGCCATCGGTTCGAAGGCTGGTTCGCTTCCGCCGATGAGTTCGAAGCGCAGTTGTCCCGCAAGCTGGTCGAATGTCCGGTATGCGGGACGACCGAGATCAACCGGATGCCGTCGGCGCCTCGCCTGAACCTGTCGGGCGCGACGCAGGCACAGCCGGCCGATCCGCGTGCGCTGCAGGCGCAGGTGATGCGCGCGCTGCGCGAGGTGCTGGAGAAGACCGAGAACGTGGGCGAGCGCTTCGCCGAGGAAGCGCGGCGCATCCATTACAACGAGGCGCCGGCACGCAGCATTCGTGGCGTCACGACGCCGGAGGATGCGCAATCCTTGGCCGAAGAAGGCATCGACGTGATGCCGCTGCCGATTCCTGCCGCGCTGAAAGAACCGCTGCAATGACGTATGCAGTGTGTCCTTGGCGGCCCGGACGGCCGCGGCCAGGAGACACTGCGCATGGATCTGGATTATTCCCCCGCCGACGACGCGTTCCGCGTGGACGTCCGCGCCTGGCTCGAGGCCAATCTGCCTCACGCACTGCGCGCCAAGGTACTCGATCACAAACGACTCGACCGCGAGGATTTCGCGAGCTGGCACCGGATTCTCGGCCAGCGCGGCTGGTCCGCGCCCGCATGGCCGGCCGAATACGGCGGCCCGGACTGGAACGCGACGCAGCGGCACATCTGGGATGAGGAGTGCGCACGCATCGGCGCGCCGACCGTACTGCCGTTCGGCGTGTCGATGGTCGCGCCGGTGCTGATGAAATACGGCAGCGAAGCGCAGAAGCGCCATTATCTGCCGCGCATTCTCGACGGCACCGACTGGTGGTGCCAGGGCTACTCGGAGCCGGGCTCCGGATCGGATCTCGCATCGCTGCGCACGCGCGCCGAACGCCACGGCGATCACTACGTCGTCAACGGCCAGAAGACCTGGACGACACTCGGCCAGTACGCGGACATGATGTTCTGTCTCGTGCGCACCGATCCGGCGGCGAAGAAGCAGGAGGGCATCTCGTTCCTGCTGATCGACATGAAGACACCCGGCATCACCGTGCGTCCGATCATCACGCTCGACGAGGATCACGAAGTCAACGAGGTGTTCTTCGAGGACGTGAAGGTGCCCGTCGAGAATCTCGTCGGCGATGAAAACCGCGGCTGGACCTACGCGAAATACCTGTTGGGCCACGAGCGCACCGGCATTGCACGCGTCGGCGCGTCGAAGCGCGAGCTCGCATTCCTGAAGCGCGTGGCGTCGAACCAGCGCAAGAACGGCAAGCCGTTGCTCGCCGATCCCGTGTTTGCCGCGAAGATCGCGGCGCTCGAGGTCGAGCTGATGGCGCTCGAGGTGACGGTGCTGCGCGTCGTGAGCCGCGAGACGAGCGGCAAGGGGCCGGGCCCCGAGGCATCGATGCTGAAGATCAAGGGCACCGAGGTGCAGCAGGCGCTCACCGAGCTGATGTTCGAGGCGATCGGGCCGCTCGCCGCGCCATTCGATGTCCCGTTCCTCGAGGGCGAGCGCGAACACAGCAGCGCGGGCGACGACGATGCGGCGCCGCTCGCCGCGTACTACTTCAATTACCGGAAGACTTCGATCTACGGTGGTTCGAACGAGATTCAGAAGAACATCATCGCGCAGATGATCCTGGGGCTGTGATCAGGGAACGGAGACAACCATGGATTTCAGCTTTACCGACGAGCAGCAACAGTTCGCCGACGCGCTGCGCCGTTATCTCGGCGAGCAATACGGTTTCGACGCGCGCCAGGCCATCGTGCGCAGCGAGGCGGGCGTGTCGGATGCACAATGGAGCGCATTCGCGGAGCTGGGCCTGACCGCGCTGCCCGTGCCCGACGCACATGGCGGATTCGGCGGCGGCCCGGTCGACATGCTGGTCGCGATGCAGGAGCTCGGCCGAGCACTCGTGGTCGAGCCGTACTGGGCGACCGCGGTCGGTATCGAGGCGCTGCGCATCGCCGGGTCCGGCACGGGCGACGATGCCGCGCTGCTGGAAGCGGTCGCACAAGGGCAGAAGCGCGTTGCCGTTGCATTCCACGAACCGCGGGCGCGCTACGACCTGTACGAACTCGAAACGCATGCGCGCGAGCATGGCGGCACGTCCCGGCTGACCGGCATCAAGTCGATCGTTCAGCACGGCGCACAGGCCCATGTGTGGATCGTGCCCGCGCGCGTCGACGGCGGCGGAATCGGCCTGTTCGTCGTCGATCGCGATGCCGCGGGCGTGCAGCTCGTCGACTACCGGACGATCGACGGCCAGCGCGCCGCGACGATCGAGTTCAAGGAAACGCCCGCACGGCAGTTGACGGGCGGCGCACGCGATGCGGCCGCACTCGAGCAGATTGCCGATTACGCGACCTTCCTGCTCTGCGCGGAAGCGGTCGGCGCACTCGACGAACTGAACCGCGCGACGGTCGAATACACGAAGACGCGCGAACAGTTCGGCGTGCCGATCGCGCGCTTCCAGGCGCTGCAGCACCGGATGGTCGACATGCTGATTCACGCCGAGCAGGCGCGTTCGCTGACCTACCTGGCCGCCGTGCGTTACGCGGGCGGCGACGCCGACGCGCGGCGCAAGGCGGTGTCGGCCGCGAAGGCGCGGGTCGGCGCGGCCGCGCGCTTCGTCGGCCAGCAGGCCGTGCAACTGCACGGCGGCATGGGCGTGACCAACGAGGTCGCCGCCGCACACCTGTTCAAGCGGCTGTCGATCATCGAGACGACCCTCGGCGACACCGATCATCACCTTGCGCGCATCGCGGCCCTGCCGGATTTCGCGCAGACCGACGCGGCATGACGGCGACGCGCGAGCGCGCTACAGGAGATAGACAGTGGGTATCAGTTACGAAGATCTGGAAGTCGGCAGTACGACCGAAATCGGCCGCTATACGTTCGAACCGGACGACATCAAGGCGTTCGCGCAACGCTACGATCCGCAGCCGTTCCACCTCGACGAGGAAGCCGGCAAGGCCTCGCCGTTCGGTGGACTGGTCGCGAGCGGCTGGCATACGTGTTCGGTGTTCATGAGCCTGCTCATCAAGAAGCTCGGGCCGGATTCGACCAGCATGGGCTCGCCCGGCATCGATTCGATCCGCTGGCTCAAGCCCGTGCGTGCCGGCGACACGATCACGATGTACCAGAAGGTCCACGACAAGCGCGTGTCGGCGAGCAAGCCCGATCGCGGCATCGTGTCGACGGAGTGGATCGGCCTCAACGGTGCCGGCGACACGGTGATCACCGTGCATACCAAGGTGATCTTCGGGCTGCGCCATCCGCAAGGAGCGGGTGCATGACGGACGTGACATTGCCGCTGATCGCGTCGACGCAAGCGCTGCTCGAGCGGGTCGGCGCGGAACCGCTCGCGAGCGGCTGGGTCGAGATCGACCAGCGCCGGGTCGACGGGTTCGCCGACGCGACCGGCGATCACCAGTGGATTCACGTCGATCCCGAGCGTGCGCGGCGCGAGTCGCCGTTCGGCGGCCCGATCGCGCACGGCTTCCTGACGCTGTCGCTGATTCCCGCGCTGATGACCGATGCGATGCGCTTCGAGCAGAAGATGGGCGTGAACTACGGACTGAACCGCGTGCGGTTCCTGAAGCCGGTGCCGGTCGGCGCGCGCGTGCGCGCGCTGTTCGCGGTGAAGGAGGCCGCGCAGGCCGCGCGGGGCGGCGTGCAGGTGACGTGGTCGGTGTCGATGCAGGTCGAGCGTCCGGATGCGCCGTTGCTCGTTTGTTCGGCGGAATTCATTACGCTGCACTACTTCTGATGCGCGCGGCGGCAGCGACGGATGCCGCTGCGTCGCAGGGCGCGCGGTGCTTCAGTGCTTCGCGTATTGCGTCGCGCCGAACAGCATCTCGCGTGCCTTGTCGTCCTGCAGCGGCTTGCGCAGCGACGCGAGTACTTCGACGCCGCGCTGCACGGCGGCACGCGCGGCAATGGCTTCATGCCAGCGCTTCACGTTCGGCAGTTCGTCGAGCACGATGCCCTGGTTTTGCCACGAACGCGTCCACGGGAACGTCGCAATGTCCGCGATCGTGTACGTGTCGCCCGCGAGATAGGCGGATTCGCCGAGGCGCTTTTCCATCACGTTGTACAGGCGCTTCGCTTCGTTCGTGTAGCGATTGACCGCGTACGCGATCTTCTCCGGCGCATACAGCCGGAAGTGATGCGCCTGGCCGAGCATCGGGCCGACGCCGCCCATCTGGAACATCAGCCATTCGAGCGTCGCGTAGCGTGCGGCTGGCTCGGTCGGCAGGAACTTGCCGGTCTTTTCCGCCAGGTAAATGAGGATCGCGCCGGATTCGAACAGCGAGATCGGCTTGCCGCCGGGGCCGTCCGCGTCGACGATCGCGGGGATCTTGTTGTTCGGGCTGATCTTCAGGAATTCGGGCTCGAACTGGTCGCCCGCACCGATATCGACCGGATGCGCACGATACGCGAGGCCTGTTTCCTCGAGCATGATGTGTACCTTGTGGCCGTTCGGGGTCGCCCAGCTGTAGACGTCGATCATCGTCAACTCCTTTATTGCATGCGCGAAAACGGCGCCGACAGGGCGCCGCGACAGGCGGTCATTAGAGCATGGATCGATGCGGGCTGCAGGCGACGGCAACGTGCGGCCACGCGCCTGCGCGCGCGTGTCGCCGAGGCGGCGGAACCGGCGTTCGAGCGGTGGCCGCGCGCCGGATCAGCGCTTGTAGCGCGGCTGGCGTTTCTCGAGAAATGCGGTAATGCCTTCGAACGCGTCCGCGTGATGCAGTGACGCGACGAAGTGATCGCGCTCGGTGCCGAGGTGCGCATCGAGCGGCTGCGCGGTCGCATCGTCGAGCAATGACTTGATGCGTGTCAGCGCGTTCGGCGAGATGCCGGCAAGCGAGTCGGCCCACGCGAGCGCGTCGGACAGCGCGGCACCGGGCGCGGCGAGCCGGTTGACGACGCCGAGCGCATGCAGGCGTTCGGCCGCGACAGGCTTGCCCTCGAACAGGATTTCGGCGGCGAGCGCACGCGGCAGCGCACGTGCGAGGAACCACGAGCCGCCGCCGTCGGGCGTGAGGCCGACGCGTGCGTACGACATCACGAACTTCGCATCGTGCGCGGCAACGATCAGGTCGCACGCGAGCGCGAGCGAGAAGCCCGCGCCGGCCGCGGCGCCTTCGACGGCCGCGATCACGGGCTTCGTCGTTGCGCGCAGCGCCGTGATCCACGCGCCGAGCTGATCGATGCTGTCGGCCTGGTAGGACGGATCCTTCGAGCGGTTGTCGAGCAGCCGGTTCAGGTTGCCACCCGCGCAAAAGAAGCGATCGGCCCCCGTGAGCACGACCGCGCGAATCGCGGGATCGCGCTCGGCGGTGGCGAGCGCTTCGACGCCGGCCGCATACATGTCGGGATGCAGCGCGTTGCGCGCGCCGGGATTGGACAGCGTGAGGACGAGCGTCGATTCGCTTTCGGGCGGACGCGAGGCCAGCAGTTCAGCACTCATGCGAGTGTGTCTCCATCGAATGGCGGGGTTGCGGCGCCGCATGTTGCGCGGGCTTGCGCGCCTACCCGTGAGGGTGATGCCGCAGCGGATGTATCGTTGTCTTGACGGACGCGAAACTGCTTTAGACTAGCACGAACGTGCTTTTCAGCGCGACGCATCCCGATGCGGCCGGCATCACTGCGGCCGCGCCTCAGCAACGAAGGAGACTCCGATGCTACAGCTGTGCGGTATTCCGTTGTCCAACTATTACAACAAGGTGAAGTTCGTCCTGCTCGAGCATGGCATCCCGTTCGAGGAATCGGCATGCGGTCTGCCGATCAACGATCCGGCACTGCTTGCCGATTCGCCGCTCGGCAAGATTCCGTTCCTGAAGACGGAAGAGGGCGCGCTGTTCGAGTCGCAGGTGATCATCGAGTATCTGGCCGCGCGTTTTCCCGACAAGGCCATTTTCCCGGCCGGGCCGTTCGCGGCCGCGAAGGTGCGCGAACTCGTCGAGACGCTCGAGCTGTATCTCGAATGGACCGCGCGCGAGGTCTATACGGAAGCGTTTTTCGGCGGCAAGGTCAGCGACGGGATGAAGGCGCACGTCGAGAAGCGCCTGCCGCGCGCGATCGATGCGTTCAAGCGGATGACGCAGTTCTCGCCGTACGTGCTCGGTGACACGTTCAGTCTTGCGGACATTGCCGCAGCGATCCACCTGCCGGTGATCGGGATGGCGACGAAGGCCGTCTTCGGCCGCGATTTCCTGCTCGACGCCGGCATCGACTGGAAGGCGCACGCTAAGCTGGTCGGCGAGCGGCCGGCCGCGCAGCGCGTGGCGGCCGATCGCAAGGCCTACGTCGAGGCGGCGAGCGCCGCGCGTTCGTAAGCGCGGTGCGGGCGCGATGTCGTGCCGCGCCCGGCTGCCGAGGCAAGCCTTACAGGCGCGCGAGCCGTTCGAGTGCGGATGCGAGCGTGCCTTCCTGCTTTGCAAAGCAGAAGCGCACGACGCCCGACTCGTGCGGCTCGTGGTAGAACGCCGACACCGGAATCGCCGCCACGCCGATTTCCGATGTGAGCCACTTCGAGAATTCCGCTTCGGGCAGATCGCTGATCGCCGAATAGTCGACGCACTGGAAGTACGTGCCGGTGCACGGCAGCAGCTTGAAGCGCGTGCGCTCGAGGCCGGCGCGGAAGAAGTCGCGCTTCTTCTGGTAGAAGCCGGCCAGCGTCAGGTACGGTGCCGGATCGCGCAGGTAGTCGGCGAGCCCGATCTGCATCGGCGTGTTCACCGTGAACACGTTGAACTGATGGACCTTGCGGAACTCCGCGGTCAGCGCGGCAGGCGCCGCGACGTAGCCGACCTTCCAGCCCGTCACGTGGTAGGTCTTCCCGAAGCTCGACACGATGAAGCTGCGCGCGGCCAGGTCCGGGTAGCGCGCGACGCTCTCGTGCCGCGCGCCGTCGTAGACCATGTGTTCGTACACTTCGTCCGACAGGATCAGCACGTTGGTGCCGCGCACGATCTCCTCGAGCCTGCGCATGTCGGCCTCGCGCCACACGGTGCCGGTCGGGTTGTGCGGCGTGTTGATCATGATCATCCGCGTCTTCGGCGTGATCGCGGCGGCCAGGCGATCGAACGGGATCGCATAGTCGGGCGCTTCCAGCGTGACGAACACGGGTTTGCCGCCGGCCAGTTCGATCGAAGGCAGATAGCTGTCGTAGGTCGGTTCGACGACGATCACTTCGTCGCCGGGATGCACCGCGCACAGGATCGCCGTCAGCAGGGCCTGCGTCGCGCCGGCCGTGACCGTGATCTCGGTGGCCGGATCGTAGCGGCGGCCGTAGACCTGCGCGATCTTGTCGGCGATCGCATCGCGCAACGGCGCGACGCCGGCCATCGGCGGATACTGGTTGTGACCGTTGCGCATCGCGGCCGCGACCGCGTCGACGATGCGCGGGTCGCAGTCGAAATCCGGGAAGCCCTGGCCGAGGTTCACGGCGCCTTTCTCGGCGGCGAGCGCGCTCATCACCGTGAAGATCGTCGTGCCGACGTTCGGCAGGCGCGAGGGGAAAACGGGAGTCGTAGGCATGTCGGTAGGAGCGTTCATCGATACGGTCGCAAGCGGGTGGCGCCGGGCTCGTCAGGCCGGCGTGGTGGTGGGGGCCGACGCGGCATCGAGCGCGCAGGCTTCGGTAAATGGCGCGGGCTGCGCGATCCGGAAGCCGAAGTCGCGTGCGGTGCGCTTCGCGAGCTTGAGCAGCGCACGGTCCTTCGACACGAGCCAGTCGGCCTGCGCGGCGCGCGCGAGCTCGAGAAACTTCTGATCGTCGCGGTCCTTGCACTTCGGCAGCGGCGGCGCGTCGGCGTCGACGGGCGGCGGCTCGACGAGGCGCGTCAGGCGGGCGACGGTCGCGAGCGCTTCGGCCTTGTCGATCGCGCGCGCCTGGAACTGCGGATAGTCGAGCACGAGCTCGAGTTCGTTCAGGCAGCGGCCGTCGATCACGGCGGCCAGCGTGCCGCGTTCGAGCGCAGCCCGGATCGGGCGGGTGGCCGGGTCGTCGAATACGAGTATGTCGATCCAGACGTTCGAGTCGAGCACGACGCGATGTGCGGCATGCGGGGCGAGGGAGCGGGTCATTCGTTACAATCGGTGGTTTTCGTCTGACCGCAAGGCACGGCGTGCCAGCGAGCCTCTATGATAATCGTTCTCTCCCCAGCCAAATCCCTCGACTACGATACGCCCGCCCACGTCCCGTCTTACACGAAGCCTGCATTCGTCGACGATGCGTCGGAACTGATCGACGGCCTGCGCAAGCTGTCGCCGCAGGATATCTCGACGCTGATGGACATCTCCGATCCGCTCGCGCGGCTGAACTTCCAGCGCTACGCGGACTGGTCGCCGACCTTCACGACGGCCAATGCGAAGCAGGCGGTGCTCGCGTTCAACGGCGACGTGTACGAAGGGTTCGATGCCAAATCGCTGTCGGCCGCCGATCTCGACTATGCGCAGCAGCATGTGCGCGTGCTGTCGGGCCTGTACGGGCTGCTGCGCCCGCTCGACCTGCTGCAGCCGTACCGGCTCGAGATGGGCACGCGTTTCGCGAACGCGCGCGGCAAGGATCTGTATGCGTTCTGGGGCGACCGCATCACGCGGGCACTGAACGAGCAGCTCGAGACGCGCAGCGGCGCGGCACGTGTGCTGGTCAACTGCGCGTCGACCGAGTACTTCAAGTCGGTCAAGCCGAAACTGCTGGCCGCGCCGATCGTCACGCCGGTGTTCGAGGACTGGAAGGGCGGCCGCTACAAGATCATCAGCTTCCATGCGAAACGCGCCCGTGGCCTGATGGCGCGCTATATCGTCGAGAACCGCATCTCCGAGCCGGCCGCGCTGAAGGATTTCGCGGTGGAAGACTACGCGTTCGATGCCGCTGCGTCGAACGATTCGACTTACGTATATCGCCGGCGAATCGGCGAGTGACCGAGCCGGCCGTTCACGAGACGGCCGGTGCATGCATGAGGCCGGACACGTGGCAGACCGCCCGCTCCGGTCGCAATTGGAGAGACAGATGACCCTTTCGATCACCAGCAATTTCGACGCAGGCGCCGTCGACGTCGTGTCGTGCGATAGCCCGGACGCGATCCGGCTGCGCATACGTGGCGACAACCGCTCGGAATTCGCGCAATGGTTCTACTTTCGCCTGACGGGCGCGCGCGGCGAGCGGTGCGTGATGTCGTTCGAGAATGCAGCCGAATGCGCGTATCCGTCGGGATGGCGCAACTACAGTGCAGTCGCGAGCTACGACCGGGTCGACTGGTTCCGCGTGCCGACGACATTCGACGGCAAGACGATGACCATCGACCATGCGCCCGAGTTCGACAGCATCTACTACGCGTATTTCGAGCCGTACTCGGAAGAGCGCCATGCGGCGTTCCTCGGCGCGGTTCAGCAATTGCCGCAGGCGAGCGTCGTCGAACTCGGCCGCACGGTCGAAGGCCGTCCGATGTCGCTGCTGACGCTCGGTACGCCGGAAGTCGACGGGGCACCGAAGAAGAAGGTATGGATCATCGCGCGCCAGCACCCGGGCGAGACGATGGCCGAGTGGTTCGTCGAAGGGCTCGTCAAGCGGCTGGCCGGATGGGGCGACTGGGCGGGCGATCCGGTGGCGCGCAAGCTGTACGACCGCGCGACGTTCTACATCGTCCCGAACATGAATCCGGACGGCAGCGTGCACGGCAACTTGCGCACCAACGCGGCGGGTGCGAACCTGAATCGCGAGTGGATGGAGCCCGATGCCGAGCGCAGCCCCGAAGTGCTGGCCGTGCGCGATGCGATCCATGCGATCGGCTGCGACATGTTCTTCGACATTCACGGCGACGAAGATCTGCCGTACGTGTTCGTTGCGGGTTCGGAGATGCTGCCGAGCTTTACCGAGCAGCAGGGCAGGGAGCAGACCGCGTTCATCGAAGCGTTCAAGGTCGCAAGCCCGGATTTCCAGACCGAGCACGGCTATGCGGCGAGCAAGTACAAGGAAGACGCGCTCAAGCTCGCGTCGAAGTACATCGGCCATCAGTTCGGCTGCCTGTCGCTGACGCTCGAGATGCCGTTCAAGGACAACGCGAACTTGCCCGACGAGCGGGTCGGCTGGAATGGCGAACGGAGCGCGGCGCTTGGCGCTGCAATGCTGGCGGCAATCCTGGTGCACGTCGAGACGTTCGCGTAAGCGCATCGTCGTCGATATGAAAAAGCCGGCGCATCGCATGATGTGCCGGCTTTTTGGCTTCTGTCGTTGCCGCTCCGCCGTATCAGGACTTCTTCGCGGTTTTCTTCTTCACGACATTCTTCTGGCCGCTGGATTTTTTCGTTGCGACGGCTTTCTTGCCGGTGCGGCCGGATGCCTTGGCCTTCACCTTGCCGCGGTGTGACTTGCCGTTGAACTTCTTCGTCGACGACGACGGACGCTCGACGCGCGGCTTCAGCGGCGGCACGGGATCGTTCCAGCTGAACGCAAGCATTTGCTGACCGACGTAGCCGCAGCGGAATTTCAGCGGTGTCGGGTCGCTGCCGTCGCTGTGGACGCCGAGGCCATCCACGGTAACGATGTTGTCGACCTTCACGCGCTGCTTGCCCTGATCGAACGAATCGTTCCACGGCGTGATCGTCGCCTTGCCGTTTTCGAACGCGTTCGGCGCGAAGTCGACGCGATCGAAGGCCGACGACGTGCTGGCGATGAAGCTGCCGTGCGCCGCACAATCGGCGACGATCGGATCGGCGTGCATCTCGTTGACGAATTTGTTGATCAGTTCGGAGCGCTGGTCGAGGAGGTCGGCGAATACCGGTGCCGGAAGCGCAAGCGACAGGCCCGCGACACAGGCCGCCAGCTTGCCGAGCGCCCGGAAAATCCGGAGCGAGGCAGGTGAGCTGTCCATCTGGTTATTGGTGAGGAGCAAATGAGGCATCGGGCACGTATAGATGCCCGATGAAGATCAGGAGTTCAATCTTAGCGTAAAAAAGTTGTGCGGCAGTAGGCGTTGCACTCTCCCGCGCTGCGCAAACGGATCGCCGCGCGCACCGCTCGCATCGGGGCCGGCGCGTTCAGGCGCGCGGGCCGCCGAGGCGATAGCGCCGAACGTCGAACGTCGTGACCCACGCCGGACGATAGACAGCGATGAGCGCGGTGGCCATGCCGGTGAACCACGCTTCGCCGAGCGCGAGCAGCGCGGTGTTCAGCAGATAGCCGGCGGGAATCACGACGGGCACGCCGTCCGCGAGCGCGAGCTGGACACCGGCCGCGGCCGCGGCGACCGAGACGATCGCGATGGCCGGTGACAGGAACCCCTGGCCGATGATGAACGATGCGAGGTTGTGCGGGAGCCACGCGATCGCGGCGCGTTGCAGCAACGCGGACACGGCGACCGGTAGCGCGCCGTAGATCAGATAGGTGAGACCGATGCCTTGCCACGGCGCATCGAAGACGATCGCGGCGACGGCCGTGACGGCACCCATCGCGATCAGCGCAAGCGTCCAGTCGAACAGCGTGACGAGCAGCGTCGCGCCGAGCAGGTGCATGACGATGCCATCTTCGAGCCACGCATTCGAGGCCCACAGCACCGTGATCGCAGTGACGAGCGCGAGCCACACGTGCTGGAGCGTTGCGTCCTGCAGCCGGACGAAGGGACGATTCCAGAGCGCGAGCACGAGCAGCGCCACGGCGGCGATCCAGCCACCGATGCCAACCCAGAGCGGAAGCGGTGTGAAAAGAAAACCCATGGGTCCATATTACTCGTTGAGCATCAAAGGTGGGAATCCGCACATGTCGACCGTCGCAATATCGAGACTGTCCGATCAGCGGTCGCGCCGAAACCGCGCCCGCGGTTCGGCCGCGAGCGGCAGGTCGCGAGTGCTGGTGTCCGCGGCAGGCAGCGGGTATGGACGGTCGTTCCGTTGCTTGCGCAGGGGGACCGGGCCGCGTTCGCCGATGACGGGCTTGCTTGCACGATCGCGGTTCGCCAGCAGCACCTCGAGATGGGGCGACAGCCAGCCGTTGTAGATCGCGACTGCGGCAGCGCGGTTTGCCGCGCCCAGCTGCTGGAAGATGCTGGCGAGGTGGATCTTCACGGTGCCTTCGCTGATGCCGAGCGTGCGGGCGATCATCTTGTTGGTGCTGCCCATATGGACGAAGCGCATGATCTGCGCCTGTCTAGGCGACAGGAGGCTGCTTGGCGGGCGGCGCGGCAGCGATCCGGCGAGCGTCTGGAAATGGGCATCGTGACGCGCCGCGGCGGCGGAAGGCAGCAGGCTGAGCGCGATCGGCGGGATGTAATGGCCGCCCAGCAGAACCATTTCGAGCGCCCGCACGATCAGGTGCGGCCGTGTGGAGTGCGGGATCACGCCCGCGACGCCGTAGTTGTAGAAGCGCTGGATGGCCTCCGGCGTGGATTCGTCGATCAGCACCGCGGCGGGCGTCGGCGAGCAGGCGCTGCAGAGCGCCTGGAGTTCGCTGTGCCGCCCGACGTCCAGCCAGTCGATGGCAACGAGGTCGAAACGCTGGGTGCGCAGCAGCCGGCGCGCCTGGAAACCATCGGGTGCATCGTTGATGCGGGCGTGACGGTCGATCTGCCGCAGCAGGGCTTTCAGTCCGTCACGCCGTTCGGCGTCTGAGTTAAGCACCAGGAACCGCATATTCAACCTCCGTAAGGTGAGTCATTGAGCTGCCGTCGGCATGGGGTGGCTCCGATAATGACAAAAACCTTACACGATGTCTGCTTGGCTGAAAGGATTAGGAAAAGTCTGAAATTTCGCGTGAGGGAAATGCGGACGAAAAAAAAGCCGCTCCGGCAGGAACCGGGAGCGGCTTCGTTGGGCAGGCTCAGCGGGCCTGCCTTGCACGATCAGTGAAAGTGCGGCTGGGCGGGCGATGCGTCTTCCGGCATTTCCGCGTGGACGATCTCGCCGAGCGGATCCGCATAGAGCGGCACGCCGCAGTCGTCGCAGTACTCGGGCTCGAAGCGGCCTGCGTGCCGGCGGACGTCGGTTACGCCGCATTCCTTCAACAGACTCACGATCTCCTCGAGCGGCCCTTCGATCGGGGCTTCGCCTTCCAGCGTCGCGCTGTCGATCGACACGTCGCCGTTCTCGCGACCGTACAGCGGCCACACGACGCCATAGATCACGTCGTTGCTGGCACGTCGCGTGAAGCCGACGCGATACTCGTCGATCCGGCGCTCGCCGAAGCCCGCGACCACCGCGCGCAGCTCTTGCGGTGCCGCACCAAGTGTGTCGAAAAGATAACGGATGGCCGTTCGGACCGTGTGCGGACGGATGCGCTCGTCCGCATCGCGGCAGGCCGAGTAGTACGCGTCCGGAAGCAGGCATTCGAACTCGCAGCCGGGCAGGGCAGCCGACAGGTTCGGGCCGCCCTGGGCAGTCCATTGCTCGAGACACTGGCCGCGTTCGATCCGGTTGCCGTGTTCTTCCTCCTGCCAGCGAAACAGCGGTGCGCCGGCCGGCGCGGCGACGACGGCGAGCAGGAAGCGTGGGTCGGCCAGGATCGGTGAGGTTTCGGGCAGGTCGCCGAAGCTGAGCTTGGCTGCGTGCTGGCCGAGCGCCGCGTGTGCGAGCTGCTGGGCGAGCCGATAGGTCTCGACGTGGTGACGCGGCAACTGGTCGATGCTGTACAGGAACGGGGCCAGCCCGACGAGCGTGCCGGTGGCGAGCACGTGCGCCTGCAGGTGCGTGCGCAGTGCGTCGGCGACGTCGCCTTTCAGCGGGCCCGACGGAATCATGTAGCGCGTCCAGGCGAGAACGGGAACGGCGACCAGCAGCGCATCGTACGGCTGGCCGTCGTGTTCGATCACCATCGATTCGCTATGCGTCTCGGCCATGTCGGCGAGCGCGCCATAGGCGTCGGGATGGTTCTGCTGCAGATGGTCGAGTGCTGCGTCGAGCGTGGTCTGGTTGCCGTTGCGAACAATCTTGGCAAGCAGCGCATCGAGCTTCGCTTCCCAGAAGCGATCCTCGATGCGACTGCCCGAGGCGAAGAGCGCAAGCGACAGGCCGACCAGTTTGTCGGCGTCGGGGGGGAGGCGTTTGGCGATTCGCTGGCGCATATTAAATACGTATAGAAAGAGGCGAAGAACCTCACATTCTAGTCCGTTCTTTGCGCCATAAGCGGTCTCGTGCTCCGGCATGGCCGGAAGGCCGAATCGGCGGGGATGAAAGAAAAATCCATCGAACCCCTTGCGCGATTGCCGGCGGGTGCTTAGAATCACGCCTCTTTCGCGCTAACGGAAACGCAGCGCGGGGGAAGAAGGGAAGCGGTGCTGTCGGGCGGGTCGTAGCGGCCTCGGCGGTGCAGGAAGTTGACCCCCAGTCGTCGCAACGAAGCAGTTAAAAAGTTGTTGACGAACTGAAAAAGACGGTTCATAATCTCGCTTCTCTGCTGCTGAAAACGCAGCGCTGCTGAGAAAGCCTCCGGGTCCTCGCAGAAATGCTCTTTAAAAATTAA
>NZ_QTQH01000025.1:0-103272 GCF_003853805.1 Burkholderia sp. Bp8994
GTCGAGAAGATCTTCGAAGTGGTGCGCGAGATCTCGAAGGAGGGCATCACGGTGCTGCTGGTCGAGCAGAACGCGCGGCTCGCGCTGCAAGCGGCCGACCGCGGCTACGTGATGGATTCCGGCACGGTCACGATGGAAGGCGACGCCAAGCAGATGCTCGACGATCCGAAGGTGCGGGCTGCGTATCTGGGTGAGTAAATGAGCGGGCCCGGCGCGGCGGCGGATGCCGGCGTGCCGCGCAAGGGCTTTCGAAAGGCTGTCACGGGATACCGTGACAGCCTTTTTTTCGTGCGGCGCGCCCGGCGGCGAACTGCGCACGCGGATGCGACTCCATGCATTCGACCGTGACGCCGACCATGCGGTGCGGGACACGGTAGCACGAACGCCGTCCGCTACCTGCCGTCCACCAACCGTCACGCAGGCTGCGTAGCATGGTCGGTTCATCGGGACACGGAGAGCACCCATGAGTCTGGATTACGGTTTCGTGAAGGCGAAGGTGACGTCGGTGGCGCAGCTGAAAGGCTCGCCACACGGCAGCGAGATCCAGTATCACATCCACCTGACGCTCGCATTGCCGTCCGGCGACTGGGACGTCGCGATCAACGTCGGCACCAACGACGCGGACGACCTGCTGAACTACAAGCTCGTCTACGATTTCCATCATCCGGTCACGGCGACGCTCGCGGCCGCGGCCGAAGGCTATACCGATCTCACCGGGCAAACCGCGCTGCCGGCGCTCGACTATCTGCGCAGCGACATCCTGAACGAGACGGGCGCATGGCGTGCCAGCGCGGTGATGGACGGCACCGAGAACGCGGAGCCGATCCCGTCGCTGCTGCGACTCGTCAATGCCGCGCAGTCGCAGGGGCTCGACGTCGTCGTGTTCGGCCGCACGTATAGGGAGGGCAACGGCATCCACGACACGCACATGAACCAGGGTTCGACAGGCGCGAACTACCTGCATCGCGCGGGCAACGACCACAACGATCACAACGACGTTTGGCAGGACGGCGCGTTGATCGTGCGCGTGAGCGAGTCGCAGTGGGCCGCGTATTTCGCGGCGTTCGAGCAGCAGGCCGTGCCGACCGACGCGCTCGGCAATCCGCTGCCGGACGCGGGGCCGATCACGCGCTGAACGCGGCGGCTGCCGGCGGCGTCACGCGGCCGGCAGCGTCTTGCCGAACGAGATGCGTTCCTCGACGCGATAGCCGAGCGCCGCATAGAAGCGGCATGCATCGTCGTTGCCGGGCAGCACCTGCAGGTTGATCTTCAGGCAGCCGCGCGCGGCGAGCGCGCGTTCCGCATGCGCGATCAGCGCGCGGCCGATGCCGAGCCGCCGCGCGTCGTTCGACACGCCGAACGAGTAGAGCCAGCCGCGATGTCCGTCGAAACCCGCCATCAGCGTGCCGACGACCCGCGCGCCGCACGTCGCGACGAAGAACAGCTCCGGCTGCGTCGCGAGCTTCAGCTCGATCGAGCGCAGCGGATCGCGGTGCGGCGGCGCGCCGGCTTCGTCGTACTGCGGGAACGCATCGCGCCACACGGCCAGCACGGCATCGGTGTCGGTGCGTTCGAACGGGCGGATCGCGACAGCATCGGCGGCGGCATCCATCGCGGTGGTTTCCTTAGAGCGTGTCGAGGATCGACCGCAGCATCGCCATCATCTGGTCGATTTCCTCGGTCGTGACGTTCAGCGCGGGCATGAAGCGCAGCAGGTTCGGGCGCGCAGCGTTCAGCAGCAGGCCGTCGGGCTGCATGTCGCGGGCCTTCTCGACGATCTGCGGGCCGATGTCCTTGCCGAGCAGCAGCGCGCGCAGCAGGCCTTCGCCGCGTTCGCCCTCGAAGCCGCGTTCCTCCGACAGTTCGAGCAGCCTGCGCTTCAGGTATTCGGCGCGCTCGCGCACGCCTTCGAGGAAGCCGGGCGCGACGAGCTGCGAGATCACCGAATAGCCGACGGCCGTCATCAGCGGGTTGCCGTTGTACGTGCCGCCCTGGTCGCCGGCCTCGAACACCGCGACGTCGGCCTTCGACAGCAGCGCGCCGAGCGGTGCACCGCCGCCGATGCCCTTCGCGAGCGTCATGATGTCCGGCTCGATACCGGACAGCTCGTACGCGAACAGCGTGCCCGCGCGGCCGCACCCGCTTTGCACTTCGTCGACGATCAGCAGCAGGTCGTGCTGCTTCGTCAGCGCGCGCAGCGCCTGCATGAATTCGCGCGTCGCCGGGATCACGCCGCCTTCGCCCTGGATCGGCTCGAGCATCACCGCGACGGTCTTGTCGGTGATCAGCTTCTCGACGGAGTTGATGTCGTTCAGCTCGGCCTTCGGGAAGCCCGGCACCTGCGGTGCGTAGATCGTGTCCCAGCCCGGCTTGCCGCTGGCCGACATCGTCGCGAGCGTGCGGCCGTGGAAGCTGTGGTCGAACGTGATGATCTCGTACGCGCCGTTCTTGAACTTGCGGCCCCACTTGCGCGCGAGCTTGATCGCGCCTTCGTTCGCTTCCGCGCCGCTGTTCGTGAAGAACACCTTGTCGAATACGCTGTGCTGCGTGAGCAGGCCGGCGAGCTTCGCCATCGGTTCGTTGTAGAACGCGGGCGACGGGTTCAGCAGCTTCTCCGCCTGCGTCTTCAGCGCTTCGACGATGCCGTCGTTGCAGTGGCCGAGGCTGTTGACGGCCCAGCCCTGAATGAAGTCCAGATAGCGCTTGCCCGTGTGATCGTAGAGCCACGAACCCTTGCCGTGCGTAAACACGATGTCGGGGCGGTTCGTGATGTACATCAGCGAGTCGATCGGGTAATCGTTCAGGGGCATGGCAGCAGACTCCAGCGGACGTTGAAAGGTAAGCGGGCAATAAAAAAGCCACGGAAGGCCGTGGCTGGTGGGTCGAACAGCTTGTGCGTAACCGGTGAAGCGGAGGAGTAGGTTACGCGCGAGTCCGTGACGAGCCGGCGGCATCCGGGCGGAGCGGCGAGCGGCGACGTCGAAGTGCGGACAGGAAGCGGTTCATGTGCGCAAGCATAAGGCATCCCGCGCCCCACTGTAAACCGCCGCGATGCCACGGATGTGACACGGCGGCGCGCAGCGGGGCGCGCGGGCGCGCCCGGGGCTCAGACCGGATGCGCGAGATCGGCGGCGCTCGTGAACGAGTCCGCGTAGAACTCGTCGGCCGGCAGCGCGTGGTGCTGCGTGAAGTCGCGCTGTGCGGATTCGACCATCACCGGCGCGCCGCATGCGTACACCTGGTGGCCCGACAGATCGGGCAGGTCCTCGATCACCGCGCGATGGACGAAGCCGGTGCGGCCGGTCCACTGGTCGGCGTCGTCCGGCTCGGACAGCACCGGCACGTACTTGAAGTTCGGGATCTCGCGCGCCCATTGCTCGGCGAGCTCGCCGAGGTAGATGTCCTTCTTGCGGCGTGCGCCCCAGTAGAGCGTCATCGGACGCGTGATGCCCCGGTGCTTCACGTGCTCGACGATCGCCTTGATCGGCGCGAAGCCGGTGCCCGATGCGAGCAGCACGATCGGCTTGTCGGAGTCCTCGCGCAGGAAGAACGTGCCGAGCGGGCCTTCGAAGCGCAGGATGTCGCGTTCCTTCATCGCGCCGAACACGTGGTCGGTGAACTTGCCGCCCGGCATGTGGCGGATGTGCAGCTCGATCGGGCCTTCCTCGTGCGGCGCGTTCGCCATCGAGTAGCTGCGGCGCGAGCCGTCCTTCAGGATGAACTCGACGTACTGGCCCGCGAGGTATTGCAGGCGCTCGTTGGCCGGCAGCTGCAGCTTCACGACCATCACGTCGTCGGCGCGGCGCTCGAGCGCGGCGATCCGGCACGGCAGCTTCTTCACCTGCACGCCGTCGACACCGGCGATTTCACGCACGTCGATCTCGAGGTCGCATTGCGCCTTCGAGCAGCACAGCAGCGCGAGGCCGCGCGTGCGCTCGTCGTTGGACAGTGCCGACGCGGCGTGCGGGCCCTGTTCGATCTGGCCCGACACGATCTGGCCCTTGCAGGAGCCGCACGCGCCGTTCTTGCACCCGTACGGCAGATGGACGTTCTGGCGCAGCGCCGCCGCCAGCACGGTTTCGTCCGACTCGACCTGGAACTGCCGGCCGCTTTGCTTGAGAGTAACGTTGAATGCCATAGAACCAAATAGAACAAAATGTGGGGACCGTGCATATCGCGCACGGCAGCTACAATGCAAACCCGTTGCGCGCCGCGCAACGGTGGCTACTGATTTCGCAACCAACATGATCGCGACTCGAATCCTGCGCCGGCCGCGCGTCCTGATCGTCGGCTGCGGCGACGTCGGCCTGCGCTGCGTCGCGCAATGGCGCGATGCGCGCCGCAACCTGCGCATCGTCGCGCTGACGAGCCATCCGGGCCGCCGCGACGAACTGCGCGCGGCAGGCGCGACGCCGCTCGTCGGCGACCTCGATCGCCGGGCGACGCTCGGACGTATCGCGGGCCTCGCCCGCACGATCCTGCATCTCGCGCCGCCGCAATCCGACGGCCGCGACGATCGCCGCACCCGTGCGCTGATCGCCGCATTGTCCGTGCCTGCGCGGCGGCCGTCCGCACCGGCGGTGTCGTCGGTCGGCCGGCTCCGCACGCTGCGCGCCGCGACCCGACAGGCCGGCGTGCCGGTGCGGGAAGCGCGTATTGTACCCGACGCCCTTCGCGCGCCGACGCTCGTCTACGCCAGCACGACGGGCGTCTACGGCGACTGCGGCGGCGCGCGAATCGACGAAACGCAGCCGCTGCGCCCCGCGAATCCGCGCGCGTTCCGGCGCGTCTCGGCCGAGCGTCAGCTGCGGGCGGCGACGGTGCGCGGCGTGCTGTCCGCGCGCATCGTGCGCATTCCCGGCATCTACGCGGCGAACCGGCTGCCGCTCGCGCGGCTCGAGCGCGGCACGCCGGCACTCGACGCGGCCGACGACGTCTACACGAACCACATCCACGCCGACGATCTCGCGGCGATCCTGCGTCGTGCGGCCGTGCGGGGCAAGCCGGCGCGCGCCGTGCACGCGTCGGACGACAGCGAACTGCGGATGGGAGAGTATTTCGACCGGGTCGCGCAGGTGTTCGGCCTGCCGCCGCCGCCGCGGATCAGCCGCGCGGACGCCGAGCAGCAACTCGAGCCGGCGCTCCTGTCGTTCATGCGCGAGTCGCGGCGCCTGTCCAATGCGCGGCTCAAGGCCGAATTGTGCGTGACGTTGCGCTATCCGACCGTAGACGAATTCCTTCAAACGCTCGCGCCGCGCGGCGCGTCAGGTCAGCGCCGGTAACGCCTCGATCAGCAGGAAGCACAACAGCGCGCCGATCAGCGCGCCGATCAGGTTCGGATGGTATTTGTGCTTCATGTGCATCGCGGCCAGCAGCGCGCCGATCACGATGGCGCCCACGACCGCGAACGCGATCGTCACGTACGACAGTTCGAAAGAATGGTTGAAGTTCATGATGTCTCCCCTGCATTGCTGCTCGTACAGCTTGTGATTTCAGTATAGCGGGGGATCGGGCGGCCGCGACGCGGCCCGACATCGAACGATCGTGCGGATTTTCCCTTACAGGGTTTTGACGGGATTGCGCAGGGCTGAAAGGTCGTCTTCCCCGAGCCAGCGCCACGCGCCCGGCGCCAGGTCGTCCGGCAGCGTGAACCCGCCGATGCTTTCGCGGTGCAGCGCCTCGACGCGATTGCTCGCGGCCGCGACCATGCGTTTCACCTGATGATATTTGCCTTCGAGGACGGTCAGCGCGAGCGCGTGCGTGTCGCGCGCGTCGGCGGCGACCGCCGCGATCGGCTTCGGCTCGCCGTGGAGCTGCACGCCGGCGCGCAGCGCGTCCAGCTGCGTGTCGTCGAGCGGGTGGCGCACGGTGGCGACGTAGGTTTTCGGCACCTTGCGCTTCGGCGACGTGTACGCGTGCACGAACTGACCGTCGTCGGACAGCAGCAGCAGGCCCGTCGTGTCCTGGTCGAGGCGGCCGACGCATTGCACGCCGCGTGCGACGAGCGGCGCGGGCAGCAGGCTGAACACGCTCGCGTGGTGTTGCGGCTCGCGCGAACACTCGTAGCCGGCCGGCTTGTTGAGCGCGAGATACGCGCGGGCGTGGAACGGCCACGCGGTGTCGTCGACCGTGAACACGAGGCCGTCGGTGTCGAACGACGCGTCGGGGTCGGTCGCGCTCGCGCCCGCGACGGTGACGCGGCCCGTTTCGATCAGGCCGCGGCACTGGCGGCGCGAGCCGAAGCCCTGCGTGTAGAGAATGCTTTCGAGATCCATAGCGCGCGCATTCTATCAAGCCACGCGCCGGCACCGGCACGAACCCGCCCGCGCTGGTAAGCTGCCGGAGCGCCGCGCCGCACGTTTGTTCTTCACGGAAAGTGGACGTCGCATGCAAGGGGCGTACGGCTTCAGCGTGAAGTCGCGCCACGACGGCGGCACGCCCGTACCCGGGCTATCGCCGTCTCCATCCGACACGGAGTTCGCCGCATGAATCCGACGACGCTCGATGCACTCGCCGATTTCCCCCGTCAGCTCGAAGCCCATTTCGCCGCCGTGCCGGACGGCTACGCGCGCTGGACCCCCGACGACTGGAGCGGGATCCCGAGCGAGCATTTCTCGCCGCTCGGGCAGCTCTGCCACGTGCGCGACATCGAAATCGACGGCTACCACGTGCGGCTGCGGCGGATGCTCGACGAAGATCACCCGCTGCTCGTGTCGGTCGACGGCGATGCGCTCGCGCTCGAGCGCCGCTACGACGCCGCGTACGCGTCCGACGTGCTCGCGGCGATTCGCGACGCGCGGCGCGAGACGCTCGACCTCGTGTCGCGCCTCACGCCCGGGCAGTTTGCGCGCACCGGCGAGTTCGAAGGCTACGGCGCGCTGACCGTGCGCGGTCTCGTCCATTACCTGTGCAGCCACGACCAGCAGCATCTGGCCGGCATGCAGTGGCTGCTTGGCAAGATCGACGCGGCGCTGTACGCGCGCTGAACCGTACGGCCCGGCGGCCGTGCATCGTGTCGCGTCGAGCGGATTTCGTCGCGTTCGTCGGTGGGGCAGCCCACCGTTCCGGATGCCTGATTGGATCGTTTTTCTGGATAATTCATCCAGCCGTGCCCGGCTGACCGGCACGTCGCGCGTGCCTACACTCCTAGCTTCATTCAACGCAAACAGGAGTCAACCGTGGCTACTCATACGCTCGCAGACAAGGTCGTCCTGATCGCAGGCGGCGCCAAGAATCTCGGCGGGCTGATCGCCCGGGACCTGGCCGGCCACGGCGCGAAGGCGGTGGCGATTCACTACAACAGCGCGGCATCGCAGGCGCAGGCCGAAGAGACGGCCGCTGCCGTGCGCGCGGCCGGCGCGGAAGCCGCGACGTTCCAGGCCGACCTGACGACGGCCGCCGCGGTCGAGAAGCTGTTCGGCGATGCGAAGCAGCGCTTCGGCAAGATCGACATCGCGATCAATACCGTCGGCAAGGTGCTGAAGAAGCCGTTCACCGAAATCACCGAGGCCGAGTACGACGAGATGTTCGCGGTGAACAGCAAGTCGGCGTTCTTCTTCATCAAGGAAGCGGGGCGGCACCTCGAGGATCACGGCAAGCTCGTCACGCTCGTGACGTCGCTGCTCGGCGCGTTCACGCCGTTCTATGCAGCCTACGAAGGATCGAAGGCGCCGGTCGAGCACTTCACGCGCGCGGCGTCGAAGGAGTACGGCGCGCGCGGCATCTCGGTGACGGCGGTCGGGCCCGGCCCGATGGATACGCCGTTCTTCTACCCGGCCGAAGGTGCCGACGCGGTCGCGTATCACAAGACGGCCGCCGCGCTGTCGCCGTTCAGCAAGACGGGCCTCACCGACATCGAGGACGTCGTGCCGTTCATCCGTCATCTCGTGACCGACGGCTGGTGGATCACCGGGCAGACGATTCTGATCAACGGCGGCTATACGACCAAGTAACCGACGCGGTAACGGGCCGTGCCGGCGGTCGTCGTGTGCGCGGCGACCCGCAATGGACCGTTTGCATGGACAATGGACGGGCGCGCGGACACAACGCCGCGCGCCCGTTTCATCTGTGCCGCCGGAATCGGCCGCGACGCGCGGCGCCTGCCGGCCGCGGTCGTCCGAACCCACGTTCTCTGCCTGCCGATGGACAAGCTGGATCAGGTCAGAATCTTCCTTCAGGTTGCCGAGATGGGCAGCTTCATCAAGGCCGCCCACGCGCTCGACGTGCCGCGCGCGACCGTGTCGGCCGCCGTCCAGCAGCTCGAGACCGCGCTCGGCACGCGCCTGTTGCACCGTACGACGCGGCAGGTCCAGCTGACTGCCGACGGCGCGCTGCTGCTGGAGCGTGGCCGGCGCCTGCTCGCGGAAGCCGACGAGCTCGACCGGCTGTTCCGGCGTCGCGATCGCGACGTGATCGGGCGGCTGAACGTCGATGCGCCGAGCCGGATCGCGCGCCGCGTGATCGCCCCCGCGCTGCCGTCGCTGTTTCGCCGCTACCCGAAGCTGCAACTGTCGCTCGGCTCGACCGACCGCTCGATCGATCTCGTGCAGGAGGGTGTCGACTGCGCGATCCGGGTCGGGCGGCTCGCGGACAGCAGCCTCGTCGTGCGGCCGCTCGGGCAGTTCGCGCTGATCAACTGCGCGAGCCCCGACTACCTGCGCGAATGCGGCGTGCCCGAGCATCCCGATGCGCTTGCGCACGGGCACTGGGCGATCGGCTATGCGTCGCCGACGACCGGCCGCGAGCTCGGCTGGGAATACTGCGCGGACGGCGGGCGGCATACGCTGACGCTGCCGAGCCGCGTGATCGTCAACAACGCTGAAACCTATATCGCGAGCTGCATCGCAGGCATGGGGCTGATCCAGATTCCGCGCTTCGACGTCGTGCATCTGCTCGACAGCGGAGCGCTGGTCGAGGTGATGCCCGGCCATCGGGCCGCGCCGATGGACGTGTCGGCCGTATATCCGCATCGGCGGCACCGGTCGAGACGGCTCAACGCGTTCATCGAATGGTTCGGGGAGTTGATGGCGGATGCATTGAACGACACGGGCGCGGCCGGCAGCGGCGACTGAAAGCGGCGTCGTGGCCGCAACTGCGGGCCGCCCGCCATTCGCCGGCCGGTGACGCCGATCGATCGGCGTCGGTGCGACGCGGCATGCGCGGTACGTCCGGCACGTGCGGCCATCGCGTCGCGCACTCAGGCGGCGAACTGCCGCGTGCGCCCGGTCGCCCGCACCGCGTCGATCAGCGCGGCGCAGGCGCCGTCGGGCTTCGACGCGAACGCGTAAAAGCACGCGGCCGGCAACGCCGGCAGGCCGTCATTCGCCCCACATGCGCGCAGGCCGTCGCGCAGCTGGCTGCGCGCGAGCGCCGTGACCGCGAAGCCGGCCAGCGCGGCCGATATGCAGCCGGCCATGCTGGCGCTTTCGAACAGCACGCGAAACGGCCGCAGCGCGGCGGCGAGCGAGGACACCGCGGCTTCCCGGTACACGCACGGCTCCGGGAACAGCGCGAGCGGCACATCGCCTTCGGTGTCGATTGCCATATCCGACGCGAACGCCCATACCAGTGGTTCTTCCCACAGCAGTTCGCCCGGCGCGTCGACCTGCCTGCATTGCTTGCCGAACACGACGTCGAGCCGGCCCAGCGTCTGCTCGCGCAGCAGCGCCGCGGTGATCCCGACCTTCAGTTCGATCGATGTGCGCGGATGACTGTCGCGAAACGTGCGCAGCACCTGCGGCAACCATGCGCCCGCGAAATCCTCCGACGCGCCGACCCGCAGCCGGCCATGCGCCGGCGCGCCGCGCAGCCTCGCGCGCACTTCGCGCTCCATGTCGACGATGTTGCGCGCGTACGCGTACAGCGTGTCGCCGGCCGGCGTGAGCGCGATGCGGCGCGTCGTGCGCGCGAGCAGCACCGTGCCGGCCGCCTGCTCGAGCCGCTTGATGTGGCCGCTGACCGCGGACGGCGTCAGCGCGAGGCGCTCCGCGGCCGGCGCGAAGCCGCGGCTGTCGACGACTTCGAGGAAGGTACGCAACAGCGCGATGTCGAGCGCGGTCGACGCGGGATCGGTCAGCGGTTCCATCGGTTGATTCACCACGATACTTGAAGAATGAGTCATGATACGCCGCGAATCGTGATGAGAGACGGGCCTACCATCGGGCATTCAGGCTGACCAACCGGAGTGCACATGACCGCTTACCGCTATGCGACAACCGCGTCGCTCGAACTCGCCTATCTCGAATGGAACCCGCGCGGCGAACGCGTGGCCGTGCTGCTGCACGGCTGGCCGGACAGCCCGGTCGGCTGGGAGGCCGTGGCTCGAACGCTGGCCGCACGCGGCTACCGCGTGCTCGCGCCCGCGCTGCGCGGTTTCGCGCCGACCCGCTTTCGCGATCCCGCGACGCCGCGCAGCGGCCGGCTCGCAGCGCTTGGCCGCGACTTGCTCGAATTCATCGACGCGCTCGGCATCGAGCGGCCCGTGCTGGTCGGGCACGACTGGGGTGCGCGCGCGGTTGCGAACGCGTGCGGGTTGCGCGACGGCGCGGCCTCGCATCTGGTGATGCTGTCGGTGGGATACGGCACGAACGACCCGGCCCAGCCGTTGTCGCTGCCGCAGGCGCGCAACTACTGGTACCACTGGTTCCTGGCGACGCCGCGCGGCGAGCAGGCGCTGCGCGACGATCGCCGGGCGTTCGCGCGCCTGATGTGGGATACGTGGTCGCCGGCCGGTTGGTACGACGAACGCGACTTCGACGCGGCCGCGACTGCCTTCGACGGCCCGGACTGGATCGACGTGGTGCTGCACTCGTACCGTTATCGCTGGGGATTCGTCGACGGCGGGGCCGCATACGCGGAAGACGACGCGCAACTGATACCCGCACCGGTGCTGTCGGTGCCGACGCTCGTGCTGCACGGCGGCGCGGACGCCTGCACTGCACCGGAGACCTCTGCAGGGCGCGAGCGGTTCTTCACCGGCCGCTACGAGCGCGTCGTGCTGGACGGCGTCGGGCATTTTCCGCAGCGCGAGGCGCCGGCGGTCGTTGCCGACGCGATTCTGCGGTTCTGCGAGCGCGGTTGACGGGCCGGCCGGCGCGGCGCGCAAACGGCGCTCAACCGCCGACCCGGGGCGCGAGCAGATCGGCGAGCCCGATATTCCTGAACATTTCGCGGCGGATTCGATCGCCGATGCGGAACACTTCCTCCGCGCCGTCCTGCGACGGATCGACGAATACGCGGTAGGGGCGCTTGCCGGGCTGCGCCGCGACGAGCTCGACAATCGCCGTCGCGACGGCGCCGGCGTCGGCGTCCGCCGGTTCAAGCGCGGCGAGGCCGCTCAACGCCTGATCGGCGACGCCCGCGTACGGCCCGCTGTCGTAGGCAGCCTGCACGGCGGTATCGGCCGGCTTGCCCGCATGGAGGAAGTGATTCGTGCCGCGGGTGAACGCGCCCGGCACGACGATCGATGTTTCGATACCCCAGCGGGCGAGTTCGGCGGCGTAGGACACCGCGAGCGAGTCCATCGCGGCTTTCGCGGCGAAGTAAGGGGCAAGGAACGGCGGGGTGCCGCCGCGCGCCGACGACGACGAAACCCACACGAGCAGACCGCGGCCCTGACGGCGCAGGTGCGGCAGCGCCGCGCGGTTGACGCGCTGGGTCGACACGACGTTGACGTCGTAGAGCTGCGTGAGCTGCTCGGGCGTGAATGCTTCGGCCGGCCCGAACGCCATGTGGCCGGCGTTGTGAATGACGACGTCCAGACGATCGTTGTCGGCGATCACGCGGTCGATTGCTGCGCCGACCGATGCGTCGTCGCCGACGTCGAGTTCGAGGCTGCGCAGGTCGACGCCGTGTTCCTGCGCATAGGCAGCGATGGCGGCGACGCGCGGCGCATTGCGCCCGGCGCTCTCGCGCATCGATGCATAGACCGTGTGACCGGCGCGGGCGAGCGCCTGGGCCGTCAGCAAGCCGAAGCCGCTGGACGCGCCGGTGACGAGGACAACTTGCTTCATGAGCGATCTCCTGGAGGAAAGCGAGGCGGCTGCGAGCGGTCCGTCAGCACATCCCGCCGTTGGCGCGGAGGATCTGGCCGTTGATCCACGCGCCGTCCGGGCTGGCGAGGAAGGCGACGACGCGCGCGATGTCGTCGGGCTGGCCCAGCCGCTCGAGCGGGTTCAGCTTCGCGAGCCGATCGACCAGCTCGGGGCTCTTGCCCTGCAGGAACAGTTCGGTGGCGACCGGCCCCGGCGCGACGGCGTTCACGCGGACACCGCGCCCGCGCATTTCCTGCGCGAGTACCTGCGTGAGGCTTTCGACCGCCGCCTTGCTTGCCACGTACACGCCGTAAGTCGGCATGCGCATGCCGATCACGCTGGTCGACAGGTTGATGATGCGTCCGCCGTCGCGCACGCGCCTTGCCGCTTCGCGGCATACGTTGAACGCGCCTTTCACGTTGATGGCGATTGTTTCGTCGAAGAGCGCATCGTCGCAGTCGGCGATCGCCGCCAGCTTCATCACGCCCGCGGAATTGACCACCACATCCAGGCCGCCGAATGCCTCGTGGGCGGCGTCGAACAGCGCGGCCACGGCCGCCGGGTCGGCGACGTTCGCCTGCACGGCGACGGCATGGCCGCCGTCGGCGAGGATCGCATCGACGACTTCGCGGGCCGGCCCGGCGCCGCCGGCATAGTTGACGACGACCCGGAAGCCGTCCCGGGCGAGCTGGCGGGCGATTTCCGCACCGATGCCGCGCGACGAACCTGTGACGAGGGCGACCTGTTCCGATGTGCTCATTTCCTGCTCCTGATGAGGGTTGAATGCCGTTCCATCCGGCGACAGGACTAATGTAGGCTTCTTCGATCAATAAAAATAATGAATAATGGTCAGTCAATGAATGACTGGAAGTATGTCTTATGGGGTTCGACAGCAGGCTGCTCAGCGGTATCGGCGTGCTCTCCGCGGTGATCGAGGCCGGCACCTTCGCGCGGGCAGGCGAGGCGATGGGACTGACCCAACCGGCAGTGAGCCGCGCCGTCGCCCGACTGGAACAACGCGTCGGCATCCGCATCTTCAACCGGACGGCGCGTGCGATCACGTTGACCGACGAAGGGCGACGCTTTTACGAGGCGGTCGCGCCGCTGCTGGCCGGCATCGAGGAGGCGGCGCTCGACGCCGGCCAGTCGAAGGCGCGCGTGAGGGGGCGGCTGCGCGTGAACGTGGACGGCACGTTCGGCCACTACGTGCTCGCGCCGCGGATGGCGGAATTCCTCGACCGCTTTCCCGACCTGTCGGTCGAGATCAGCGCGCGGGATCGGATGGGCGACCTCGTCGCCGACGGATTCGATGTGGCAGTGCGCTTCGGCATCCCGGAGCCGTCGTCATATCGTGCGCGACTGCTGCTCGAGACGCGCGTGCTGACCTGCGCGTCGGCCGCGTACGTCGCGCGTCATGGCGAACCGCGACACCCGCGGGATCTCGCGGCCGGTCACCGGTGCGTGCTGATTCGCGATCCGGTGACGGGGCGACCGTACGAATGGGAATTTCATCGCGGCAAGGAAGTCGTGCCGGTCGACGTCGCCGGCAGACTGATGGTGAATGACACCGGCGGGTTGCTCGGCGCGTGCGTTGGCGGCGTCGGCATTGCGCAACTGCTGGAACTCTATGCCCGCGACGTCGTGGCCGAAGGGCGGTTGGTCCAGCTGCTGCCGGAATGGGCGGACGAGACGTTCCCGCTTTATGCGTATCACCATGCGTCGAACCTCGTTGCCGCGAAAGTGCGGGTGTTTCTGGAGTTCGTCCGCGAGTTGATGGCCTGAGTGCGTCGGGCGGCGGGGCGCCATCGGTTCACTCGGTGCGGTGCGGGATGCTGTCCGGGAACGGGTAGGGCGCGTGCGGCCCTGGCCAGTCGGGCACGGGCGGCTCGCGCAGCAGGTCGCATCCGCCCAGCATGATCGACAACAGCGCGGCAAGCACGCAGCGGCGGATCGGGCTCGAAAAGAAGACGCGCGTGGACATGAGCGGCCTCCGTGCTTGCGTGTCCTGATGCTTGGACCGCCGGGCAAGGGCGTGCGTTGCGGCGTGCGTGGCGCGCGCAACAAACAAAAAACCCGCGAAGCGGCGAGCTTGCGCGGGTTTCGACAGTGCAGCGCATTGACGCTGCGAAAGACTGGTGCCCAGGGCCGGAATCGAACCGGCACGCCTTGCGGCGGGGGATTTTGAGTCCCCTGCGTCTACCAATTTCACCACCTGGGCTTTGATCCTGGCCGCGCGTGCGATTCGTACGGATTGTGCGCGGCGAAACGCGAATTATGGCGGAAAACGGGGCACCGGGCAAGCTGTCCGGCGACCGCCCGTGCGTTACTGGCTCAGATAGACGAATCGGCCCTGCTTCACGATCCCCATCACGCTCGCGCGCTGATCGAGCCCCACGTGATCCTTGTCGCTGGTGTTGACGACGCCGTTCGGCACGACGAGTTCGTGCGCGCGTTCGAGTTCGCGCCGCAGCGCCGCGCGGAAGCCCGGCGTGCCGGGCTGCGCGGCCTTGAGCGCGCGGCCGACCGCGTCGGCGAGGCGCGGGTACACGCCCGCCGCGTCGCCCGCGAACTGGGTGACCGTGCCGGCGCCGTATTTCGCTTCATACGCATCGACGAACGCGAGCGCGGCCTTGCGTGCCGGATGGTCGGCAGGCAGCGTGCGCGCGACGACCACCGGCTGGGTCGGGAACAGCGTCCCGTCGACGTCCTTGCCGCCGAGCTTGATGAATTCCGGCGTGGCGATCCCGTGCGTCTGGTAGATCGCGCCCTTGTAGCCGCGCTCGATCAGCGTGCGTTGCGGCAGCACGGCCGGCGTGCCCGAGCCGGCGATCAGGATCGCGTCGGGCTTCGCGGCGATCAGCTTCAGTGCCTGGCCGGTGACGCTCGCGTCGGTGCGGTTGAAGCGTTCCGTCGCGATCACGCGGATCTTGCGGACTTCCGCGAAGCGCGTGAATTCGTTCAGCCAGCTGTCGCCATAGCTGTCCGCGAAGCCGATGAAGCCGACCGTCTTCACACCGTGGTTGGCCATGTAGCGCGTCATCACGTCGGCCATCGCGCTGTCGCTCTGCGCCATCTTGAATGCCCAGGTCCGCGCGCCTTCCTGCGGCTCGACGATCGCGCCGGAGCCGACCAGCGTGATCATCGGCGTCTGGGCGGCGGCTACCGCGTCGAGCGCCGCGAGCGCGGCCGGCGTGATGTTCGGCCCGACCACGACGTCGACGCGATCCTCGTCGACCAGCTTGCGGATGTTGCGCACGGCCGCGCCCGGGTCGGACGCGTCGTCGAGCACCGTCACCTGCACCGGCTGCCCGGCGATCGTCTTCGGCCACATCAGGATTGCGTTCTTGCTGGTGATGCCGATCGCGGCGGCCGGGCCGGTCGACGACAGGTCGACGCCGACCTTCAGGTCGGCATGCGCGGCCGCGCAGGCGAGCATGAGGGCGGCGCCGGCGGCGCGGCGCAACAGGGCGGGAAGCGTCATGCGGAAATCTCCGTCGGGCAATAAAAAGGGGCGCGATTTGCGCCCCTGTCGTTATACCTGTCTGTCAAAGCTCGTACGATTCGGATTCGCCCTTGAGCGCCTGCTCGATCAGCTTGCGGTTCAGCGTCGGCGACAGCAGCTCGACGAGCGTATACACATAGCTGCGCAAATAGGCGCCCTGCTTGAGCGCGACACGCGTCACGTTGCTGCCGAACAGGTGGCCGACCGGAATCAGCCGCAGGTTGCGGTCGCGCTCCGGGTTGAATGCGATGTCGGCCATGATCCCGACGCCCAGGCCGAGTTCGACGTAGGTCTTGATCACGTCGGCGTCGATCGCCTCCAGCACGATGTCCGGCGACAGCCCGCGCAGCGCGAACGCATGATTGATCTTCTTGCGGCCGGCGAACGCGTCGTCGTACGTGATCAGCGGGTACTGCGCGAGATCGTCCAGCGTGACCGGCTTGCGTTCGAGTAGCGGATGGTCGGCCGGCACCACGGCCGCGTGATGCCACTGGAAGCAGGGCAGCGACACGAGTTCCTTGTAGTCGGCGATCGCCTCGGTCGCGATCGCGAGATCGGCCTGGTCGTGGATCACCATCTCGGCGACCTGCGTCGGGCTGCCCTGCAGGATCGACAGGTGCACCTTCGGGAAGCGCTTCTTGAACTCGGCGATCGCGGCCGGCAGCGAGTAGCGGGCCTGCGTGTGGGTGGCGGCGATCGTCAGGTTGCCCTGATCCTGCGCCGCGTAATCTTTTCCGACCCTTTTAAGGCTTTCAACTTCCTGCAGGATCCGCTCGACCGATGCGAGGATGATCCTGCCCGGCTCGGTGAGCGAGCGCACGCGCTTGCCGTGCCGCGTGAAGATCTCCACGCCGAGCTCGTCCTCGAGCTCGATGATCGCCTTCGACACCCCCGGTTGCGACGTGTAGAGCGCCTTGGCGGCCTCGGTGAGGTTGAAATTCTGCCGGACGGCCTCGCGCACGAAGCGAAATTGGTGCAGGTTCATTTATAACCCTTCCGCATATCAACAGAATTTTTTAGTCGTTTGAAATATAAGGCGAGTTTATTACGATTCACCGGAGTTTTTCAAATATGGATATCTGTTTTCGTCATTAGCAATCCAGCCGGGCCGCGCAAGGCCGGCGATGGCGGCGGAACGGAGATTCGGGCGCGACGTGGCTAGGACGTCGCGCGGTCACCACGAAAACCCCTGGGGTCCCCGAATGTATCAGTACGACCAATACGACCAGACGATCGTCGACGAGCGTGTCGCGCAGTACCGCGATCAGGTGCGCCGCCGGCTGTCGGGCGAGTTGAGCGAAGAAGAATTCCGTCCGCTGCGCCTGCAGAACGGCCTGTACATGCAGCGCCACGCATACATGCACCGCATCGCGATTCCGTACGGCAACCTGCGCAGCGACCAACTGCGGATGCTGGCGCGCATCGCCCGCGAACACGACCGCGGCTACGGCCACTTCTCGACCCGCTCGAACATCCAGTTCAACTGGATCCAGCTCGAGGAAACGCCGGAGATCCTCGCGAAGCTCGCGTCGGTGCAGATGCACGGCATCCAGACCTCGGGCAACTGCATCCGCAACATCACGGCGGACCAGTTCGCGGGCGTCGCCCAGGACGAGGAAATCGATCCGCGTCCGTGGTCGGAAATCCTGCGCCAGTGGTCGACGTTCCATCCCGAATTCGCGTGGCTGCCGCGCAAGTTCAAGATCGCGGTGTCGGGCTCGACGCACGACCGCGCGGCCGTGCAGATCCACGATCTCGGCGTGTACCTGAAGAAGAACGCGCAGGGCGAGGTGGTCGCGAGCATCCTCGCGGGCGGCGGCCTCGGCCGTACGCCGATCATCGGCGCGGTGATCAAGGAAGACCTGCCGTGGCAGCACCTGCTCACCTATTGCGAAGCCGTGCTGCGCGTATACAACCGCTACGGCCGCCGCGACAACCTGTACAAGGCGCGTATCAAGATCCTCGTGAAGGCGCTGTCGCCCGCGAAGTTCGCGCAGCAGGTCGAGGAAGAGTGGCAGCACCTGAAGGACGGCCCGTCGACGCTCACGCAGGCGGAAGTCGACCGCGTGTCGCAGTACTTCCAGCCGCCCGTCTACGAGAAGCTGGCCGACACCGACGCGTCGTTCGAACAGCACCTGCTCGAGAACAAGGCGTTCGCGCGCTGGGTCGAGCGCAACGTCGCGCCGCACAAGGTGCCGGGCTATGCCGCGGTCACGCTGTCGCTGAAGGACCACCGCGTCGCCCCGGGCGACGCGACCGACGCGCAGATGGACCTGGTGGCCGACTGGGCAGACGCGTACTCGCTTGGCGAACTGCGCGTGTCGCACGAGCAGAACCTGATCCTCGCGAACGTGAAGAAGCGCGACCTGTTCACGGTGTGGGAAAAGGCGAAGGCGGCCAGCTTCGCGACGCCGAACGTCGGCCTGCTGACCGACATCATCGCGTGCCCGGGCGGCGATTTCTGCTCGCTCGCGAACGCGAAGTCGATCCCGATCGCGCTGGCGATCCAGCAGCGTTTCGAAGATCTGGACTACGTGTACGATCTCGGCGACCTGTCGCTGAACATTTCCGGTTGCATGAACTCGTGCGGTCATCATCACGTGGGCAACATCGGCATCCTCGGCGTCGACAAGGACGGTGCCGAGTGGTACCAGGTGTCGCTCGGCGGCGAGCAGGGCACGGGCCGCAACGGCGCGCGCCTCGGCCGCGTGATCGGGCCGTCGTTCTCCGCGGAGGAAGTGCCGGGCGTGATCGCGAAGCTGATCGACACGTTCGTCGAGGCACGCATCGACGGCGAGCGCTTCATCGACACGTACGACCGCATCGGCATCGCTCCGTTCAAGGAGCGCGTGTATGCGGCGCGCCAGGCAGTCAACGCGTAACCAACCGGGTAGAAGGAATTTGCAGATGGCTTCGATTATCAAGAACCGCGCAGTGATCGACGACGCATGGCAGGTCGTGCGCGCGGCGGAAGACGGTGCGCTGCCCGCGGTCGACGCATTGCCGGCCGGCAAGGTGCTGGTGCCGTTCACCCTGTGGCAGGCCGAGCGCGCGGCGCTCGTCGCCGCGAAGACGAAGGACGAACTCGGCGTGTGGCTCGCGCCGGACAGCGAGCCGGCCGATCTCGTGGCCGACTTCGGTGCGATCTCGCTGATCGCCGTCGATTTCCCGCGCTTCGCGGATGGCCGCGGCTACAGCATCGCGCGCCTGCTGCGCGAGCGCCACGGCTGGACCGGCGAGCTGCGCGCGATCGGCGACGTGCTGCGCGACCAGCTGCTGTACATGTCGCGTTGCGGCTTCGACGCGTTCGCGGTGCGTGCCGACAAGGACATCCACGATGCGCTGAACGCGTTCGGCGAATTCACGCAGCGTTACCAGGGCGCATTCGACGAGCCGGCGCCGCTGTTCCGCCGCCGCGCGGCCGCGGCCGACGCGAAGGTGAGCGCATGAGCGCCGCGACCGCACTGACGCCCGAACTGGCCGCGAAGGTCGAGCGCCTCGACGCGCTGCTCGCGCAGATCGGCGCGCGCCACGAGAAGGTGAAGTTCGCGAGCAGCCTCGCCGCGGAAGACATGCTGCTCACGCACGCGATCCTGTCGAAGGGCGTGTCGATCGGCATCTTCTCGCTGAACACCGGCCGCCTGCATGCGGAAACGCTGGGCATGATCGACCGCGTGCGCGAGCGCTACGGCTACGAGATCGAGCAGTTTCATCCGCAGCAGGACGCGGTCGACCAGTACGTCGCCGAGCACGGCCTGAACGCGTTCTACGAAAGCGTCGAGCTGCGCAAGTCGTGCTGCCACATCCGCAAGGTCGAGCCGCTGAACCGCGCGCTGGCCGACGTCGGCGCGTGGGTCACGGGCCAGCGTCGCGAGCAGTCGGTCACGCGTGCGGAGCTGCACGAGGAAGAACAGGACGAAGCGCGCGGGATCGCGAAGTACAACCCGCTCGCAGACTGGACGGAAGCCGACGTGTGGGCGTACCTGAAGGCGTTCGACGTGCCGGTCAACCCGCTGCACGCGCGCGGCTATCCGAGCATCGGCTGCGAGCCGTGTACGCGCGCGATCCGCCCGGGCGAGGACAGCCGGGCGGGCCGCTGGTGGTGGGAGTCGCGCGACACGAAGGAATGCGGGCTGCACATCACGATCACGCCGATTCCCGCGAACGCCGAAGCCGGCGCCGCGCACTGAAAGCCGACAAGAAACCGAATATTGCGCCGCCCGCGACAGCGGGCGGCACGAACCCAGAAGAGAAGGACTGAAATCATGAGCACGACGCTCGAGCAATCCGCCTTTGCCCCGCCCACCGGTGCCGACGACCGCATGGGCCACCTCGACTGGCTCGAAGCCGAGTCGATCCACATCCTGCGCGAACTCGTTGCCGAATGCAGCAAGCCGGCGCTGTTGTTCTCGGGCGGCAAGGACTCGGTCGTCGTGCTGCACCTTGCGCTGAAGGCGTTCGGCCTCGGCGCGAACCGCAAGACGACGCTGCCGTTCCCGCTCGTGCACATCGACACGGGCCACAACTACGAGGAAGTGATCGACTTCCGCGACCGCCGCGCGCAGGAGCTCGGCGCCGAGCTGGTGGTCGGCCACGTCGAGGATTCGATCAAGCGCGGCACCGTCGTGCTGCGCCGCGAAACCGATTCGCGCAACGCCGCACAGGCCGTCACGCTGCTCGAGACGATCGAACAGCACGGCTACACGGCGCTGATCGGCGGCGCGCGCCGCGACGAAGAGAAGGCGCGCGCGAAGGAGCGGATCTTCTCGTTCCGCGACGAATTCGGCCAGTGGGATCCGAAGGCGCAGCGCCCGGAACTGTGGAGCCTGTACAACGCGCGCCTGCACAACGGCGAGCACCTGCGCGTGTTCCCGATCTCGAACTGGACGGAACTCGACGTGTGGCAGTACATCGCGCGCGAAAACCTCGAACTGCCGTCGATCTACTACGCGCACCAGCGCGAGATCGTGCGTCGCAACGGGCTGCTCGTGCCGGTCACGCCGCTCACGCCGATGCGTGACGGCGAGACGAGCGAACTCGCGCAGGTGCGCTTCCGCACGGTCGGCGACATCAGCTGCACGTGCCCGGTCGAGAGCGACGCGGACGACGTCGAGAAGATCATCGCCGAGACGGCGGTGACCGAGATCACCGAACGCGGCGCGACCCGGATGGACGACCAGGCATCCGAAGCCGCGATGGAACAGCGCAAGAAGCAAGGTTATTTCTGAAGCACACGAGGACATTCACATCATGAGCATCATCGAGAACACCGAAGACCTCGGCGTGTTGCGTTTCATCACGGCGGGCAGCGTCGACGACGGCAAGAGCACGCTGATCGGCCGCCTGCTGTACGACAGCAAGGCCGTGTTGTCGGACCAGCTGTCCGCGCTGTCGCGCGCGAAGAACAAGCGCACGGTCGGCGACGAGATCGACCTCGCGCTGCTGACGGACGGGCTCGAAGCCGAGCGCGAGCAGGGCATCACGATCGACGTCGCCTACCGCTATTTCGCGACCGCGAAGCGCAAGTTCATCATCGCCGACACGCCGGGCCACGAGCAGTACACGCGCAACATGGTGACGGGCGCATCGACCGCGCATGCGGCGATCATCCTGGTCGACGCGACGCGCGTGACGATCGAGAACGGCGTGGCGGAACTGCTGCCGCAAACGAAGCGTCACAGCGCGATCGTGAAGCTGCTCGCGCTGCAGCACGTGATCGTCGCGATCAACAAGATGGACCTGATCGACTACAGCGAAGCACGCTTCAACGAGATCCGCGACGCGTACGTCGCGCTCGCGAAGCAGCTCGGCCTGAAGGACGTGCGTTTCGTGCCGGTGTCGGCGCTGAAGGGCGACAACATCGTCGGCGCGAGCGAGCGCATGCCGTGGTACGCGGGCGAGCCGCTGCTCGACGTGCTCGAATCGCTGCCGGTCGAGACGCAGGCGCATGACGCGCTGCGCTTCCCGGTGCAGTGGGTCGCACGCCAGGACGGCAGCTCGGCCGACGATTTCCGCGGCTACATGGGCCGGATCGAATCGGGCGAGGTGAAGGTCGGTGACGAAATCGTCGTGCTGCCGTCGAACCGCACTGCGACGGTCGCCGAGATCATCGCGCCGGTGCCGGGCGGCACGGCGGCGGTCGCGCACGCGTTCGCGGGCCAGACGGTGACGATTCGCCTCGAACAGGACGTCGACGTGTCGCGCGGCGACATGTTCGTCACGACCGCCGAGACGGTCGCGCCGGCGAAGAAGCTCGAGGCGGACCTGTGCTGGTTCGACGAGACGCCGCTGTCGCCGCAGCGCAAGTACCTGCTGAAGCAGACCACGAGCACGGTGTTCGCGAAGATCGGCGCGGTCAAGGAAGTGCTCGACGTGCATACGCTGTCGCACGCGACCGACCGCCAGGAACTGAAGATGAACGACATCGGCCGCGTCGCGCTGACGCTGCAGAAGCCGATCGTCTGCGACACCTACGATGCGCACCCGGGCACGGGCGCGTTCGTGCTGATCGACGAGGCGACGCACCACACGGTCGCCGCCGGCATGATTCGGGCGTTCTCGGCGTAACGGGCTTAACCGGCGGTCAGCGCCGCCCTCGCGGCGGCGCGGGCCGGCCGCCGTCCGCACGAGCAGGACCCCAAGCGAAGCGACAAACATGGGCAAGGTATATCTGATCGGAGCAGGGCCGGGCGCCGCGGACCTCATCACGGTGCGCGGCATGCGGCTGCTCGAACAAGCCGACGTCGTGCTGCACGACGCGCTCGTCGAGCCGGCGATGCTCGACTACGCACCGAACGCGCGCAAGATCGCGGTCGGCAAGCGTTGCGGGCAGCGTTCGACCGCGCAGCATTTCATCAACAAGCAGATCGTCGACGCGGCGCGCGAGCACGCGTGCGTGGTGCGCCTGAAGGGCGGCGACCCGATGCTGTTCGGTCGCGCCGAAGAGGAAATGCGCGCGCTCGAAGCGGCGGGCATCGACTACGAGGTCGTGCCGGGCATCACCGCGGCGCTGGCCGGCGCGGCGACGCTGAAGCGCTCGCTGACGTTGCGCGGCGTGTCGCGCAGCGTCGCGTTCGCGACGCACAGCCGCGCACCGGGCAGCGACGAGATTCGCGAGGCCGCGCGCGCCGATTCGATCGTCTACTACATGGGCCGCGACAGTGCGCCGGGCATCGCGCAGGAACTGATCGACGCGGGCCGTGCGAGCGCGACGCCGGTGGCGATCGTCGAGGCTTGCAGCACCGCGCGCGAGCGCACGCTGACGCTGACGCTCGGGCAGATGGCGGCGGGCGGCGCGCAGGCGTGGCTCGACCCGGCGGAACCGAGCCTGCTGATGATCGGCGATGCGTTCGCCGAACGCGTGCGGCACGTGAAAGAGGGCGGTGCGTTGCAGGATGCGGCCTGAGTCAAACGTGCGATCCGCAGGCAAAAAAAGCGCCGGCTTCCGAAGCCGGCGCTTTTTCGTTTGGGCTCGCCGCTTCGGCCAGCGATGCGCTTACGCGTCGCGGCCGACCTGGTCGATGCAGTAGCGCGCGATCGCATCGAGCACGCCGTCGTCTTCCCCGACAGCCGTCGCGCAACGGATCTCGACGCCCGGATGCGTGGCGCGGCACGCGTCGACGAGCTGCGGCAGGTCGCGGCGGACGTGCCCGCCCTGACCGAAGAACACGGGCACCACGGTGATGCGCGTGCAGCCGGCCGCGACTTGCGCGGCGACGGCCGTATCGAGCGACGGCGTCATCAGTTCGAGAAACGCGAGCGACACGTGCGGAGCAGGGGAGCCGGCCCCGCGCAGCCGCGCGGCGAGCCGCTCGAACGGCTCGGCCCAGCGCGGATCGCGTGCGCCGTGGCCGAACAGGACGATGCCGTGCGAACTCATGTCGAAGCCTCCGTCGTGACCGCGCTCAGTGCCGGTCGACCCACTTGAGCGCGAACAGGCCGAGCGCGAGATAGATGAGGCCCGGCGTCGCCGCGGTCAGCGGCGCGGGCCACGTGTTCAGCGTGCCGATGTGCGAGAACAGCGTGTTGAGCAGCTGGAAGCTCATGCCGAGCATGATGCCGCCGAACACCTTCACGCCGACCACGCCGGCACGCGTGTGCAGGTACGCGAACGGCAGCGACAGCACGAGCATCACGAACACCGCGAACGGGTAGAGCAGCTTGCGCCACAGCGCGATGTCGTAGCGCTGCGTGTCCTGCTGGTTTTCGCGCAAGTGCTGGATGTAGCGGAACAGGTTGATGAGCGACATCCGTTCCGGCGACACGAGCAGCACCGACAGGATCTGCGGCGTCAGGTCCGAGCGCAGCCGGTATTCGGGCAGCGTCACCTGCTGCGACCGGTACACGGGGTTCAGCGCGTCGGCCGGTTCGCCGCCGATCGGCTTGATCGGCGTCAGTTCGGTTTCCGTGACGCCCTTGAGCAACCAGTGGCCGGGCGGCTCGTAGCGGCCCGTCTGCGCGATCCGCACGTTCTGCAGCTGGAATTTCGAGTCGAACTCGTAGATGCGCACGTTGCTGATCGTCGAGTCGGGCGACAGGCTGCCGACGTTCACGAAGCGCGTGACCTGCTCGCCGTTCTCGCGGGCCGCGAGCGTGTCCTTCACCCACACGCCCGACTGGAAGTTCGACGACACCGACGCGCCGAGCGCCTGCAGCCGCACGCGTTCGGACAGCTGGTCGGCGTACGGGCCGACGAACTCGCCGATCAGGTAGGTGATGATCACGAGCGGGACGCCGATCTTCAGCAGCGAGCGCAGCGCCTGGTTGGTCGCGAGGCCCGACACGCGGAAGATCGTGAATTCCGAGTTCGCGGCCATCTGCGCGAACACGTAGATCGCGCTGATCAGCGCGGCGACCGGGATGATCTCGTAGAAGCGCGACGGGGTTTGCAGCGCGACGCGCAGCACCGCGTAGCCGAATTTGTAGTTGCCGTGCCCGACCGAGTTCAGTTCGCTGATCAGGTCGAAGAAGAAGAACAGGCCCGAGAACGCGAACAGGATGAAGATGAACGTGACGTAGATCTGCCGCGCGAAGTATTTTTCATAGAGCCGCATCGATCATGCTCCCGAGCGGCCGAACAGCGCGCGTGTAAACAGCGGACGATTGCGCACGCGCAACCAGAAGATGAACGCGACGATCGCCGCGACGACCAGGTGCAGGCCGACGAGGCCGACGCCGAACGACATCTTGCCCTGCTCGATCTGTGCCTGCACGACGTTCAGCAGGTTCGAGTACGTCAGGTAGATCAGCACGGCCATCACGAGGTTGATCGTGCGGCTGCGGCGTGGGTTCTGGTACGACAGCGGAATGCCGAGCACCATCAGGTTGATCGCGATCAGCGGCAGCCCCGCGCGCCACGCGAATTCCGCGAGGTTGTCGCGCGTCGGGTTGCGCAGCAGGTCCGGTGTCGGCGTGCTGTTGGTGGTCGGCACGTTGGTGACCGGGGTGCTCGTGATCTTCACGCCGTAGCGCTGGAACTCCATGATCTTGAAGTTCGGCTGGCCGGGCGTGCCGTCGTAGCGGCGGCCGTCTTCCAGTACGACGAAGCGATCGCCGTCCTTCGTTTCGGTATGGCCGGTGTGCGACACGACGACGTTGACCTTGCCGTTCTCGGTCGACGTGACGAACACGTTCTGCACCTTGCTCTGGTCCGGCGACATCTTCTCGATGAAGAACACGCGATGGTTCGAGGCCGATTCGCGGAACTGGCCCGGCGCGAGCAGCGAGATCTCGTCGCGCTGCTGGAAGCGCGCCTTGATCATCTTGCTCTGCTGGTTCGACCACGGCCAGCCGACGAACGCGAAGAACGCGATCAGCAGGACGATCGGCGTGGCGAACACGCCGATCGGCTTGATCAGGCGCGTGAGGCTCACGCCGGATGCAAGCCAGACCACCATTTCGGAGTCCCGGTACCACCGGGTCAGCACGAACAGGATCGACACGAACAGCGTGACGACGAGCATCACGGCGAGGTAGCCGATCACGGTCAGGCCGATCAGCACGAGCACGTCGCGCGGATCGATTTCGCCGGACGCGGCATAGCCGACGATGCGGATCATCATCGTCGTGAGCATGATCGTGAGCAGCACCATGAACACGGCGCCAGCCGTATACGCAAGCTCGCGCTGGAGGGAGCGTTCGAAGATCATTCTTGATGAGAAGAGGGCGGGAGGCTGCGCACGCGTGGTGGAGCGCTCGCGCCGCCACGGGAAAAATAGCGGATAATTGCGGCTTTCATCCTTAGCCCAGATTTTATCCGAGGACAAGCGCGATGGACTTTAGCATAAAAGGCTGTGATTGGAGCAAAGGCGAGGCCAAGGGGTTCCTGACCGGGAAGTCCGACTGCATCGTGCTCGGCATCTTCGAGGCGCAGACTCTCTCGGGCGCGGCGCTCGACATCGACACGGCCACCAAGGGGCTGATCTCGCGCGTGGTGAAGGCCGGCGACATGGACGGCAAGCGCGGCAAGACGCTGTTCCTGCACGAAGTGTCGGGCATCGGCGCATCGCGCGTGCTGCTCGTCGGCCTCGGCAAGCAGGATGCTTTCAATCAGAAAGCCTACAACGACGCAGTGACGGCCGCATGGCGCGCGCTGCTCGCGACCAAGGTCGGCCAGGTCACGTTCTCGCTCGCGCAACTGCCGGTCGACGAGCGCGGCTCCGACTGGGGTGTGCGGGCGGCGATTCTCGCGCTGCGCAACGAGACCTACCGCTTCACGCAGATGAAGAGCAAGCCGGAACCGGCGTCGCACACGCTCAAGCGCGTCGTGTTCAGCGTCGATCCGGCCGATGAGAAGGCCGCCAAGCTGGCGGTCAAGCAGGCCGTCGCGCTGGCGAACGGGATGGATCTCACGCGCGACCTCGGCAACCTGCCGGGCAACGTGTGCACGCCGACCTATCTCGGCAACACCGCGAAGAAGATCGCGAAGGATTGGGGTCTGAAGGTCGAGGTGCTCGGCCTGAAGCAGATCCAGGCGCTCAAGATGGGCTCGTTCCTGTCGGTCGCGCGCGCGTCGGTCGAGCCGCCGCAGTTCATCGTGCTGCACTACCAGGGCGCCGCCGCGAAGGCCGCGCCGGTCGTGCTGGTCGGCAAGGGCATCACGTTCGACACGGGCGGCATCTCGCTGAAGCCGGGCGAGGGCATGGACGAGATGAAGTACGACATGTGCGGCGCGGGTTCGGTGCTCGGCACGATGCGTGCGGTCGCCGAAATGGGCCTGAAGATCAACGTCGTCGCGATCGTGCCGACCTGCGAGAACATGCCGGGCGGCAACGCGACCAAGCCGGGCGACATCGTCACCAGCATGAAGGGGCTGACGATCGAGGTGCTCAACACCGACGCCGAGGGCCGCCTGATCCTGTGCGACGCGCTCACTTATGCGGAGCGCTTCAAGCCAGCCGCGGTGATCGACGTGGCGACGCTCACGGGCGCCTGCGTGATCGCGCTCGGCGCCCACAACAGCGGCCTGTTCTCGAAGGACGACGCACTCGCTGGCGAACTGCTCGACGCATCGCGCGAAGCGAACGATCCGGCATGGCGCATGCCGCTCGACGATGAGTACCAGGATCAGCTGAAGTCGAATTTCGCGGACATCGCGAACATCGGCGGGCGTCCGGCCGGTGCCGTGACGGCGGCGTGCTTCCTGTCGCGCTTCACCGACAGCTATCCGTGGGCGCACCTGGACATCGCCGGCACCGCATGGAAGGGTGGCGCGGCGAAGGGCGCGACCGGCCGTCCGGTGCCGCTGCTCGCGCAGTTCCTGATCGACCGCGCCGGCCAGTGATGGCAGGTCTCACGACGATGCGGGTACGCGGGCAATGACGCGAATCGATTTCCATTCGAACGTCGGCGATTCGCTCGCATACGCATGCCGGCTGCTGCGCAAGGCCTACCAGGCCGGGCAGCCGGTCGTCGTGCTCGCGGAGCCCGCGCGCCTGCGTGCGCTCGACGAGCGGCTCTGGACGTTCTCGCCGCTCGATTTCATTCCGCACTGCGGCGTCGACAGCGCGCACGCGGCCGGCACGCCGATCGTGCTGGCCGCCGATCTCGACCAGGCGCCGCATCATCATGTGCTGCTGAACCTCGGCGCGGCCGTACCCGCGCAGTTCGCCCGCTTCGAGCGCCTGCTCGAAGTGGTCGGCAATGCGCCGGACGAGCTGGCCGCGGGCCGCGACCGCTACCGCTTCTATCGCGATCGCGGCTACGCGCTGAACAACTACAAGCAGGGCAGTTAGCCGAAACCGTCGACGGAGCGTTCCCGTGACACAAGCCGAATCCTCTTCGATCCCGACGCTGACCGACGTGCTGGTGCCGGGCAAGCCGGTGCCGGCGCGTTCGTCCGCGGCCGACGCGCCGCCGCACGACGTTGCCGCGGTGCCGGTGCTGACCGACGTGCTGGTATCAGGCCATCCGGCTCGGGCGTCCGCCGCGCCGGAGCAGCCGGGCACCGACCCCGAGTTCGTGGTGGTCGAGCCGGTGCCGACGCCGGACATCCCGACCGTCGAATTGCCGGGCGACAGCGATGCGCCGGCGCAACCCGGTGCCGCCGGGCACGTCGTCGCCGAGGAGTCGGCCGCGGCGCAGGCGCCGCTGCGCTCCGCGCTGGCCGCCGACGACGCGCAGCAGGCCGGCGTTGCCGCGATGCCGCGCGATGCTGGCGAAGCGATGCTGTCCCACGTGATTGCACCGGCTGCCGGCGGGCTGGCTACCGCTCAACTCACCGGCGCGTCGCATCCGGACGCGCATGTAGCCGCCGCGCTGACGGTGGAGGACACGCAGCATATCGCCGAGCGTCTGCGCAATCGGCTGACGAATTATCTGACCGGCGAAGGGCGCGAGGCCATCGAGGCCCGCTGTCGCGACGCGTTGCACGACCATACGGCCTGGCTCGTCGGCCAGATCACGCGCGAAGTGGCGCTGGCGCTCGAAACCGAAGTGATGGAGTGGGTTCGCGACGCGGTCGATGCGGAGATCGCCCGCCGCCGGACCGGTCATTCAGGCTGAGCCCGCCGCACGTTTCGTGCGCAGGGGCCGCGGGCGCGGCTCCAGTCATCGTCGCTGACGATTGCCGGCCGGTTGCAACGACAAGCGCGGAACGCTGCCGGGCGCAAGGCGCGGTGTACGCATCCGGTCATCCGGTTCAGCGCAGCGACAGCACCCATTGCGAGAGCGTGTGCGCTTCTGCGCTCGTCAACTGCGTATTGGCGGGCATCGGCACGCCACCCCACACCCCGACGCTGCCTTTCACGATCGATTGCGCGAGGTAATCGACGGCGTCGGTGCGCGCCACGTACTTGCCGGCGATGTCGTGGAACGACGGGCCCATCAGCGGCTTGCCGACCGCATGGCAGGCCATGCAGTTCTTGCGCTGCGCGAGCGCGAACCCGTCGCCGGCCGAGTCGGCGTGTGCCGCCGCCGCGCTGCCGGTCAGCAGCGCCACGAGCAGCGCGCGCAATATCGTCTGTTTCATGCGGTTCTCCGCCGGCGGAGACGGCCGGCTTCACGGTCCGCGCATTATAAAAGCAAAGGGAAAGCGCGTTTTGCGCGTTTCCCCGGCGGCCGTTCGCAATGGGGTCGCATGCCCCGCGCGCCGCATCAGCCGGTGACGGCGCCCTGGTTCGCCGGACGCGCGAGCGCCGCGAACTTGGCGAGCACGCCGCGCGTGTAGCGCGGCGCCGGCTGCTTCCACGCGGCGCGCCGGCGCGCGAGTTCCGCATCGTCGACGTTCAGCTGCAGCACCAGCCGGTGCGCGTCGATCGTGATCGAGTCGCCTTCCTGCACGAGCGCGATCGTGCCGCCGACGAACGCTTCGGGCGCGACGTGCCCGACCACCATCCCCCAGGTGCCGCCCGAGAAGCGGCCGTCGGTGATGAAGCCGACCGATTCGCCGAGCCCCTTGCCGATGATTGCCGACGTCGGCGCGAGCATTTCCGGCATGCCGGGGCCGCCTTGTGGGCCGAGATAGCGCAGCACCAGCACGTCGCCCGCGCGGATCCGGTCGCCGAGGATCGCGTCCATCGCGCTTTGCTCGTCGTCGAACACGCGCGCCGGGCCCGTGATCACCGGGTTCTTCAGACCGGTGATCTTCGCCACCGCGCCGTCTTCCGCGAGATTGCCCTTCAGGATCGCGAGATGGCCTTCCCTGTACAGCGCGCGATCGATCGGGAAGATCACTTTCTGGTCCGCGCGCGGCACGCCCGGCACGTCCTTCAGCTCCTCGGCGATCGTGCGGCCGGTGATCGTCATGCAGTCGCCGTGCAGCAGCCCCGCATCGAGCAGGATCCGCAGCACCTGCGGGATGCCGCCGGCCTGGTGCAGGTCGGTCGCGACGTACTGGCCCGACGGTTTCAGGTCGCAGATCACCGGCACGCGCTTGCGGATGCGCTCGAAGTCGTCGATCGTCCAGTCGACCTCGGCCGCGTGCGCGATCGCGAGATAGTGCAGCACCGCATTGGTCGAGCCGCCGGTCGCCATGATCAGCGATACCGCGTTCTCGATCGACGCCTTGGTGATGATGTCGCGCGGCTTCAGGTCGCGCTTCACGGCCTCGACCAGCACGCGTGCCGATTCGGCGGCCGAATCGACCTTCTCCTGATCGGGGTTCGCCATCGTCGACGAGTACATCAGCGACATGCCGAGCGCCTCGAACGACGAGCTCATCGTGTTCGCGGTGTACATCCCGCCGCACGAGCCCGACGTCGGGCACGCGTTCTTCTCGACCCCTTCGAAGTCTTCCTGCGACATCCGGCCCGCGGTGAACTCGCCGACCGCCTCGAACGACGACACGATCGTCAGGTCGCGGCCCTTCCAGTGGCCGGGGCGGATCGTGCCGCCGTACACGTAGATGCCCGGCACGTTCAGGCGCGCGAGCGCGATCATCCCGCCCGGCATGTTCTTGTCGCAGCCGCCGACCACCACCACGCCGTCCATCCACTGGCCCTGTACGCAGGTCTCGATGCAGTCGGCGATCACCTCGCGCGACACCAGCGAGTACTTCATCCCCTCGGTGCCCATCGACATGCCGTCCGAGATCGTCGGCGTGCCGAAGATCTGCGGGTTGGCATCGGCCGCCTTCACCGCCGCGACGGCGGCATCGGACAGCCGCTGCAGGCCCGAGTTGCACGGCGTGATCGTCGAGTGGCCGTTCGCGATGCCGATCATCGGCTTGTCGAAATCGTCCTTCTGGTAGCCGAGGGCGTAATACATCGAGCGGTTCGGCGAACGGGCCACGCCTTGCGTGATGTGCTTCGAGCGACGGTTGTACGGCATGGGGGACTCCATCGTTGTATTGGCGACGCCCGCGATCGGCGCACCGGTTCGGATCAGTCAAGCATGGAGTTTCCGGTTTGGGATGTCCAATATATTATTTGTCGCTTATTAAGTCGTTTTACGAATGAGTGAGAGATGGCCGAACCGACGCCGGACCTGCGCCAGTGGCGCTATTTCGTGACCGTGGCCGACGAGCGCCATTTCGGCCGCGCGGCCGAGCGCCTGTCGATGACGCAGCCGCCGCTGTCGCAGGCGATCCGGGCACTGGAGGACACGCTCGGCGTCGCGCTGTTCGCGCGCACCAAGCGCTCGGTCGCGCTGACGGCGGTCGGTGCGGCGCTGTTGCCCGACGTGCGCCGGCTGCTCGCGTCGGCCGACGCGCTGCCGCCGCTCGCACGGCGCCTCGCGCGCGGCGAAGCCGGTTCGCTGTCGCTCGCGTTCGTGTCGACCGCCGATTACGGGCTGCTGCCGTCGCTGCTGCGCGCGTTCGGCGCGCGTTATCCGCAAGTGCGGCTGCAGCTCGCGGAGGCGACGAGCGACGTGCAGATCGACGAACTCGTCGCGGGCCGCATCGACGCGGGGCTCGTGATTCCGCCGGTGCCGCCGCGCCACGCGGCTGGGCTGTCGTACCTGCCGGTCGTGCGCGAGCCGCTGGTGGTCGCGATGCCGGCGGCCGCGGCGCACGGCGTGTCCGAAGACGAACCCGTGCATCTGGCCGACCTGGCCGCGCTGCCGCTCGTGATCTTCCCGCGTCGTTTGGCGCCCGGCTTTTATGACATCATTACGGGCTGCTACGGCGCGGCGGGGGAAACCCCGCGCATCGGCCAGGAGGCGATCCAGATGCAGACGATCGTCAGCCTCGTGTCGGCCGGCATGGGTGTCGCACTGGTGCCGCAGTCGCTGCGTAACCTGCGGCGCACCGGCGTGGTCTACCGGCCGCTCGCCGGCGACGCGCCGGTCGTCGAAACCGGCCTCGTGTGGCGCACGGGCGACGTCAGCCCCGTGCTCGCCGGCTTCATCGACGTCGTGCGCGCGCAGGGGCTGGCCACGTGACGCGAACGATGGCGCGCCGGCGCCGTCCAATGCGCGGTGCGGCGCCGGTGCGAGCGCCGTACCGCATTCGAAAACTTCATCGCTAACCCATGATCATTCACCCGAATTTCGACCCCGTAGCGATCCACCTCGGGCCGCTGGCCGTGCGCTGGTACGGCCTCATGTATCTCGTCGGCTTCATCGCGGCGATCGTCGTCGGCCGGATCCGCCTGAAGCTGCCGCACGTCGCGGCGCAGGGCTGGACCGCGAAGGACATCGACGACATGATGTTCTACGGCGTGCTCGGCACCGTGCTCGGCGGCCGGCTCGGCTACGTGCTGTTCTACAAGGCCGACTTCTACTTCTCGCATCCGCTCGACGTGTTCAAGGTGTGGGAAGGCGGGATGTCGTTCCACGGCGGCTTCCTCGGCGTGACGCTCGCGATGGCGCTGTTCGCATGGCAGCGCAAGCGCCACTGGCTGCAGGTCACCGACTTCGTCGCGCCGATGGTGCCGACCGGGCTCGCGGCCGGGCGGCTCGGCAACTTCATCAACGGCGAGCTGTGGGGCCGCGTGACCGATCCGAACGCGCCGTGGGCGATGCTGTTCCCGGGCGCGATGCGCGATGACGCGGCATGGCTGCCGAAGCATCCGGCGCTCGTCGAGAAGTGGCATCTGGCCGACGTGTTCATGCAGTACCAGATGCTGCCGCGCCATCCTTCGCAGCTCTACGAAATCGCGCTCGAAGGCATTGCGCTGTTCTTCGTGCTGTTCTTCTTCTCGCGCAAGCCGCGGCCGATGGGTGCGATCTCCGCGCTGTTCCTGATCGGCTACGGGCTCGCGCGTTTCACGGTCGAATTCGCGCGCGAACCGGACGACTTCCTCGGCCTGCTCGCGCTCGGCCTGTCGATGGGGCAGTGGCTGTCGTTGCCGATGATCCTCGCGGGCGTCGCGTTGCTGGTGTGGGCGTATCGCCGTCGCGCGGCGAATGCGGTCGCGTGATGTCGCGGCGTGATGCGGTTGCGTCACGTGCGAGTCGTGTGATGCATGGCACGTGATGCGTGATGCCTGATGCGATGCGGACGCGCACGATCGGCGTGCGCGTCGATCGCAGGATCGCAAACGAAAAACGCCGGCCCGAGGGCCGGCGTTTTCACATCTGCCGCGTGTTGCGCAATGCGCGTTACTTCATCTGCACCGAGCCGTTGACCGTGACCGACACGGTCGCCTTGCCGCCTTCGACCGAAATCGGCGCGCTCATCTTCGCGCTGTCCATCGGTGCGGCGGCCATCGCCATCATGCGCGGGTACGGCTGCACGTTGCGGCTGCCGCCGACGTTCACGTCGCGAATCGAGTAGCTGTTGTAGCCGAACGCCTTCGCGGCTTCGTCCGCGCGTGCGCGGAACGACTTGATCGCTTCGGTCGTGAGCTTCTGCTCGGCCGCGCGCTGCGCTTCGGGTGACAACGAGAACTCGACGTTCGCGATCTGCATCTGGTTCGACAACTGGCCCGCGAGCTTCGACGCCGCCGCGAAATCGCGCGATTCGAGCACGACTTCGGTACGACCGCGCCATGCGGAGATCTTCCCGTCGCGATCGGTGCTCGGATAGACGGAGAACGCGCCGGTGTGCGCGGTGACGCCCGACACGCCCTTCGCCTGCGCGAGCGCGGCGTCGGCGCGCTGGTTCAGCGCCGACGTCAGGCTGCCCGGGTCTTTCGCCTGCTGTTCGTAGAACAGCGTGATGTGGATGATGTCCTGCGGCACGTCGGCGCTGGCCTGCGACGACAGCGACAGCACGCCCGCCGGCTCCGGGAAGTGCGGGTTCGCGGTCTGCGCATGCGCGGCGGGCGACGCGAGCGTCAGCGCGACGGGCACGGCGGCGGCGAGGGCGAGCGACAGCGCGAGTGCGGATTTCTTGGTCATTGTTGGACTCCTTGTGCGAGGGCGCGCACGCGGATCACGCGTGCGCGACGCGGGCGTACCGCGCGACGAAAAACGGCCGCCGCCCGATCGCGGCGACAGCGGTTGCTTAGGCTGCGCGAACGCGCCGCGAGTTCCGTGGCGGTGGCGCGTGTTGACCGGATTTGACCTTTGGCGTGTGCTTGCTGCGTACGCCTACTTCATCAGCTTTTCGGTGATGAAGCGCCACTCGGCACGCGTGACGGGCGTGATCGACAGCCGGTTGCCGCGTGCGAGCACGCGCATGTCGGCGAGTTCGTCGTGTTCGCGCAGCGCGGCGAGCGGCACGAGCGGCGACTTCTTCACGAAGCGCACGTCGACGAGCAGCCAGCGCGGTGCCTCCTGCGTCGACTTCGGATCGTAATACGGGCTTGCCGGATCGAACTGGGTGGGGTCGGGGTAGGGCGTCGACGAGACTTCGGCGAGGCCCGCGATGCCCGGTTCCGGGCAGCTCGAATGATAGAAGAGCACGCCGTCGCCGATCTTCATCGTGTCGCGCATGAAATTGCGCGCCTGATAGTTGCGCACGCCGGTCCACGGCAGCGAGTGCTGCGGCGCGTGCGCGAGATCGTCGATGCTTGCTTCGTCCGGTTCGGACTTCATCAGCCAGTATTGCATGGATCGTGATCGACGCAGAAAGGGCTGCTGCAAAAGGAAACGGCATCGGGACTTCCCGATGCCGTTGAATAGGCCCCCGCCTTGGCCGCTAGGCCGGCATCCTGAACCTGGGGTTCAGAATTGGTCGCAGTTAGCAGCACTTCGGGTACATCAGACAGAGTGACGCGCGCGCCCGTGCTACAAATTTCCGCAACCGTGCACATGGCATTGGTTCAAGGAATATATGACCTTGGCGAACCAGGCAGGGAAGCTGACTGAACTGTGTTTCGTTGCGCCAATTTGACCACCGTTGATCGCCGAGATCAAGGGGAATCGACGCATCGATCAAACGTTACTGCGTCTCGTGCTGTGCGAGCACCGCGCCGAGTTGTTCGTTCATCTGGTGCATTGTACGACGGATTTCTTCCGCCGGAAATGCTTCACCGTGACGCACGCTCGTTTGCAGCCGCAGCAATTCGGACGCGAGCGACAGCGCGGCCATGACCGCGATGCGGTCGGTGCCGCGCACCGAGCTGTTCGCGCGGATCTTCGACATTTCTGCGTCGACGCGTGCGACGGCCTCGAGCAGCGCCGCTTCGGTCTCGGCCGAACAGGCGAGCCGATAGGGCTGACCGAGAATCGAGACTTCGATCTGCTTGGTGCTCATGCATGTTCTCCGTGGCTGGCCGCGTCGTCGCTGTCCGTGCGCGCCTGCGCATCCAGCAGGTCGAGCTGGTTGTCGGCTTGCTCCGCGCTCTTCGTGCGCGGCAGCTTTTCGAGAATCGCATTCAGTTTGACCTGGGCGTCGTCGATCTTTGCCGACAGCGTGTCGCGCTCGGCCGCGAGCGCATTGCGTTCGTCGCGCAGTTGCGCGAGTTCCGCGCGGACCGTGTCCGCTTCCGCGCGCAATTGCGCGACCTGCTCCTCGAGCGCGAGCCGTTCCGAGTGATAGCGCTTGTTCAGCGAGATCAGACGGCCAATATTTTGAGATAAAGTTTCGAGTTCGTTGAGCATTTGCTGCGTCCTCTAAAGACCCAGCATTTTAGCGCGGAATAACGCGCATTCCGACATCTGTAACGTTTCCAGTCGTAACACCCCCGCTTCTTGCCGCGAATACACGGGTCCGGCACGTGTTCCGCATGCGTCCGGACGCTTCCTTGACGCTCGCGCGGCCCGCTCCTAAACTGGCGCCGCCTCGGTGCTCGCGCGTGCGTCGCGCGGTTAAACGGGAAGCAGGGCGCGTGCTCCGCCCGGAGTTCGCCAACCTGCGCTGCCCCCGCAACGGTAAGCGGCCGCGTCGCATGACGCAGGCCGGCTCGGGTGCGTTTCGCGTGCAGGTCGCACGCTGGCGCGGGCCACTGCGCGTGATACGCGCGGGAAGGCGAGCCGGTACGCCGCCAGCCCGGATACCGGCCGAGGCGAGGAGCCTGCACGGCTTCATGACGCACGGCCCGCGGGGAAGCGGGGCGCGCAGTGCTTCACGGGACTTGTCTTCGATGCTGACCCCAATCGTTCGCACGGCGTGCGGCGCACGCTGCGCAATGTCGCCTGCCGCCATCGCGCGGAGCGCAGCGCACGCCGATTCGTCCGGATCGGCGACGACGCCGGTCGTCGCGGCACCGCGCCCGGTCGCGTGGCGCGACGCTGTCCCCTTGCTGCCGGCCGCCGTGGTTGCCGCACCGAGCGTGCCTGACGGTGACGCAAGCGCGATGCCGATCGACCCGCTGCGGCGGCTTCCACTATATTGCGCAGAACGTGGGCCGTGCGAGGATGCGGCGCGACGGATCGCGCGCGTGTCACGTCGGTGCGACCGGCACGCGGCCGGCCGCCGCATCGCGGGTCCCGGGCGACGAAATGCGGAATCCGGGTGCCGATCGTCGCGCGCGGTATGGGGCGTCGCCGGCCGTGAATCATGCGTCATGCCGCGCATGGCATCCTGACCGTGCGTGCGATGACATCACCGGGCACGGTTCGTCCGTGCACGCATCAACAACCTGTTCGACGAGGATGACGAGCTTGCGTATGCCTACGACACGCCGGAGCGCGACGCCGGTGCCGCGCCCGGCCGGCCATGACGGTCAGCGAAAGCGTCACGCGTCATGCGCGATGCCGTGCGGCGCATGAGCGCCGCACGTGCCGCCGCGATCTGGGTCGCGCTCGCGGCCGTGGTCGCGTTGCTGTTCGTCGCGTCGCTGTCGATCGGCAGCGTGCCGATGTCGCCGTGGCAGGCGCTCGCGTCGCTCGTGCCGCACGGCGGCGACGCACTGCTCGCCGACATCGTGCGCACGTTGCGGCTGCCGCGTGCGCTCGCGGGCTTCGCGTGCGGCGCGCTGCTCGCGCTGGCCGGTGCGCTGCTGCAGGTGCTGTTGCGCAATCCGCTCGCGGAACCGTACGTGCTCGGCGTGTCGGGCGGCGCGGCCGGCTTCGCGCTCGTCGCGATGATCGCGGGCGCCGCGTGGTGGCTCGTCGATGCGGCCGCGTTCGCCGGCGCGCTCGTGTCGGTCGCGCTCGTGCTCGGGCTTGCGCGCCGCGAACTGTGGCGCGGCGATGCGCGCGACGCGTCGCCGCGGCTGCTGCTCACGGGGGTCGTGATCGCGGCCGGGTGGGGCGCGCTCGTCACGCTGCTGCTGTCGCTCGCGCCCGACGCGCGGCTGCGCGGCATCATCTTCTGGCTGACGGGCGATCTGAACGGCGTGACGGCGCCCTGGTTCGCATGGGGCGCGCTGCTGCTGGCCGCCTGCGTCGCGCTGCCGGCCGCGCCGCAGCTCAACGTGCTGCTGCGTGGCGACGCGACCGCGCTCGCGCTCGGCGTGCCGGTCGCGCGGCTGCGCATGCGGATCTACCTCGTCGCGTCGCTGGCCGCCGCGGCCGCGGTGACGACGGCCGGCACGATCGGTTTTGTCGGCCTCGTCGTGCCGCACGCGCTGCGGCTCGCATTCGGCAACGACCAGCGCATGCTGCTGCCCGCCGCGATGCTCGCGGGCGGCGGCGGCGTGATGGCGGCCGACCTGCTCGCGCGCACCGCCATCGCGCCCGCGCAATTGCCGGTCGGCGTGATGACCGCGTTGATCGGTGTGCCGGTGTTCCTGTGGATGTTGCTGAGGAGACCGATGCGATGACGCATGTCTCGCCGCACACCGCCGGCGACATGACCTATGCGGCGCTCGACCTCACGCTGAGGGCCGGCGCACGGACCCTGCTCGACGGCTTCACGCAGGTGTTCCGGCCCGGCGAGATCTGGTGTGTCGCGGGGCCGAACGGCGCCGGCAAGACGACGCTGCTCGCGACGCTGGCGGGCCTGCAGCGGCCCGCCGGCGGGCAGGTCGAGATCGACGGCCGGCCGCTCGCCGCCTGGCCGCCCGAACAGCTCGCCCGGCGCCGCGCGCTGATGCCGCAGCAACTGCACGACGCTTTTAGCGCGACGGTATTCGACACGGTGCTGCTCAACCGCTTTCCGTATCTCGGCGGCTGGGGCTGGGAGCGCGAGGCAGACCGCGCGGCAGCGCGCGACGCGCTCGCGACGTTCGGGCTGAGCGCGCTCGCGTCGCGCGACGTGCTGTCGCTGTCGGGCGGCGAGCGGCAGCGTGTCGCGCTGGCCGCGACGCTGTGCCAGGACGCGCCGCTGATGCTGCTCGACGAGCCGCTCGCGCATCTCGACCTGCATCACCAGATCGACGGCCTGACCGCGTTGGCCGCGTGGCTCGACGCGGGCCCGCGCACGGTGCTGTTCTCGTGTCACGACCTGAATCTCGCGCGGCGTTTCGCGACGCACGCGCTGTTGCTCGACGGCCGCGGCCATGCGTGGGCGGGCCCCGTGCTCGACGTGCTGACGCCGGCGCGCGCGAGCGACGCGTTCGGCTATCCGCTCGTGCTGATCCGCGAGAACGGTCGCGATGCGCTGCTGCCCGCGTGGCCCGAGCGACGATGAACTTCCTTCTTTCGATGCGCGGCAGCGGCCGCACCAACGAGGCAACCTTCCGATGACGAACCCGACCGACTTCCCGCCCGCGATCGCGCCGCTCGACGACACGCTGCGCAAGCGTCTGCAGCATGTGATCGATCACAAGACCAAGCCGCCCGGCAGCCTCGGCCAGCTCGAGGCGCTCGCGCTGCAGATCGGCCTGATCCAGCGCACCGAGCGGCCGCACGTGCAGCGTCCCGTGACGATCGTGTTCGCCGGCGACCACGGGATCGCGGCCGAGGGCGTGAGCCCGTATCCGCAGTCGGTCACCGCGCAGATGGTCGCGAACTTCCTGGCCGGCGGCGCGGCGATCAATGCGTTCTCGGGCGTCGCGCAGAGCGTGCTCGAGATCGTCGATGCGGGCGTCGCGTCGCCGCTGCCGGTGTCCGACCGGCTTGTGTCGCTGCCGGTCGCGCGCGGCACGCGCAATTTCGCGGTCGAACCCGCGATGACGCACGACGAGGCGAAAACGGCGCTCGCCGCGGGTGCCGCGCGCGTGCGCGTGCACGCGTCGCTCGGCACGAATGTGATCGGCTTCGGCGAAATGGGGATCGCGAACACGTCGTCGGCCGCGTGCCTGATGAGCCGTCTGCTCGACGTGCCGATCGACGCGTGCGTCGGGCGCGGCACGGGTCTCGACGACCAGGGGCTCGCGCACAAGCGCGCGGTGCTCGGCCGCGCGCTCGTCCGGCATTCGCATGCGATCGCGCCGCTCGACGTGCTCGCGACGTTCGGCGGCTTCGAGATCGCGATGATGACGGGCGCGTATCTCGCGGCTGCGAGCGAGCGGATGACGATCCTAGTCGACGGCTTCATCGCGACGGCCGCGTTGCTCGTCGCCGAGCGCATCGCGCCCGGCGTGCGCGACTACTGCGTGTTCTCGCATGCGTCGCACGAGGCCGGGCACCGGCGCATGCTCGAGCATTTCGGCGCGAAGCCGCTGCTCGCGCTCGACCTGCGGCTCGGCGAGGGCACGGGCGCCGCGCTCGCGCTGCCGCTGGTGCGCGCGGCGGCTGCGTTCCTCACCGAGATGGCGAGCTTCGAATCCGCGGGCGTCGACAATCGTGACGCCTGAACGCGCGCAGGGCGTACGCGCCGAACTGCGCTACTTCTTCGTCGCGCTCGGCTATTTCACGCGCGTGCCGGTGCCGCGCGCGATCGGCTACGCGGCCGGCGATCTCGATCAGGCCGCACGCTACTTCCCGCTGGTCGGTGCGTGCGTCGGCGCATGGGGCGCGCTCGTCTATCTCGCGGCGCTGCGCGTGCTGCCGGCGTCGATCGCGGTCGGGCTGTCGATGGCCGCGACGCTGCTCGCGACCGGCGCATTCCACGAGGATGGCCTGGCCGACAGCTGCGATGCGTTCGGCGGTGGCTACGCGCGCGACGACGTGCTGCGGATCATGCACGATTCGCGCATCGGCACGTTCGGCGCGGCCGCGCTCGTGATCGCGCTCGGCCTGAAATGGCAGGCGCTCGCGGCCATGCCGCCGCTGCGCGCCGCGTGGACGATGATCGCCGCGCATGCGGCGAGCCGCGCGGCGGCCGTGAGCCTGCTGATGTCGCTCGACTACGTCCGGCCGGAAGGCAAGGCAAAACCGGTTGCACAGCGCATGGGCGCGCGCGCGGCCTGCGTCGTGGCCGCATTCGGGTTGCCGTGGCTGTTCTGGCCGGACTGGCGCGCGGGCGTCGCGGCCGTCGTCGCGCTCGTGCTCGTGCGCGCATGGGCGGCCCGCTATTTCGTGAAGCGGATCGGCGGTTATACGGGCGACTGCCTCGGCTTCGCGCAGCAGTTGAGCGAGCTGGCGATCTATCTCGTGGTGCTCGGATGGATCTCGTCCTGATTCGCCATCCGGCCGTCGCTGTCGAGCAGGGCGTGTGCTACGGACGCAGCGACGTGCCGCTCGCCGCACCGGCCGAGGCGGGGGCGCGGACCATGCGCGAGCGTCTGGCGGCGCTCGGGGCGCCGTTGCCCGCGCAGGTCTGGACGAGTCCGCTCACGCGTTGCGCGTCGGTCGCCGAGCGGCTTGCGCACGCGTTCGACGTGCCGCTGCGGCGCGACGCGGGCTGGCAGGAAATGGACTTCGGCGCGTGGGAACTGCAGCGCTGGGACGACATCGACCGCGCCGCGCTCGATGCGTGGGCGGCCGACCTGATGCATGCGTGCGCGCATGGCGGCGAAAGCGTCGCGCGGTTCGTCGAGCGCGTGGCGCGCGTGGCCGGCGAGGTCGCACAGGCCGACGCGCCGCAATGGGCGATCACGCACGCGGGCGTTATTCGCGCCTTCGCATCGCATGCGCTGCGCGTGCCGCTCGATACGCTGCTGTCACGACCGGTGCCGACGGGCGGCGTCGTCTGGTTGCGCATGGAGGATGCCGCCCGCACGTGGGAAGTCGTCCACTGGGACGCGTAGGCAGTCGCGTGCTCGTCTGACGCGGGCGAGCGCATCAAGGCCCGAAATCAGCGCGCCGGCCGCCGCGTCCGCGCCGCGTCGAGATCCTCGCACAGCGCGGCCGCGCCTTGCGCGATCCGCGGCGACGGCCGCGTCAGCAGATCGCCGTCGATCGCGAACAGGTTGTTGCGCGCCACGGCCGTCAGCGCGGGCCATGCACGCCAGCGCGCGAGGCTCGGCAGCGGCGCGTCCGAGCGTGTCGCGCCGGCGCTCGTCGTCACGATCGCTTCCGGATTCGCCGCAAGCACGGCCTCGTCGGTGACGGTCGGCGCGAGCGGCTTCAGCGCCGCGAACACGTTACGGCCGCCGCACAGCGTGACGACGTCGTTGAACAGATGCGCGCCGTTGAGCGTCGTCAGCGGCCGGTCCCATACCTGGAAGAACATCGTGACGGGCGGGCGCGCCGCGTAACGCGCGCGCAGCGCCGCGATGTTGCGCGAAAACGATGCCGCGGCCGCGTCGGCGACCGGTTCCGTGCCGAGCAGCGTGCCGAGACGGCGCAGCGACGTCGCGACGTCGTCGAGATGCTTCGGTTCGCTGAAGAACAGCGGAATGTGCAGCGCACGCAGCGCATCGGTCTGCCGCTCGGCATTGCCGTGCCGCCAGACGACGATCAGGTCGGGCTTCAGTGCGGCGATCCGCTCGAGGTCGAGCGCCTTGTTGTCGCCGACGCGCGGCACGGCCTGCGCGGCGGGCGGGTAGTCGCTGTACGTGACCGTGCCGACCAGCTTCGTGCCGCCGCCGGCCGCATAGACCAGTTCGGTCGCATGCGGCGCGAGGCTGATCACGCGTTGCGCCGGTGCGGGCAGCGTGACGGCATTGCCTGCATCGTCGCGGGTCGTGATGTCGGCGTGAGCGAAGGGCGCGAGCGCGACCAGCATCGCGAGCGCCGGCAACCGGCGCAACGGGCGGGCGTTCATGCGGATGCCCGTTGCAGCGTCGGCACGCACTGCGCGAGCGCGTCGGCGACGCGCAGCCATTCGGCTTCGTTGCCCGGCAGGCCGACGCGCACGCTCGACGGTTGCGCGAAGTGCCGCGTCCAGATTCCGTGCGTGGCGAGTGCCGTATGCAGCGCGGCGGCGCGCGGGTCGTCTGTCCAGCTGAACAGCGGCGTCGCGTGCACCGCGAAGCCGTGTGTGCGCAGCAGCGCGGCGAGGCGTGCGCCGTCGGCCGCGAGCCGCTCGCGCGCGGCGGCCTGCCATGCGCGGTCGGCGAACGCGGCGGCGACCGCGTGACGCGCGGGGCCGCTGACGGTCCACGCGCCGAGCATGTCGCGCAGCGCGGCGATCAGCTCGGGACGCGCGAGCACGAAGCCCGCGCGAATGCCGGCGAGCCCGAAGAACTTGCCGACCGAGCGCAGCACGACGAGGCCCGGACGATCGGCGTACTGCGCGAGCGATGGCGTGGCGCCCGTATCCGCGAAGGCCTCGTCGACGATCAGCGTGCCGCCGCGTGCCGACAGTTGCGCATGCCAGCCGAGCAGCCGTTCGGTCGGAACGAACTCGGCAGTCGGATTGTTCGGATTCCCGACGATGACGTGACGCAGCGTCGCAGGCAACGCGTCCGAGGCGATGTCGAGCGGGACGACACGATGGCCGTGGCGCGCGAAGGCAGGCGCGTATTCGCCGTACGCGAGCGGCGCGACGCCGGCGTCGCCGGCCGGCAGCAGCGCGGGCAACGCGCGGATCGCGGCCTGGCTGCCGGCGACCGGCAGCACGTGCGCGGCATCGGGTGCGCCGTAGTAGCGGGCCGCGCATGCGGCGAGCGTGTCGCCGTCGTCGGGCAGCCGGCGCCATGCGTCGGCCGGGACCGGCGGCACCGGATAGCCGACCGGATTGATGCCGGTCGACAGGTCGAGCCAGGCGTCATACGGAATGCCGTGGCGGCGCGCGGCTTCGTGCAGGTTGCCGCCGTGCGGGATGCGTGCGTCAGACATGATGGGTTGCGAGGATGAGTGCGCCGCTCGCGACGAGCAGTGCGAGCCACAGCGCGAGCGTGCGCGTGACGAGCGACAGCGCGGCGACGACGTGCGCGGCCGTCGCCGGTGCGCCGGTGCCGAGCGCGGGACGGTCTTCGATTTCGCCGTGATAGACGGCCGGGCCGCCGAGCTGCACGTTCAGGCTGCCGGCGCCCGCGGCCATCACGGGGCCCGCGTTCGGGCTGTCCCAGTGGCGCGCCTGCGTGCGCCAGCAGCGCCACGCGGCGGCCGTGTCGCCGAGCAGCGCGTAGCTCGCGGCGGTGACGCGTGCGGGAATCCAGTTGAGCGCGTCGTCGAGTCGCGCGGCGGCCCAGCCGAAGGTCAGGAAGCGCGGCGTGCGATAGCCCCACATCGCGTCGAGCGTGTTCGCGAGCCGGAACAGCAGCGCGCCGGGGCCGCCGGCGACGACGAACCAGAAGAGCGCGCCGAAGATCGCGTCGTTGCCGTTCTCGAGGGCCGATTCGACGGCCGCGCGCGACAGCGCGCCTTCGTCGGCTGCGCTCGTGTCGCGCGACACGATCCGTGCGGTCAGCGCGCGTGCGGCATCGAGATCGTGCCGCAGCAGCGCGGCGGCGATCGGCGCGACGTGGTCGGCGAGGCTCTTCGCGCCGAGCGCGAACCACAGCAGCGCGACGTGCAGCGCGGCCGCGAGCGGCCAGGGCAGCACGGCCGCGAGCCACGCGGCGACGGCCACCGGCGGCACCACGGCCGCGACCCATGCGGCGACGCCGACCACGCGGCCGCGCCGGCCCGTGTTCAGCGCGCCTTCGATGCGCGCGGCAAGCCGGCCGAACGCGACGAGCGGATGCCAGCCGGCCGGTTCGCCGATCACACGATCGACGATCGCGGCCGCGACCGCGAGCATCGCGACGAGCGGCAGCGACAGCATCAGCATGACGGCGCTCCGGCCTTGAGTTCGAGCGGCAGCCCGGCGACCAGCAGCGTCACGCGCGTCGCGAGCGCGGCGACGCGCTGGTTCAGGCGCCCGAGTTCGTCGACGTAGCGGCGCGTGACCGACCCGAGCGGCACGACGCCGAGCCCGATTTCGTTGCTGACGACGATCACCTTCGCACGCGCGCCGCGCAATGCGTGCTCGAGCCGCCCGACCTGCGCCGCGTACTGCGCATCGTCGAGCGGTTCGCCGTCGAGCGGGCACAGCAGGTTCGTGAGCCACAGCGTCAGGCAGTCGACGAGCAGGCACGCGTGCGGATCGTCGAGCCGCGCGAGCGTGCCGGCGAGGTCGACGGGCGCGTCGGCGAAACCCCAGTCGGCCGGCCGGCGCGCGCGGTGATGCGCGATGCGCCGTTCGAATTCGGCGTCGGCGGCCGTCGCGGCCGCGGTCGCGATGTAGGTGACGGGGCGGCCGCTGTCGGCGGCGAGCCGCTCGGCGTGCGCGCTCTTGCCCGAGCGCGCGCCGCCGAGGACGAAGGTGAGGTCGTGCGGAATCATCGCGTGATTGTAACGGCGCGGGCGGCCGCACGCGGGCGATAATGCGCGTTTGCTTCGCCACGACTTTGCACACGATGAACGCACCCGAACCGCAGCCGCACGGCACGTTGATGATCCAGGGCACGACGTCCGACGCGGGCAAGAGCACGCTCGTCGCGGGCCTGTGCCGCCTCGCGCGCCGTGCGGGCGCGCGGGTCGCGCCGTTCAAGCCGCAGAACATGGCACTGAACAGCGCGGTGACGGCCGACGGCGGCGAGATCGGCCGCGCGCAGGCGCTGCAGGCGCTGGCCGCCGGCGTCGCGCCGCATACGGATTTCAATCCGGTGCTGCTGAAGCCGACCAGCGACCGCGGCGCGCAGGTGATCATTCACGGCAAGGCGCGCATGAACCTCGACGCGCGTGCTTACCACGACTACAAGCCGGTCGCGTTCGACGCGGTGCTCGAGTCCTACGCGCGGCTGCGCGCCGGCTACGACACGGTGCTCGTCGAAGGCGCGGGCAGCCCGGCCGAAATCAACCTGCGCGAAGGCGACATCGCGAACATGGGCTTCGCCGAGCGCGTCGACTGCCCGGTCGTGCTGGTGGCCGACATCGACCGCGGCGGCGTGTTCGCGCACCTGGTCGGCACGCTCGCGTGCCTGTCGGACAGCGAGCGCGCGCGCGTGCGCGGCTTCGTCATCAACCGCTTTCGCGGCGACATCAGGCTGCTCGAACCGGGCCTCGACTGGCTGCGCGCGCAGACGGGCAAGCCGGTATTCGGCGTGCTGCCGTACCTGCACGGGCTGATGCTCGATGCCGAGGACATGCTGCCGTCGCAGGCGCGCAGCGCCGCCGCGCGCGGCGATGCCGGCGTGCTGCGCGTGGTGGTGCCCGCCTTGCCGCGGATCAGCAACCATACCGATTTCGACCCGCTGCGTGCGCATCCGCAGGTCGAGTTCACGTACTGGAAGAGCGGCCCGGTGCCGGACGCCGACCTGCTGATCCTGCCCGGCTCGAAGAGCGTGCAGCGCGATCTCGCGTGGCTGCGCGACGCGGGCTGGGACGCGGTGATCCGCCGGCACCTGCGCTATGGCGGCAAGGTGATCGGCATCTGCGGCGGGATGCAGATGCTCGGCCGCACGCTGGACGATCCGCTCGGCCTCGAAGGGGCGCCCGGCAGCGTGGCGGGGCTCGGGTTGCTCGATTTCGACACGACGCTGCAGCCGGACAAGACGCTGAAGAACGTGACCGGGCAGCTCGCGCTGCCGGGCGCGGCCGCGGTGCACGGCTACGAAATCCACATGGGCGACACGCGCGGGCCCGCGCTCGCGGCGCCCGCGCTGGAACTGGCGACGGGCGACGCACCGGGCGGCGTGCGCCCGGACGGCGCACGGTCGGCCGACGGGCAGATCCTCGCGACCTACGTGCACGGGCTGTTCGACGCGCCCGACGCGTGCGCGGCACTGCTCGCATGGGCGGGGCTCGACGGCGCGGAACGCATCGACTATCCGGCGCTGCGCGAGGCGTCGCTGGAGCGGCTGGCCGATTCGTTCGCCGAGCATCTCGACCTGCGCGCGCTGTACGCCGAGTTCCGCTGACGCATGGCGTGCCGGCCTGGCATTTTGCGGCGGATCGCGTACAACTCAGATGGGCGGAGGTCCGCCCGAAGGAGCGCGACGATGAAGGGTCGATGGTGGTTGAGTGTGCTGCTCGCGGTGCTGCTGGGCGCGTCGGCGTTTGCGCACGCGTGTGATTCGTATGCACCGGGCGGCGGGCCGGCCGGCTCGGGCGACGCCGCCCAGGGCAAGAGCGGCGGCTGAGGTTCGCAGGGGTGCAGGCATCGGGGCATGATCGGTCATGCCCTTTTTCATGATCCGATTCGTTCCATTCGGGAATCAGTTAAAGCCGAAATGCATATTTATTGGTCGAATCGATTCGAATAGAGTGCGATCCATTCCCATCCACTCACGAAGGAATTCGCCATGAACCCCAATCGCCTGAACGATCTCGGCGCGACGCTGCTGCGTGTCGCACTCGGCGTGCTGTACCTCGCGCACGTCGCGCAGAAGGTGTTCGTCTTCACGCTGCCCGGCACCGCGCAGTTTTTCGCGTCGATCGGCCTGCCGGGCTGGCTCGCGTATGTCACCACCGTCGTCGAACTGGCGGGCGGCCTCGCGCTGCTCGCGGGCTTCCGCGTGCGGATCGCCGCACTCGTGCTGCTGCCGTTCATGCTCGGCGCGGTGTCCGCGCATCTGCCGAACGGCTGGAGCTTCGCGTCGCCGAACGGCGGCTGGGAATACCCGGCGTTCTGGGCCGTCACGCTGGCCGTGCAGGCGCTGCTGGGCGGCGGTGCGTTCGCGCTCGGCGCACCGCGCGCCGCGACGCGGACCGCATAAACGGGGGGGCTTCGGCGCAACCCGTTCCGGTGACACCCCGTTTGCCGATATCATCGCTCCCTGTATCCGCAATCGAGCGGCGCCTGCCAGGGCGGCAGGCGCCGCACGGCTTTTTCGGGGGAATTCATGACGGTCATCGTGGTGGCGAATCCGAAGGGCGGCGTGGGGAAGAGCACGCTGTCCACCAATCTTGCCGGCTATTTCGCGGCGCAGGGCGCATGGGTCGCGCTCGCCGATCTGGACCGGCAGCAGTCCGCGCATGCGTGGCTCGACCTGCGGCCGGCCGGCCTGCCGCCGATCGAGGCGTGGGAGCTCGACCCGGATGCGCCGTCGAAGCCGCCGCGCGGCCTCGAATATGCGGTGATCGACACGCCGGCCGGGCTGCACGGCAACCGGCTCAACGTCGCGCTGCAGCTCGCCGACAAGGTGATCGTGCCGCTGCAGCCGTCGATGTTCGATATTCTCGCGACCCAGCAGTTTCTGGAGCGCCTCGCCGGCGAGAAGGCCGTGCGCAAGGGCAGCGTCGAGGTCGGGATCGTCGGGATGCGGGTCGACGCGCGCACGCGCTCGTCCGACCAGCTGCACCGTTTCGTCGAAGGGCTCGGGCTGCCGGTGCTCGGCTACGTGCGCGACACGCAGAACTACGTGCAGATTGCCGCGCACGGCCTGACGCTGTGGGACGTCGCGAAGAGCCGCGTCGAGAAGGATCTCGAGCAGTGGCGGCCGATCGTCGAATGGGCCGAGCGCCGTGCACCGAAAGCGGAGAAGGTCGCGAAGGCGTCCTGAGCGCGCGAGGCGAACCCGCGCGGCGCAGCCGGTCGAATTCGGTCGGTTCCCGCTCCAATGAAGAAGGGCCTGATTCGGCAGCGTGCCGGATCAGGCCCTTCGTACGTATGCGGCTGCGCGGCTTCGGCCGCCCCGGCGCGCGGGGCGCCGCGGCAGCGATCCGGCGCGCCGCGATACGCCGGCCGCCGCGTGAATCAGGTCCAGTTCTGCGTCGGCACGTGGTCGCGGTGGCCCTTGATCTTGTTGCCTTCGTCGATGAACACGAGCTTCGGCTTCCAGCCGGCCTGCAGCTCGGCTTCGTCGACCATCGCGAACGCAGCGATGATCACGAGGTCGCCGAGTTGCGCGCGGCGCGCGGCCGAGCCGTTCAGCGAGATCATCCCGCTGCCGCGCTCGCCCTTGATCGCGTAGGTCGAGAAGCGCTCGCCGTTGTTGATGTTCCAGATGTCGATCCGTTCGTTTTCGATCAGGCCCGCCGCTTCGAGCAGGTCTTCGTCGATCGCGCACGAGCCTTCGTAATGCAGCTCGCAGTGCGTGACGGCCGCGCGGTGGATCTTCGATTTGAGCATGTGGCGCTGCATGGTATCTCCGTGATGCGTGTGAGGCGAGGGCGGGCGGCCCGTCAGATTTCCAGGTTGTCGATCAGGCGCGTCGCGCCGAGCTTCGCGGCCGCGAGCACGACGAGCGGCTCGCCGGCTTCGAGCTCGGCGGCGCTCGGCGCGATCAGGTTCGCGCGGCGGCGGATCGCGATGTAGTCGGGCGCCCAGCCGCGCTCGGCCAGATGCGTGCGCGCGTGCTGCTCGAGCGTGCCGAGGTCGCGCTCGCCGCCGAGCACGCTCTCGCGCACGCGTTGCAGCGTCTTCGCGAGCTCGGGCGCTTCCTTGCGCTCGTCGGTCGTCAGGTAGCGGTTGCGCGACGACAGCGCAAGGCCGTCCTCGTCACGCACGGTCTCGGCCGCGATGATCTCGACCGGCAGCGCGAGCTGCTGGCACATGCGGCGCACGATCATCAGCTGCTGGTAATCCTTCTTGCCGAACACGGCGACGCGCGGCTGCACGCAGGACATCAGCTTGGTGACGACCGTGCACACGCCGGCGAAGAAGCCGGGGCGGAACTCGCCCTCGAGAATCCCGCCGAGGTCGTCGGGCGGCAGCACGCGGTACTCCTGCGGCTCCGGATACATGTCGCGCTCGGTCGGCGCGAACAGCACGTAGACGTTTTCCTTCTGCAGCTTCTCGATATCGTCCTGCAGCGTGCGCGGATATTTGTCGAAATCCTCGTTCGGGCCGAACTGCAGCCGGTTGACGAAGATGCTCGCCACGACCGGGTCGCCGTGCTGGCGCGCGAGGCGCATCAGCGACAGGTGACCTTCGTGCAGGTTGCCCATCGTCGGCACGAACGCCGTGCGGTTCTGTCCGCGCAACTGGTCGCGCAGTTCCTGGATCGAGCTGATGACTTTCATGATCGGGTAGCGGGTTCCTCGCGCAGGCGCGCGTTGGCGCCGCAACAGCGGCGTCGGGGTCGAAGCGGAGAACGCCGGCGCGCGGGCGGCGCATCGGGCGTCGGCGGATTGTAGAGGATTTGGCCGCCGGACGCATCGAAAAAAGTACGATCGTTCACTTTTTACGCGGGCGCGCCGCAGGCAGTCCGCGCGGGCGGGCCCGGCGGCGGGATGCGGCGTGTTTCGGTGTGCGGGGTGAGGCGGGGGCGGCGGGCGCCTTACGCGGGCAGGTACGCGAGGCGCACGTAGATCGGCGCGAACGGTTCGGGCTGCGTGATCTCGACGAGCGATTCGCGCGCGAGTTCGAGCATCGCGATGAAGTTCACGACCACGACCGGCACGCCGCGCGACGTGTCGAACAGGTCGGCGAACTCCATGAAGCGTGCGTTCTGCAGCTTGCGCAGGATCAGGCTCATGTGTTCGCGCACCGACAGCTCCTCGCGGGAGATCTTGTGGTGCTGGACGAGCTTCGCGCGCTTGAGCACGTCGGCCCACGCGGCGCGCAGGTCGTCCGAGTTCACGTCGGGAAAGCGCGGCGTGATGCTCTGCTCGATGTAGACCTCGGCGCGCAGGAAGTCGCGGCCGAGCTGCGGCAACTGGTCGAGACGTTGCGCGGCGAGCTTCATCTGCTCGTATTCGAGCAGGCGGCGCACGAGTTCCGCGCGCGGATCCTCGGCTTCCTCGCCCGTGTCGGCCTTCTTGACCGGCAACAGCATCCGCGACTTGATCTCGATCAGCATCGCGGCCATCAGCAGGTATTCGGCGGCCAGCTCGAGGTTCGACGTGCGGATCTGGTCGACGTAACCCAGATATTGCGCGGTGACCTGCGCCATCGGGATGTCGAGCACGTTGAAGTTCTGCTTGCGGATCAGGTACAGCAGCAGGTCGAGCGGGCCTTCGAACGTCTCGAGGAACACCTCGAGCGCATCGGGCGGGATGTAGAGGTCCTGCGGCAGCTTGAAGAGCGGCTCGCCGTACAGGCGTGCGAACGCCGCGACACCGTCGACCGTGTCGGGCGTCGAATCGGCGCCCGCGGGCGCGGCGATCGCGTCGTCCTGCCGGGCGGCGCTGGCCTCGTCGGCGGCGCTCACGTCGTCAGAAGTTCTGGTAGTAGACGTAGGACGTTTGCTTCACGCGCGATTCCTGCTGCTCGGCACGCTCGTCGAGGTCGATCGGCTGCTTGTCCCACAGCAGGGAGCGGCCCTTGCGCTGCTCTTCTTCGAGCGTCGGCTTCTGTTGCTTGAGCTGGTTCAGGAATTGCGTGACGTCGGACTGGTACGGCATGGCTTGGCTTTCCGTTTCGGGCGGCGCACGATGCGCCGGATTCGCGATGGCGGGATTTTACCGCATCGCGGGGAACAGCCGGCGGCAATCGCGCGTCGAATCCGCTGGCCGGTGCCCGCGGCGCGGCCGGCCGCGCCCGTGCGCGCGTCGTTGCGCGCAAGCGTCAAAGCGGGGCCCGCGCGGGCAGGGCCGCCGCCTTGTGGTCAAATACAGGGTTTTCCACGGAATCACGACAACCGAGGGTGAGGTCATATTTGGCGGGTCACGCGAACCAGCAAGCACACACGACGCATGAGACGAGCCCGCGCGCGGCCCGACACCCCGGTCGTCGCGCACGGCGCGGCGCCGGTGCGGCGGCCCGGGCAGCCCTCGTCGGCTGTCTCGCCGCGTTCGTCGTGCTGCCGGCCTACGCGAAGTACGACGTCGACATCGACGCGCCGCGCTCGATCCGCAAGCTCCTCAAGGCCCATCTCGACATCGCGCGCTTCGCGAAGCGCGACGACATCAGCGACGACCAGTTCGACTTCCTCGTGACCGCGACACCGCAGCAGGTGCGCGACCTGACCGCGACGGCCGGCTATTTTTCGCCGGTCGTGCGCACCGACGTGCGCACGCGCGACGGCAAGCGGGACGTGCGCGTCGCCGTCGATCCGGGGCCGCAGACCGTCGTGTCGACGGTCGACCTGACGTTCAAGGGCCCGGTCGGCACCGAGGATCCGAAGCAGGAGGCCGCGACCCGCTTCGCGTTTTCGCTGAAGCCGGGCGACCCGTTCACGCAATCGGACTGGGACGTCGCGAAGGGCGCGGCGCTCAGGCAATTGCAGGCGCGCCGCTACCTGGGCGCGAAGATCGCGTCGTCGGAGGCGCGCATCGACCCGCGCACGCAGCGCGCGACGCTGGCCGTCACGTTCGACAGCGGCCCGACATTCACGATCGGCAAGGTCGATGTCGATGGCGTGCGCCGCTACCCGGAGAAGATCGTCACGAACGTCAATCCGCTGTCGGAAGGCGAGATCTACGACGTGCAGCGGATCACCGAGCTGCAGCGGCAACTGCAGAACACGCCGTACTACGCGAGCGTCGCGATCGACGTCGGCGACGATACGTCGAAGCCCGAGCGTACGCCCGTGCACGTGAAGGTCAGCGAGTTCCCGTACAACAACATTCGCGGCGGCGTCGGCTACGCGACCGATACGGGCCCGCACGTGCAGGGCTCCTACACGTATCTCGACACGTTCGGCGCCGCGTGGCCGTTCACCGTGTCGGGCCGGCTCGACCAGATCCAGCAGTACGGCCAGGTCCAGCTGTCGATGCCGCCCGGCGCGAAAGGGTGGACCAACAGCGTGCTCGCGTCGTACACGAACACCAACGTGTCGGACACGCGCATCTACAGCGCGCGGGTCGGCGTGCAGCGCACGCGCACCGGCCAGTTCATCGACTACGCGTACTCGCTGATGTTCTACCAGGACCGGCTCGACCAGAACGGCGCCGGCCCGACCACGAGCCGCGCGCTGGTGCCGCAGTGGGCATGGACGCGCCGCAACGTCGACGATCCGCTGTTCCCGCGCTCGGGCAACCTGATCCACGCGGAGGCCGGCTTCGCGATCAAGGGCGTGTTGACCGACCAGACCTTCATCCGCGGTTACGCGCGCGGCCAGCAGTACGTGCCGATCGGCAAGCGCGACCTGTTCGTGTTCCGCGCGGAGCTCGGCGGCGTGTTCACGAGCGGCAGCTCGACCGGCGTGCCGGCATCGCTGCTGTTCCGCGCGGGCGGCTCGAACTCGGTGCGCGGCTACGGTTACCAGAGCATCGGCAACAGCGTCGCCGGCTCCGTGCTGCCGACCAAGTACCTGATGACGGGCACCGCCGAATACCAGCACTGGTTCAACCGCGACTGGGGCGCCGCGACCTTCTTCGACATCGGCACCGCGACCGATGCGTGGGGCGAGCGCGTGTTCTACCCGGGCGTCGGCATCGGCGCGCGCTGGCGCAGCCCCGTCGGCCCGATCAACGTCGACGTCGCGTACGGACTGCGCAACCACAGCGTGCGCCCGTACCTGACGCTCGGCATCGCCTTCTGACCTTGTTGCACGAGCCACGACGAACCGCATGACGAAGGACCCGAACGACACGCCGCCGCCGAACGATCCGGACTCGCCCGAGCGCGCGCCCGGTGCGCCGCCGCGCGGGCCGCGGCGCGGGCGTGCGGGCCGGATCGTCGCGTGGACGCTCGTGACGGCCGTGCTGCTCGTCGTGCTGGCGGCCGGGCTCGTGCTGGCCGCGGCGACGACCGAGCGCGGCACGCGGCTCGCGTGGCAGACGGCCGTGCGCGTACTCGGCGGCCGGCTGGCGGGCACGCTGGACGGCGGCGCGCTCGCGACCGGCGTGCGGCTGCGCGGCTTCGCATGGACGAGCCCCGGCGGCACGAGCACCGAAGTGCGGATCGACCGGCTCGAGGGCCGCTGGGTGCTGACCCGCGCGCCGTGGCGGCTGTCGGTCGCTTACCTGCGCGCGGGCACGGTCGACGTGCGGATCGTGCCGGGGCCGTCGAAGCCGGCCGCGACGCCGCAGGACCTGAGCCTGCCGCTGCAGTTGCGGATCGACGACCTGCGTGTCGACCACCTGGCGATCCACGAAGGCGGCTCGACGACGCAGCTCGACCATCTCGCGCTGAACGGCCGCAGCGACGGCCGTCACCATGAACTCGCGCTCGATGGCGTCGACACGCCGTACGGCGCGCTGACCGCGCGCGCGAAGCTCGACGGCGCGAAGCCGTTCGCGCTGACGGGCAACGCGACCTACGTGGGCAAGCTGGCCAACGAAGCGGTCAACGCGAGCGCGAACGTATCGGGTTCGCTCGAAGCGCTCGTCGCCGACGTGACCGCGAGCGGGATGAAACTGAACGGCCGCGCGCACGTCGAGGCCGCGCCGTTCGGCACGGTGCCGCTCACGCGCGCGTCGCTCGCGTTCGATCACGTGAACCCGCAGGCGATCGCGCCGGGCGCGCCGGCCGCCGATCTCGCGGTGCGCGCGGAGCTGGCGCCCGTGACCGCGCCGGCCGGCACTGCCCCGGCGAAGGGGTTCGCGGTGACCGGCCCCGTGTCGATCGTCAACGCGAAGCCCGGCACGTTCGGCGAGCACCTGCTGCCGGTCGTCGACGCGCATGCGACCGTCCATCTCGACGCGCACGCGCAGCGAATCGACGGCCTCGCGCTGAAACTGATCCGCGACGGCAGCGTGACCGGCAACGGCACGCTGACGGGCGGCAAGGGCCGCTTCGACCTGAAGGTCGCGAATCTCGACCTGAACGCCTTCATTGCCGAGTTGCGGCCGATGCGCCTGGGCGGGCCGCTCGGCGTGACGCTCGCCGGCGACGTGACGACCGTCGATTTCGACCTGAACGATCCGAAGCTCGCGCTCGGCGCGCGTGCGAAGGTCGCGCTGACGCCGCAGCAGACGGTGCTGACCGATGCACGCGTGACGGCGGGCAAGGGCCGTATCGACCTGACCGGCGTGTTCCGTCACGATGCGCATTCGAGCTACGACGCGAAGGCGACGCTGACCGCGTTCGATCCGCTGCTGCTCGCGGCGATGGGCGCGCCGAAGGCCGGTAGCGGCAAGCCGGCGGCAAAAGTGGCCAAAACAGCGACCAAAACAGCGACCAAAACCGCCGCCGCGGCCAAGGCGCCGGCCAGGCGCGGCGAGACGCGCGTATCGGGCACGCTGACGGCATCCGGCGCGTTCGCGCCGCAGGTGTCGACGAAGGCGACCTTCAAGCTCGGCGACAGCCTGTACGACGGCGTGCCGCTGACCGGCGCGGGCGTCGTGCAGTTCGCCGGCTCGCGGATCCTGCCGAGCAATGCGACGCTGTCGATCGCGGGCAACCACGTCGATCTGCGCGGCAGTTTCGGCGCGCCGGGCGACCGGCTGCGCTTCGTCGTCGACGCACCGGAGCTCGACCGGCTCGGCTTCGGCGTGCAGGGGCTCGTGCAGGCGCAGGGCGAGCTGACCGGCAGCTTCGCGCATCCGAACGTGACGGCCACCTACAAGGCCCAGCACGTCGTGGTCGGCTCGAACCGGATCGGTGCCGCGCAGGGGCGCGCCGACATCCGCGACGGCGCGCACGGCGCGCTCGTATTCACGGCCGACGCGACCGACATCGCACTCGGCTCGCTGCAACTGAAATCGCTGCGCGCGAACCTCGACGGCACGCGCGCGAAGCACACGCTCGACGCGTCGGCGATGGGGACGGCCGGCGGCCGCGTGATCGACCTGACGCTCGCGGCGAACGGCGGCGTGGTCGAGAGCCGCGACGGAACGCGCTGGGACGGCACCGTCACGCGCCTCGCGAACCGCGGCACGCCGGCGGTGGCGCTGCAGGCGCCGCTTGCGGTGTCGGCCGGCGCCGGCCGCGTGACGCTCGGCGCGACGCGGCTCACGCTCGAAGGCGCGGCGATCGACCTGAAGTCGTTCGTGTTCGACCACGGCCAGATGCGCTCGGCAGGTGCCGTGCGCGATGCATCGGTCGCCCGTTTCCTCGAGATCCGCCAGGAACTGACGGGCCAGCGGCCGCCGGTGCGCACCGACGTCGTGCTCGATGCCGACTGGGATTTCTCGCTCGGCGCGAACGCGACGGGCTACGTGCAGGTGAAGCGGCGCGGCGGCGACGTGACGATCGAGACCGGGCGCGGTATTGCGTCGCTCGGGCTGACCGACCTGTCCGCGCGCGCGAGCTTTGCACCCGGCAACCGGCTCAACGTGGTGGCGCTCGCGAAGGCGAACCGGGTCGGCACGCTCGACGCGAACGTCACCGTGCCGTTCGCGCTGCGCGACGGCGTGTTCGGCGTCGTCGACGACGGCCCGCTGTCGGGCCGCATCGACGCCGACATTCCGTCGCTGAAGGCGACCGGCAACCTGTTCGGGCCGAGCTACCTGCTCGGCGGGCGCGCGGCGTTGAAGCTGACGGTCGCGGGCACGCCGGTGAAGCCGAACGTGTCGGGGATGCTGACCGGCGACGACCTGTCCGCGACGCTCGTCGATCAGGGCGTGCAGCTGAAGGACGGCATCGTGCGCGTGAAGCTCGCGGAGAACCTCGTCGAATTCCAGCAGGTCGAGTTCCACGGCGGCGACGGAACGCTGCGCGCGATCGGCCGCGTGCGTCTCGACGGCGAGGCGCCCGACCTGACCGCGAGCATCGTCGCGGACAAGCTCGAGCTGTTCGCGGCGCCGGATCGCAAGCTGTCGCTGTCGGGCAAGGCGACCGTCGCGAACGACGGGCCGCGCGGCGCACTGTCGATCGACGGCAAGTTCGTCGTCGACCGCGCGCTGTTCGACCTGCCGGAGGAGTCGGCGCCGCACCTGTCCGACGACGTCGTGATCGTGCGCCCGGACGGCACGGTGCGCGGCGACGTGCAGACCGGTACGGCGGTCGCGAAGCCGCAGAAGGTCGAGGACAAGCCGGCGCCGTCGCTCGCGCCGCGCGCGAACATCGACATCGGGCTCGGCAACAACTTCCGCTTCAAGGGGCACGGCGCGGATCTCGGCCTGCGCGGCACGATCACCGTGATGAGTGCGCCGGGCGTGCCGCTGCGCGCGGTCGGCAACGTGCGCGTGACGGAAGGCTCGACGTATACGTCGTTCGGCCGCAAGCTCGCGGTCGAGAACGGCTTCTTCACGTTCAACGGCCCGGTGTCGAATCCGGGCGTGAACATCCTCGCGATGCGGCGCAACCAGGAGGTCGAGGCTGGCGTGCAGGTCACCGGCACGATCCAGTCGCCGACGGTCAAGCTCGTGTCCGAGCCGAACGTCACCGACAACGAAAAGCTGTCGTGGCTGCTGTTCGGGCACGGCACCGACCAGGGCAACAACGTCGGTCAGCAGAACGCGATGACCGCCGCGCTCGGGCTGCTCGGCAGCGCGACCGGCAAGCGCGTCGCGCAGAGCATCGGTCTCGACGAATTCTCGATCGGCCGCAGCGACGTCGGCCTGACCGATGCGCAGGTCGTGCAGATCTCGAAGGCAATCAACGAGCGCTTCGTGCTCGGTTACGAGCAAGGGCTGCAATCGGCGAGCAACGCGTTCAAGGCGACGATCAACCTGACGCGCTTCTGGTCGGTGTCCGCGTACGGCGGCACGTTCCAGGGCGTCGACCTGAACTACACGCGGCGTTTCGATCGCTGGTTCGGCCAGCGGTGACGAAGCGGGCGCCTGGCCGGTCGGCCACGCGCGCCGGCGCTCCGGTTCGCGCGTGCGCACGCGCCGAAGCCTGCCCGCGTAGCGGCGAGCGTCACGCCGACCTGCAACCACCGGCCGCGGCGCCGCTCGCGGCCGCCCATGAAAAAGCCCCGCACGTGGTGCGGGGCTTCTTGTGCAAGCAGCGGCGCGTGCGGCTTACTTAACGCGCATGCCGGGCTTCGCGCCGCTGTGCGGCTCGAGGATGTAGAGGCCCGGCTCGGCCTTCTCGTCGGCCGCCGACGCGGCGAGCACCATCCCTTCGGACAGCCCGAACTTCATCTTGCGCGGCGCGAGGTTCGCAACCATCACCGTCAGCTTGCCGACGAGCTGCTCGGGCTGGTACGCGGACTTGATGCCCGAGAACACGTTGCGGGTCTTTTCCTCGCCGACGTCGAGCGTGAGCTGCAGCAGCTTGTCGGAGCCCTCGACGGCCTGGCACGCGACGATCTTCGCGATGCGCAGGTCGATCTTCGCGAAATCGTCGATCGAGATCGGACCGTCGTCGGCGCCGTTCGCCGCAGCCACCTTCGCGTTCGCCTTGGCGTTTTTCGCGTCCTTCGCGGCGTTGGCGGCGGTTGCTCCCGCGGCAGCGGCGCCGGCGGCCTCGGCCTGCAGCGAATCGCGGTTCGCGGCGAGCAGCGCGTCGATCTGCTTCGGATCGACCCGCGTCATCAGGTGCTGGTACGCCTTGATCGGCTGCGCGGACGACAGCGGCTTCGCGGCGTCGGCCCACGTGAGCGGCGCGATCCCGAAGAAGGCCTCGACGGCTTCGGCCACGCGCGGCATCACCGGCTTCAGCGCGAGCGACAGCAGGCGGAACGCCTCGAGGCTCACGCTGCAGGTTTCGTGCAGCGCGACCGCGTTGGCCGGATCCTTCGCGAGTTCCCACGGCTTCGCGCCGTCGACGTACGCGTTCACTTCGTCCGCGAGCTCCATCGTCTGGCGCAGCGCGCGGCTGTATTCGCGCGCTTCGTAGTGCGCGGCGATCGCCGGAATCGCGTCGCGCAGCGTCGCGACGAGCGGATGGTTCATCGCGCTGTCCTGCACGCGGCCGTCGAAACGCTTGAGCAGGAAGCCGGCCGCGCGGCTCGCGATGTTCACGTACTTGCCGACGAGGTCGCTGTTCACGCGCGCCTGGAAATCGTCGAGGTTCAGGTCGATGTCTTCCATCGTCGCGTTCAGCTTCGCGGCGAAGTAGTAGCGCAGCCATTCCGGGTTCAGGCCCGTGTCGATGTAGCTCTGCGCGGTGATGAACGTGCCGCGCGACTTCGACATCTTCGCGCCGTCGACCGTCAGGAAGCCGTGCGCGAACACGTTGGTCGGCGTGCGATGGCCCGAGAACTCGAGCATCGCCGGCCAGAACAGCGTGTGGAAATACAGGATGTCCTTGCCGATGAAGTGGTACTGCTCGGCCTTCGTGCCCGGGCGGATCCACGCATCGAAGTCGATGCCGTTGCGGTCGCACAGGTTCTTGAAGCTCGCGTAGTAGCCGACCGGCGCGTCGAGCCACACGTAGAAGTACTTGCCGGGCGCGCCCGGGATCTCGAAGCCGAAGTACGGCGCGTCACGCGAGATGTCCCAGTCGGCGAGCCTGGCCTCGCCGGCGTCGCCGAGCCATTCACGCATCTTGTTGGTCGCTTCGGGCTGTGCGAGTCCGCTGACCCATTCGCGCAGGAACGACTCGCAGCGCGGATCGGACAGGCGGAAGAAGTAGTGCGTCGAGGTCTTGCGCACCGGCGTCGCACCGGACACGACCGAGTACGGGTTCAGCAGTTCGGTCGGCAGGTAGGTCGAACCGCACACTTCGCAGTTGTCGCCGTACTGGTCCTTCGCGTGGCACTTCGGGCATTCGCCCTTGATGAAGCGGTCCGGCAGGAACATTTCCTTGACCGGGTCGTACGCCTGTTCGATCTCGCGCTCGGCGATCAGGTCGTTTTCCTTCAGCGCGAGGTAGATCTTCTCGCTCAGCACGCGGTTCTCGTCCGAGTCGGTCGAGTAGAAGTTGTCGAACGACACGCCGAAGCTGTCGAAGTCGCGCTTGTGCTCGGTCCACACGCGCTCGATCAGCTGCTTCGGCGTCAGGCCTTCCTTCTCCGCGCGCAGCATGACCGGCGTGCCGTGCGTGTCGTCGGCGCCGATGTAGTAGACCTCGTGACCGTGCATTCGCAGCGTCCGCACCCAGATGTCGGTCTGGATGTACTCGACCAGGTGGCCGATGTGGATCTGGCCGTTGGCATAGGGCAGTGCGGACGTAACGAGGATCTGGCGGCTGCCTTGCGGCGCCGCAGCCTGCACGGAAGTGAGGTCGGATGCGGACATAGGGTCTGTAGAAGAACGGCGGAAACGACGGAAACTGCGATTCTAGCAGGGGCGCGCGCAGGTCAGCCGGCGTGGGCGCCGTGGATCGGGCGCCGGAAGGGGCGGGGCCGCGGCGGCGGCGTGCCCGGCGGTGCGATGCTGCGATGCAGCAGGCGAATTCCGGGCAAAAAAAACCGGGGCGAATTCGGCCCCGGAGCAACAACGACAAGAGGAGAATGGTGACGCGCCGGCAGCGCCAGCCGCGTACCGTAAAGACAGACCGCGGGTCGCGACAGAAGTTCGAAATTTTTTTCGATTTGTTACGGAGCCCGCTGAAAGCCTTGTGCGGCGGGGGCGCGCGCCCGGCGCGCGACCCCGTTTCCTCTCGCGACGATGCTTACTGCTGGGCCGCGCGCAGGTAGATCTCGACGCGGCGGTTTTGTGCGCGGCCGGCTTCGGTCGCGTTGTCCGCGATCGGGTTCGACGGGCCCATGCCCTGTGCCGCCAGGCGGCCGCCGGCGACGCCACGCTGCACCAGCGCGTTGACGACGCTCTGCGCACGGTTCTGCGACAGCGTCTGGTTCAGCTGCTGCGAACCCGTGCTGTCCGTGTAGCCGACGACCGACGCCGTCACTTGCGGGTTCTGGTTCAGCGTCGTCGCCAGGTCGTTCAGCAGCGGCGTGAAGGCCGGCGTGATCGCGTACTGGTTGGTCGCGAACGTCACCGAGCTCGGCACGTTCAGCTTCAGCGAGCCGTCCGGCTGCTCGGTCACCTGCGTGCCCGTCTTGGCTGCCGACGGCGCGAGCTTGTTCTTGATCGCCTGCCAGTTGTAACCCGTCACGCCGCCGACCAGTGCGCCGACGCCCGCGCCGATCGCCGCGCCCTTGCCGCCGCCGGCCAGCGCGCCGATGCCTGCGCCGAGCGCTGCGCCCGTGCCGGTCCCGACGGCCGTGTTGTTGCCTTGCTGCGTGGCGCAGCCTGCCAGCAGTGCGCCGGCCAAGGCGAAGACGGACAGGCGAGTCGCGATTTTCATGTTCATCTTGAATTCCTCTCTTGGTTGAACGAGTCGACAACGACGACAAACAACAGTTACGGCTCCCGGCACGGACGCCCGAAAAAGGTGGGCAGGCCCGTGCCCGCGGCAGCCGCCGAGGCGGCTGCATGCCCTGTTCGCCAGCGTGGCTGTTCCGGACAGGGTGATGCGTCAGCCTCTACAATATAGGCGGTTCGTGGCCGATTTGGCCCCATAGCATGCCGCACGCGAAGATTGCTCCGCCGCGCGCGTTCGCGCAATGGCGTGCAACAGATTCTTTCACTTTTCCCGATTTTCGCAGCGTTATTTGATATTTCTTGACGTTTGCGCGAGAGAAAAACGTTTTCACGGAGTTTCGATGAGCATTGACCGGGCACAAGTCGACGCCGCATTGGCGGCTGTCGTCGACCCCAATACGGGCCGTCCTTACGCGGCGAACAAGGGCGTGCGCAACGTCGCGATCGACGGCGACGCCGTGGCGGTCGACGTGGTGCTCGGCTATCCCGCGCGCAGCCAGCACGACGACGTGCGCGCGCGCATCGCCGCTGCGCTGAAGGCCGTGCCGGGCGTGCGTGACGCACGCGTCGCCGTGTCGCAGGAGATCGTCGCGCACACGGTGCAGCGCGGCGTGAAGCTGCTGCCGAACGTGAAGAACGTCGTCGCGGTCGCGTCGGGCAAGGGCGGCGTCGGCAAGAGCACGACGGCCGTCAACCTCGCGCTCGCGCTCGCCGCGGAAGGCGCGTCGGTCGGCATTCTCGACGCCGACATCTACGGTCCGTCGCTGCCGACCATGCTCGGCATTCACGGCCAGCGGCCCGAGTCGCCCGACAACCAGTCGATGAACCCGCTGGTCGGCCACGGGCTGCAGGCGAACTCGATCGGCTTCCTGATCGAGGAAGACAACCCGATGGTGTGGCGCGGCCCGATGGCGACGTCGGCGCTCGAGCAGCTGCTGCGACAGACCAACTGGCGCGAGCTCGACTACCTGATCGTCGACATGCCGCCGGGCACGGGCGACATCCAGCTCACGCTCGCGCAGCGCGTGCCGGTGACCGGCGCCGTGATCGTCACGACCCCGCAGGACATCGCGCTGCTCGACGCGAAGAAGGGCCTGAAGATGTTCGAGAAGGTCGGGATTCCGATCCTCGGTATCGTCGAGAACATGAGCATCCACGTGTGCTCGAACTGCGGCCACGAAGAGCACATCTTCGGCGCGGGCGGTGCCGAGCGGATGGCGCAGGACTACGGCGTGACCGTGCTCGGCAGCCTGCCGCTCGACATCGCGATCCGCGAGCGCGCCGACAGCGGCACGCCGACGGTCGCGGCCGAACCGGACGGCGCGCTGGCGCGGCGCTATCGCGACATCGCGCGCGGGGTCGCGCTGGCGATCGCCGAGCGCGCACGCGACATGACGTCGAAGTTCCCGTCGATCGTTGTTCAAAATACGTAAAACCCTTGCGGGGCGGGGCCTCACGCTGTTTACGGCGCCGCGAGGCGCGGTATCATGGCGACTTTTCCCGGGTCCCTTTACCCGCCCGGCATGGCCGCCGTGTCAAATGGCCGCCAGCCGGCATGAGGATCGAATGAACCAACGACATCACGGCGTGCGCGCCGGCCGCGCGCGGCGCGCGCTGCTGGCCGCCGCCGCGCTGGGCCTGCTGGCCGGCTGTACCTCTTTTTCCTCGTCGCACGAAAAGCGTGCCGACGCGCAGTTGCAGCCGACCGTCGGCTCGCAGGCGCGCGGCGCGGTGACGTTCGTCGAACGCCCGGATGGCGTCCAGGTCACGTACAACCTGGCCGGCCTGCCGCCGAACAGCGATCACGCGCTGCAGGTGCACGAGCGCGGCGACTGCAACGCGGGCGACGGCTCGAGCGCCGGCCAGGTGTTCGCGCCGGCCGCCGACCGGCTGCGCGCGGGCGCGCGGGTCGCCGGCGATCTCGGCAACATCCATGCGGATGCGAACGGCGTCGCGGCCGGTTTCATCGTCGCGCCCGATCTGGCCCTCGACGGCGTGCGCTCCGCGCTGAACCGCGCGGCGCTGGTCCACCGCGACCCGAGCGATCCGGCGTTTCCGCAGCATGGCGCGGGACCCGCGCTCGCCTGTGGCGTGATCCGTTGACGGCCGCCGCGTACGCGAGCCGATGATCGCGTAAAATGTGCGCCTTTCCGGGTCGCCGCGTCGCGAGCGACCCTCCCTGACTGTCACGCAGCGTTTCCTGGCGCCCCGATATGAAACGACCCCAACGCTCACTTCGTCCGCTGTCCCCCGCGGGGACGGCCAGCCTTCTTGGGACGGCCCGGCGGAGGCTGGCATGAGCATCAAGTCCGACAAGTGGATTCGGCGCATGGCCGAAGAACACAAGATGATCGAGCCGTTCGTGCCCGATCAGGTCCGCGCGTCCGAGGACGGTCGCCGGATCGTCAGCTACGGCACGTCGAGCTACGGCTACGACATCCGCTGCGCGGACGAATTCAAGATCTTCACGAACATCAACTCGACGATCGTCGATCCGAAGAACTTCGACGAGGGTTCGTTTGTCGATTTCAAGGGCGACGTGTGCATCATCCCGCCGAACTCGTTCGCGCTGGCTCGCACCGTCGAATATTTCCGCATCCCGCGCACCGTGCTCACCGTCTGCCTCGGCAAGTCGACCTACGCGCGCTGCGGGATCATCGTCAACGTGACGCCGTTCGAACCCGAGTGGGAAGGCTACGTCACGCTGGAATTCTCGAATACCACGCCGCTGCCCGCGAAGATCTACGCGAACGAAGGTGTCGCGCAGGTGCTGTTCTTCGAAAGCGACGAAGTGTGCGACGTGTCGTACGCCGATCGCGGCGGCAAGTATCAGGGTCAGCGCGGTGTCACGCTGCCGAAAACCTGATCTGGTTGCATAACGTCTCACCAGTTTCCGGGTGACCGCTGCGCGTGACGCGCCGCGGTCGTTCTTTTTGGAGAATCGCCCATGAAGTTTCGTTTCCCCGTCGTCATCATCGACGAAGATTTCCGCTCCGAGAACATCTCGGGCTCCGGCATCCGGGCGTTGGCCGAAGCGATCGAGAAGGAGGGCGTCGAAGTCCTCGGCCTCACGAGCTACGGCGATCTGACGTCGTTCGCGCAGCAATCGAGCCGCGCGTCGTGCTTCATCCTGTCGATCGACGACGACGAACTCATGCTCGGCGAAACGGGCCCGGACGGCGAACTGCCCGAGCTCGCGACCGCGATCATCGAGCTGCGCGCGTTCGTCACCGAAGTGCGCCGCCGCAACGCGGACATCCCGATCTTCCTGTACGGCGAGACGCGCACGTCGCGGCATCTGCCGAACGACATCCTGCGCGAACTGCATGGCTTCATCCACATGTTCGAGGACACGCCGGAGTTCGTCGCGCGCCACATCATCCGCGAGGCGAAGGTCTATCTCGACTCGCTCGCGCCGCCGTTCTTCAAGGAACTGGTGAAGTACGCGGACGAAGGCTCGTACTCGTGGCACTGCCCGGGCCACTCGGGCGGCGTCGCGTTCCTGAAGAACCCGCTCGGCCAGATGTTCCACCAGTTCTTCGGCGAGAACATGCTGCGCGCCGACGTCTGCAACGCGGTCGACGAACTCGGCCAGCTGCTCGATCACACGGGCCCGGTCGCGGCGTCCGAGCGCAATGCGGCGCGCATCTTCAGCGCGGACCACCTGTTCTTCGTGACCAACGGCACGTCGACGTCGAACAAGATCGTCTGGCACGCGACGGTCGCTCCCGGCGACATCGTGCTGGTCGACCGCAACTGCCACAAGTCGATCCTGCACGCGATCACGATGACGGGCGCGATTCCCGTGTTCCTCACGCCGACGCGCAACCACTTCGGCATCATCGGGCCGATCCCGCGCGACGAATTCAAGCCGGAGAACATCCGCCGGAAGATCGAGGCGAACCCGTTCGCGCGCGAGGCGATGCGCCAGAACCCGGACATGAAGCCGCGCATCCTGACGATCACGCAGAGCACGTACGACGGCGTCGTCTACAACGTCGAGATGATCAAGGACCTGCTCGGCGACCTGCTCGACACGCTGCACTTCGACGAAGCGTGGCTGCCGCACGCGACGTTCCACGACTTCTACCGCGACATGCACGCGATCGGCGACGGCCGCCCGCGCACGGGCGCGCTCGTGTTCGCGACGCACTCGACGCACAAGCTGCTCGCCGGCATCTCGCAGGCGTCGCAGATCGTCGTGCAGGATTCGGAGAACCGCACGTTCGACAAGCATCGCTTCAACGAGGCGTACCTGATGCACACGTCGACGAGCCCGCAGTACGCGATCATCGCGTCGTGCGACGTCGCGGCCGCGATGATGGAGCCGCCGGGCGGCACCGCGCTCGTCGAGGAATCGATCGCCGAGGCGATCGACTTCCGCCGCGCGATGCGCAAGGTCGACGCCGAGTACGGCGACGACTGGTTCTTCAGCGTGTGGGGTCCGGACGACCTGTCGGAAGAAGGCATCGGCTCGCGCGACGACTGGATGCTGAAGCCGAACGACCACTGGCACGGCTTCGGCCCGCTGGCGGAAGGCTTCAACATGCTCGACCCGATCAAGGCGACGATCATCACGCCGGGGCTCGACGTCGACGGCGAGTTCGGCGAGACGGGCATTCCGGCCGCGATCGTCACGAAGTACCTGGCCGAGCACGGCATCATCGTCGAGAAGACCGGCCTGTACTCGTTCTTCATCATGTTCACGATCGGCATCACGAAGGGCCGCTGGAACTCGATGGTGACCGAGCTGCAGCAGTTCAAGGACGACTACGACAACAACCAGCCGCTGTGGCGCGTGCTGCCGGAATTCGTCGCGCAGCATCCGCGTTACGAGCGCGTCGGCCTGCGCGACCTGTGCACGCAGATCCACGACGTGTACCGCGCGAACGACATCGCACGCCTGACGACGGAGATGTACCTGTCGGACATGGAGCCGGCGATGAAGCCGTCGGACGCGTTCGCGAAGCTCGCGCACCGCAAGATCGACCGCGTGCCGCTCGACGAGCTCGAAGGCCGCGTGACGAGCATTCTGCTCACGCCGTACCCGCCAGGCATTCCGCTGCTGATCCCGGGCGAGCGCTTCAACAAGACGATCGTGAACTACCTGCGGTTCGCGCGCGACTTCAACGAACGCTTCCCGGGCTTCCACACCGATATCCACGGCCTCGTCGCGGAAGAGGTGAACGGGCGCGTCGAGTACTTCGTCGACTGCGTGCGCGACTGATGGCGACGCAGGGACGAATCCGGACGATACGCGCGGCGCTGGCCGCGCTCGTCGCCTGGGCGAGCTGGTCGGCAGGGCCGGCGGGGCTGAGCGTCGCGCATGCGGAAGTGGCGGCGGCCGACCCGATCGACGTCGCGATGCGGCAGTGTCTCGCGCGGCGCGACCGGTCGTCGACGGCCGGCCAGATCCAGTGCATGGGCGAAGCGCAGCAGCAGTGGCAGGCGGTGATGGACGGCGCGTACCAGCGCCTGTCGAACGACGCGCCGGCCGACGCGAAGCGCGGCTGGCAGGACAGCCAGCGCCGCTGGGTCACGTGGCGCAAGGATGAAATTCATCTGCTGAAGGCCGTGTACGACACGACGCGCGGCACGTCGTACGCGATGTCGAGCGCCGACATGCAGCTGCAGCCGGTGCGCGATCGCGCGTTGGCGCTGCGCGCGGCGGCCGACCGTTATGCACCGCCGCCTGCCGCCGTGCCGGTGGCGGCCACGAGCGGTGCGCAGGGCGGTACCCGTGGCGCGGCGGTCGCGGCGCCAAGCGCCGCCGCGGCAGCCGGCGGCAAGCCGGCGAACGCGCCGCGCGATCCGGCGGTCCGCCGCGTGCGGCCGTGCGTGCAGGATGCCGCATGCGAGCACGCGCTGTTCGACTTGAACCGCTATTACCAGAAGCTGCGTCGCAAGATGCCTGCGCATTCGGCCGCGACGCTCGTGCGCGCGCAACGCGCGTGGGAGGCGTTCCGCGATTCGACTGCGCCGCTCGTCGGCGAGGACGGCCGCGTCGACCTGATCGGCGCGCGCATCGCGACGATGAAGCGGCTGTCGGAGACGGCCGGCAACGACTGAGGATCGCCGCGATGCCGGTCATCCGGCGCGGCAACGCAAAACGGGCACCCGCGGGTGCCCGTTTGCATGTGGCGCGCCGCGTGGCGCTTACGCGGGCTGCTGCGTGTCCAGCCGGCCGAACCACGACGGCACGAGCGCGACCGCATCGTCGAGCGACGCGAGCACGTGCAGGCTCAGCGCGATGATCTCGGGCGTCGGCGCCTTCAGGTCGGGCACGGTGACGACCGATGCGCCGGCGCCGGCGGCCGATTGCGCGCCGAAATCGCTGTCCTCGAACGCGACGCACGCGTGTGCCGGCACGCCGAGGCGTTCGGCCGCGAGCCGGTACACGGCCGGGTCGGGCTTGCCGCGCGCGACTTCGTCGCCGCCCGCGATCGCGCGGAAGAACGGCAGTACGCCGACCGCGTCGAGCCGCGCACGGATCACGTCGCGCGCTGACGACGACGCGACCGCGCACGGAATGCCGGCCTGCGCGAGCGTCTCGAGCAACGCCAGCGCGCCGGACTTCAGCGGAAACTTCGGATGGGGTTCGGGCGCGGCGAGTTGCTCGCGCACGCGGATGCGCACGGCGTCGAACGTGTCGGGATGGCCGATCAGCCGCGCGAGAATCACCTGGCCTTCGGCGAACGAGCGGCCGACGATCTGCAGGTAGTCGATCTCGGTCAGCACGACGCCGTGCGCGTTCGACACGTCGATCCACGTGTTCATGATGGTCCGCTCGGAATCGACGAGCAGGCCGTCCATGTCGAAGAGCGCGGCGGAGAAGGTCATCGGCGGTGTCCGGAAACGGGAAAACGGAACAGCGGGGAAGGCGTCGGGCGGCGCGACGGCCGCCCGAATGAAGAACGGACGCCGAAGGCGTCCGCTCGTGACAGCGTGCTTACTTGCCGAGCGCGGCGCGCGCGGCCTTGACCGCCGCACGCACCTGATCGGGGGCCGTGCCGCCCGGGTGGTTGCGGCTCGCGACCGACCCTTCGAGCGTCAGGTAGCCGAACACGTCGTCGCCGATCAGGTGCGCGACGTTCGGCAGCTCCTGCTTCATTTCGTCGAGCGTCAGGTCGGCGAGATCGATCCCGCGGTCGTCGCAGATCTTCACCGCGTGCGCGACGGCTTCGTGCGCGTCGCGGAACGGCAGGCCGCGCTTCACCAGGTAGTCGGCGAGGTCGGTGGCGGTGGAGAAGCCCTGCAGCGCGGCCGCGCGCATCGCGTCCGGCTTCACGGTGATGCCCGCGACCATCTCGGCGAAGATCCGCAGCGTGTCGGCGACGGTGTCGACCGTGTCGAACAGCGGTTCCTTGTCTTCCTGGTTGTCCTTGTTGTACGCGAGCGGCTGGCCCTTCATCAGCGTGAGGAGCGCCATCAGGTGGCCGTTCACGCGGCCCGTCTTGCCGCGCGCGAGCTCGGGCACGTCCGGGTTCTTCTTCTGCGGCATGATCGAGCTGCCGGTGCAGAAGCGGTCGGCGATGTCGATGAAGCCGACGCGCGGGCTCATCCACAGCACGAGTTCCTCGGAGAAGCGCGACACGTGCGTCATCACGAGCGCGGATGCCGCCGTGAATTCGATCGCGAAGTCGCGATCCGACACCGCGTCGAGCGAGTTCGCGCAGATGCCGTCGAAGCCGAGCGTCTTCGCGACCGCGTGGCGGTCGATCGGATAGCTGGTGCCGGCGAGCGCGGCCGCGCCGAGCGGCAGGCGGTTCACGCGGGTGCGGCAGTCGCGCATGCGCTCGGCGTCGCGCGTGAACATCTCGACGTACGCGAGCAGGTGGTGGCCGAACGTGACCGGTTGCGCGACCTGCAGGTGCGTGAAGCCCGGCATGATCGTGTCCGCGTTCTGCTCCGCGAGGTCGATCAGCGCGCCGCGCAGGTCGTTCAGGAGGCCGCCGATGCGGTCGATCTCGCCACGCAGCCACAGACGGATGTCGGTCGCGACCTGGTCGTTGCGCGAGCGGCCCGTGTGCAGGCGCTTGCCGGCGTCGCCGATCAGCGCGGTGAGGCGCGCCTCGATGTTCAGGTGGACGTCCTCGAGATCCAGCTGCCATTCGAATTCGCCGCGCTCGATCTCGCCCTTGATCTGCGTCATCCCGCGTTCGATCGCGGCGAGGTCGTCGGCGCTGATGATCTTCTGCGCCGCGAGCATGCTCGCGTGCGCGAGCGAGCCGGCGATGTCGACGAGCGCGAGGCGCTTGTCGAAAAACACCGACGACGTGTAGCGCTTGACCAGCTCCGACATCGGTTCCGAGAAGCGGGCCGACCAGGCCTCGCCCTTTTTGTGCAGTTGGGACGTCATGGCGATTCTTCGAAGGGGAGTTGGGCGGCGTGCGCCGCCGAGGGAATCCCGCAATTCTAGCATTCGTGGGGCGGGCGGCCGACGCGTGCGCCGGCCGCGAACGGGCGCGGCTCACGGGGGGCTGCACGTCAGCGGTCCGATCCGCGGCAGCGTGCCGTCGTCCGGGCGCCGATACGCGAATGCGACGGCGCAGCCGCGGCCGTCGCCGGAGATTTCGAGGTGATTGTTCGCGACGAGGCCGTCGACGAAGGTCAGGCCGTCATAGCCGACGATCGTGCGCTGGCCGCTTTCGACGTGGCGAACCTCGAGCCCGGGCGGCAGCGGCGTGCCGTCCGGCGCGCGCAGCGCGATCGACGCGGCGCTGTAGCGGGTCACCGCGAAGTGCGCGAGCACGCCGGAGCGCGCCTGCGGCACGACGTCGAGCGTCGTGTCGGCGATCCGTGCGTCGGCGGGCAGCGCGGTGCCGTCGATCGCGACGCGATTGCTCTGATAGGCATTCAGGTCGGGCACGAGCAGGTAGCCGGCCCGGTCCGTCTCGCCGATCAGCCGGTTCTGGTGCAGCACGGGGACGCGCCCGGTGTCGGTCGAGACGAGCGCGAAACCGTCGTCGACGCGGCGCGCCGTCATCAGCCGGCCGTCCATCAGCACGAGCGCGCCCGTGACGTCGACCGACGCGTTGCCGCGCCCGTCGAACGATTGCGCGAGCAGCGCGACCTGGCCGGCGCGGCCGAGATACTGCAGTTGCCCCTGCGCGTAGCGGACGCCCGCGTTGGCGCCCGCCTGCACGTTCCAGCCGCCGCCGCCGCCGTAGTCGGGCGGCCGTGTCGCGTTCAGCGTGTAAGTCGAATCGCCGTTCTGCCGTCCGGCGTTCGTCGAGACCGACGTGTTGCCGTCGAGCCCGACGCTCAGGCTCACGAAGAAGCCGCGTGCGTCGTGCTGCCGGAAGTCCTGGAAGCCGCTGAACGTGATCGATGTCAGCCCGCCGAGATTGACCAGGTACGCGATCGAGCCGATGCGCGACGCGGCGACGCCGGGATACTTGAGGGCGAGATAGCTGAACGACAGGGTCTGCGCGCGCAGGAACGGGAACGAGATCGTGACGCGGTCGGTGGCGCGCGAGACCGGCACGCCTTCGCGGCTGCCGAGGTCGCTGTAGTCGCCGAAGGCGCGCAGCGTCTGCGCATCGATCGAGAAGCGCGGCGTCACGTACTGGTAGCCGACGCCGGCCTGCACGCCCGCGCGGCCCGGGGCGCTGACCGCGAGCGACGCATTCGCCACGCCGCGTTCGCCGAGGCGCGCGAGCGCGCCGGCACCTGCGTTGTAGACGCCGGCCGTCGCTTCCGCATGCGCCTCGACGGTCAGCCGCTCGCTGATGCCGTAGCGCAGCGAGCCGCTCGCCGCCGGTGTGCGCGCATAGTCGAACGAATCGTCGCCATAAGCGCGGCGCAGGAACCCGGCTTCCGCCGAATAGCTGGCGAGGCCCGGCGCGAGCAGGCGCGTATCGACGTACAGCGGAATGGACGTCGCGATCGAGCGGCCGAGCGCGTCGCGCGTGACGACCGTCGCGTTGCCGGCGCCGGTGATCCCGGGCACGCTGTTGATCACGAACGGCCCGCTCGGCACGTCGCCGCTGAACTGGCGCACGTTGTTCACGTACAGGTCGACCGAGGTCGGCACGACCGCGCTGCCGGACAGCGCAGGTACCGGAAACGTGACGAGGTCGGGGCGCAGGCCGAAGTTGCTGCGCCACTGCACGCCGCCGAGGCGCAGCGAGCGCGTCCATGCCAACGACGACGAAATCGTGTCGCCGATCTGGGTCGTCGTGAGCGTGCCGGGGTTCGAGTGGCTCCACGACGTGTCGTAGCGCACGTAGCGCCGGCGGTCGTCGTACAGGTACGCGATGCCGGTGCTGCTGAACACGCCGGCCGGATCGAAATAGCGCGCCTCGCTCCAGACCGCGAGCGGCGCATGGGCGACGGTCTGCGCGTAGGCGTCGTAGTTCAGCACGAAGCCGCGGCCGGAGGTGGCGGGCGGCGCGGCCGCGAGCGCGCGCGTATCGAACGTGTGCGGGATGCGCAGCGCGTCGGGCACCCGCAGGTCGAGCGTCTGCCGGCCCGCGTCGTAGTCGTAGCGCAGCCCCGCGAGCGTGTCGAGCGCGACGGGCGTGTTCGACGGCGCGGTCGCCCGGTCGCCGGTCGCGATGCCCAGGTCGTTCAGGTCGGCGGACGCCGCGTACAGCCGGCCGTCGATTTGCTGGAAGCGTGCGATCCGGTGCGTCGGTTCACCGTTGAGCGACACGTCGAGAAACAGGGTGTCCTGAGCAGGCGCGGGGGCGGCTGCCGGTGCCGCCTGCGGCGCCGTCTGTGCGCATCCGGCACCTGCGTGCACGGCCAGCGTGAGTGCAAGTGAAAACGCCAGCGAAAGCGCAGCAGCGGCGGGCCGGGCATGTCGCGCGGGGCAGGCAGCCCGGAGGGCCGTGCTCGTCGTCGGAACGGGCAACGTCGTGCGATCCTCCGGCGTGGATCAGGGCGATGTCAGCCGGGCCTCGACCGGCTGCGCGTTGACGGTCGCCTGGATCCTGACGAATCCCGCCGCGCCCGCATCCAGCTTGAGCGGCCAGCGTCGCGTGCTGCCCGCGAGCGCGTAGCCGAGCAGGCCGCGCGTGACGTCGTGCACGGTGCCGCGCGCGTCGACGAGCCGAACCGCGGCAATCTGCGCACGGCGTTCGCCGCGGTTGGCGACCGCGAGCCGCGTGCCGGACCCGTCGCGCTCGACGCGCCAGTCGAGGCGCGGCGCTGCCCGGGTGCCTTCGGGCTCGACGAATACGGGCACCGAATAGCGCAGCCGGATCGTGATGCCGTTCTCGACCGGCGTACCGGGCGACGGCAGTTCGTCGATCAATACGCGATAGCTTTCCTCGGCGGCCGGCGCGCCGCGCCCCGTGCGTACGAGCCGGATCAACTGCTCGGCGTTCGCGCCGATTTGCAACAGCGGCGGCGAGGCGGCGAGCGCATCGGTCGGCGTCATCACGTCGTCGCCGTTTTCCTGCGTCCAGCGATAGGCGCGGACCTGGCCGTAGATCGGCTGTCCGCCCGGATTGCTGAGCGTCATGCTCGCGGCGGCGGCCGACGGCGGCAGCTCGATCGTCACGGGCATGATCTGCAGCGTGGCGCCGCAGGCGGCCGCGGACGCCGACGCCACGCACAGCGCGGCCAAGGCGCGCGAGAACGGTGCCACGGCGCGTCAGAAATACACGGTGGCCGTGACGGTGGCCTGGTAGGTGTCGGGCTTCGGCGTCGCTTGCGTCGGCACCTGTCCATACACGCTCAGTATCTGCGCGGAACCGTTGCCGGTGCCGCCGACCGTGTCGGTGCCTTGCGTGTTGCCCCAGATCGTCGTGTGGCTCGAGTCCTGGTAGAGCTGGTAGCCGACCGTCGTGCCGGTATTGCCGCTCGTCGTCCCGCCCATCAGCCGGCTGGCGACCGTCGAGCCGCTGACCGAGCCGGCGTCGAGTCCGATGTTGTATGGCGTCGAGTTCGAGCAGGTGACGGAGACCGTGGTCTGCTGGTTGAGTGCCGACGTGAGCACGCCGGACGTGCCGAATGCAAGCGGGTTCGCGGCGATTGCGCAGTTGGCCTGGATCGTGAGCGTGACGTTGAACTGGGCGGTGGCGGTGCCGTTCGAATAGACTGCGGCAACGGTGACGGGCTGCAGCGCGGGCGCGAATGCGAAGGTGGCCGCGAGCATGGCTGAAAGAACACGACGTCGGGAATCGTTCATTATGATTGTCTCCTGCCGTTTAATGGGGTCGCCCGGCCGCGGAGTGCCTGCCGCGTGGTCTGTCGCCGGTCGCCGTTACCGCTCTGTCGTTGGTGCAAGACTACTCCACGGACTCGGTCGCGCGCATTGGAGAAAACGCCGATCCGGAGCGCATTGTCCGCGGTTCCTCGCGGAATGCCATCGGCGCTTTTGACATGGATCAAGCAACAATGCGAATGATCGCTGCGCGGACGGATACCATGGGGGCGCTGCCCGGGCTGGAAGCCGGATCGAACGGGCGGGCAATTTCGGGGGAATGCATGGCGGATCAAGGAGTCGACACGGCGCGCCGCTGGATGCGCGCGCTATCGTGCCTGTTGCTGGCCGCGCTGCTCGGCATGCCGTGGCTGCCGGCTCGCGCGGACACGTGTTCGGTGACGCCGCCGGTGCCGAGCTTCGGCTCGGTCAGCCCGATTACGCAACAGGCCTATACGACCAACAGCACGATGACCGTGAGTTGCACGTGGGACGTGCTGAGCCTGAACACCGGCGTGCTCGTATGCGTGAATCTCGGCGGCACGAGCCCGCGCTACCTGAGCAACGGGGCGAACCAGATGCAGTACGACCTGTATCAGGACGCGGGCTATTCGCAGCCCTGGGGCGCCGTCAGCACCGGCACGACGCCGATATCCGTCTCGTTGACGAAGCCGCTGCTCGGCACGTCCGCCAGTACGAACGTGACCATCTATGGCCGCATTGCGTCGAACCAGCCCACCGTGCCGACCGTGAACAATGCCAGCACGGTCTATTCGCAGAGTTTCAGCGGCAACCAGGCCGCCTACAGCTACAGTTTTTCGCTGCTCGGCGTGCTGCCGACGCCGTGCGCGTCGCAGTCGACGGCCGGCACGATGACCGTTACGGCCACGGCCACCGTCATCAACAACTGCATCATCAGCGCGACCGGCGTTGCGTTTCCGGCGTCGGGCGTGCTGGCGTCGGCGCTGACCGCGAGCGGCTCGATCAGTGCGCGGTGCACGAACGGCGATGCATTCCAGATCGCGTTGAACGGCGGCGCCAGCGGCAGTGTCACCGCTCGGACGATGCAGCGCACGGGCGGCGGCTCGGTCGCCTATCAGCTCTATCAGGACAGCGGCCACACGCAGCCGTGGGGCGACGGCACCGGCGGCACGACGATGGCGACCGGAACCGGCAGCGGATTCGAGCAGGCGATCGCGATATACGGCCGCGTACCTGCACAGGCGACACCGGCACCCGGCAACTACAGCGACACCATCACCGCGACGATCAGCTTCTGAGCCGCGTCAATCGCGCACGAGCACGACCAGCTTCAGGTCCTCGCGGTGCGCGGGTTTCAGCGTGATCTGCTGGTACACGAGGCGGCCGTCGGCCGGATGGTCGAATTCGCGCAGGCCGCCTTCGCGCTCGAACACGTCCTGCGACGCCCAGTACTGCGCGAAGGCATCGCTGCCGGCCATCAGCGCGTCGATCAGCGCGCGGGTCGGCGCATCGGCGAGGTGGCGGATCGAGTCGGCGCGGAATTCGGCCGCGAGCCGGCGCGCGCGGGTTTCCCAGTCGACGATCAGCGTGCGCGCGGCCGGCGCCATGAACGTGAAGCGCAGCAGGTTGCGGTCGTGCTCGTCGTCGAGCCAGCCCGTGAATAGCGCGGCGGCCGGCGCGTTCCATGCGAGCGCGTTCCATTGCCGGTCGAGCACGTACGCCGGCGTGGCGATCGCGGCGACGGTGGCGGCGAGCGTCGGCGGCAAGTCGCCGGCCGCGACGTCGGGCTCGGCCGGATCGCGCTGTGCGGCCAGTTCGAACAGGTACGCGCGTTCGGCTTTCGACAACTGCAGTGCGACGGCGATCCGCGCGAGCGCGTCGGCCGACGCCGACACCGGGCGGCCCTGCTCGATCCACGTGTACCAGGTCGGGCTGACGCCGCACAGCTGCGCGACTTCCTCGCGCCGCAGCCCCGGCGTGCGGCGGCGCGGGCCGGGCGGCAGGCCGACGGCCTGCGGCGACAGCCGCTCGCGGTGTGCGCGGATGAATTCGCCGAGCGCGCGGGCGGGCGTCGCATCGAGGGGCGGGGTGGGGGCGGACGACGGCTGGTTCATGCGGAAACGGCTGAAAAGGGGCGCTGAGTGCGCGGCAAGGATCAGGCAGGTGTAACAAATACCAGAATAACTGCTTAACTTGTACTGGTACAAGCGCGGCCCTATTGTAGCGATTCGCGCGCTGACAGGCAGCGAGCACCCCACCCAAGGAAGGAGCGAACGATGAAACACCACGACCAGGTCGCCGACGCATTCGGCACGACGGCCGCCGCCTACCTGACGAGCACGGTCCACGCGACGGGTGCCGATCTGCAGGCGCTGGCCGACGCCGTGCGCGCGACGCCCGAAGCCGCGGTGCTCGATCTCGGCTGCGGCGCCGGCCACGCGAGCTTCGCGGTTGCTCCGCACGTGCGCGACGTGGTCGCGTACGATCTCGCCGCGCCGATGCTCGCGACCGTCGATGCCGCCGCGCGCGCGCGCGGGCTCGCGAACATCCGTACGCAGCAGGGCCCGGCCGAGCAACTGCCGTTCGACGGGGGCACCTTCGACTGGGTGGTCAGCCGGATGAGCGCGCACCACTGGCACGACGTGCGCGCGGCGCTTGCCGAGGTGCGCCGCGTGCTGAAGCCCGGCGGCCGCGTGCTGATGATCGACATCGCGGGCAACGACCATCCGCTGCTCGACACGTATCTGCAGGCCGCGGAAGTACTGCGCGATGCGTCGCACGTGCGCGACTACCGTGCCGACGAATGGCTCGCGATGTTCCGCGGCGCCGGGTTCGACGCGCACGTGCAGAGCCGCTGGCGCCTGCCGATCGAATTCGCTACGTGGGTCGAGCGGATCCGCACGCCGGCCGACAGCGTCGCGGGCATTCGTGCGCTGTGGGCGCATGCGCCCGACGAGGTGCACGGCTACTACGCGGTGCAGCCTGACGGCTCGTTCGAGCACGACGCGTTGCTGATCGACGCGCAATGAGCGCGAGGGACGGCACGGCGGCCGGTGCCGTCGCGCCGTTCGATGAAAAAAGCCGCGATACGCGTGGTCGCGTATCGCGGCTTTCGTTTTGCGGCTTTCGTTTCGCGATGACGGCGCGGCGCGGGGCAGGCCCGCACCGCGCTCGGATCAGCCCGTGTTGCGCAGGCCGGCCGCGATCCCGTTGATGGTCAGGTGAATCCCGCGGCGCAGCCGCGCGTTCGAGTCGCCCGCGCGGTGACGCTTGATCAGCTCGACCTGCAGGTGGTTCAGCGGATCGAGATACGGGAAGCGGTTCTTGATCGAGCGCGCGAGCAGCGGGTTGGTCGCGAGGCGGCCTTCGTGCCCGGTGATTTCCGCGAGCGCCTGCGACGTGCGCTCCCATTCCGCGACGATCCGCTCGAACACGTGCTTGCGCAGCTTGCGGTCGGCGACCAGCTGCGCGTAGCGCGACGCGACCGCGAGATCGGTCTTCGCGAGCACCATGTCCATGTTCGACAGCAGGTTCGCGAAGAACGGCCAGGTCTTGTTCATCTTCCTGAGCAGCGCGACGCGCTTCGCGCGCTCGGCCGCGTCCTGCGCGCCGTCGAGATACGCGCTCACCGCGCTGCCGAAGCCGTACCAGCCCGTCAGCAGCAGCCGGCACTGGCCCCACGAGAAGCCCCACGGGATCGCGCGGAGATCCTCGATCCTGCGGTTCTTCGGATCCTGCAGCTTGCGCGAGGCCGGGCGGCTGCCGATGTTCAGCTCGGCGATCTCGGTGATCGGCGTCGACGAGAAGAAGTAGTCGGTGAAGCCGGGCGTTTCATAGACGAGCGCGCGATACGACGCCATCGCGGCGTCGGACAGCGTCTGCATCGCGGCTTCGAACGCGGGCAGTTGCGCGGGCGCGTTCGATTGCGGCAGCAGCGACGCCTCGAGCGTCGCGGCGACCACCGTCTCGAGGTTGCGCCGGCCAATCTCGGGGTTCGCGAACTTGCTCGCGATCACCTCGCCCTGTTCGGTCAGGCGGATCTGGCCGTTCACGGTGCCCGGCGGCTGCGACAGGATCGCCTGGTAGGTCGGGCCGCCCCCGCGGCCGACCGTGCCGCCGCGGCCGTGGAACAGGCGCAGCGTGATCTTGCGTTCGCGGAACAGGTCGACGAGCGCGAGTTCCGCGCGATACAGCTCCCAGTTCGACGTGAGGAAGCCGCCGTCCTTGTTGCTGTCCGAGTAGCCGAGCATCACTTCCTGTTCGGCACCCTGGTGCGCGATCAGCGCGTCGATGCCCGGCAGTGCGAAGTATTCGCGCATGATGCGCGCGGCGTCGCGCAGGTCGGGAATCGTCTCGAACAGCGGAATCACCATCAGGCCGTTCTTCGCATGGTGGCCGAGCGTGCCTTCGAGCAGGCCCGTTTCCTTCTGCAGCAGCAGCACCTCGACGAGGTCGCTGACGGTTTCCGTGTGCGAGATGATGTAGTTGCGCACCGCACGCGCGCCGAATTGCGCGCGTACCTCGCGGGCTTTCTCGAACACGCCGAGCTCGCTCTGCGCGAGCGCCGAGTATTCGAGGTACTGCGAGCGCAGCGGGCGGGGATCGGCAAGCGCGGCCAGCAGCACGCGCAGCTTGTCTTCCTCGGCGAGCGCCGCGTAGTCGGCTTCGACGCCGGCGCGCGCGAACAGCTCGGCGACCACGGCTTCGTGGATGTCGGAGCTCTGGCGCAGGTCGATGCTCGCGAGATGGAAGCCGAACACTTCGGCCGCGCGCACGAGCGGCGCAAGGCGCGGTGCGGCGAGCGACGCGCCGTGATGTTCGTCGAGCGAGGCGGTCAGCACCTTCAGGTCGGCGACGAAGGCCTCGGAGTCGGCGTACGGCACCGCGCGCACCGGCGGCGCGCCGCGGCCGGCGCTGCGTACCGGCACCGTGCCTTCGCCGAGCCGCACGCGCGCGCTTGCGGCGAGCCGCGTGTAGATGCCGATCAGCGCACGGCGATACGGTTCGTCGACGCGATGCGGCGACTGGTCGGGCGACGCGGCCGCGAGCGCCTTCACCGCGTCGTTCGCGCCGACCAGCAGGTTCGATACCGACAGCTCGGCGCCGAGCTTGTGCACCTGTTCCAGATAGTGTTCGAGGATCACCGCGGATTGGCGGTTGATCGCTTCTTCGAGGGTCGGGGCGGTCACGTTCGGGTTGCCGTCGCGATCGCCGCCGATCCAGCTGCCCATCTGGAAGAACGCCGGTACACGCGCGGACAGGCCGTGCTCGGCGAGCGCGGCCTCGATGTCGCCGTACAGCGCGGGCAATTCGTCGAGGAACGTCGCGCGGTAGTACGACAGCGCGTTCTCGATCTCGTCGCCGACCGTCAGGCGCGCGTCGCGCAGCATGCGGGTCTGCCACAGCGCGGTCACGCGCGCGCGCAGCATCGATTCGTTGTACTGGCGCTCGCGCGCGGTCAGCTCCTGGTCGCGCTCGGCGAGCAGGCGCGCGATGTCGTGCTGCGCGTCGAGGATGCTCTTGCGCTGCACTTCGGTCGGGTGCGCGGTCAGCACCGGCACGATCAGCGCATCGTCGAAGAAGCGCTGCAGCAGGCGCTTCGACGCGTTGCCGGTCGTCTTCAGCTGCTCGAGCGCGTATGCGACGGTGCCGGGCTGCGGCGCGGAGCCGGCCAGCGCGTGGATGCGGCGGCGGCGGTTGTGGTGGCGGTCTTCCGCGATGTTCGCGAGGTGCGAGAAATAGCTGAACGCGCGCACGACGCTCACCGTCTGCTCAGGCGTCAGCTTGCGCAGCTTCTTCTCCAGCGTTTGCGCGGCCTCGCTGTCGTCCTCGCGGCGAAACTTCACCGCCGTCTGGCGAATGGTCTCGACGACGTCGAACACGGTGTCGCCTTCCTGTTCACGCACCACGTCGCCGAGCAGGCGGCCGAGGTAGCGGATGTCCTCGAACAGCGGACCGTCCTTGTCCTCGCGCGTGCGGGCGCCGGGCTTCGCCGCGCCGGCCTTGCGGGCGGCCGGGGCGGCGGATTTGATCGCGCGTTTTGTCTGACGTATCGGGTCTTTCGGTTTCGTTGCCGTTTTCGCACGGCCGTTCGCGGCGGTGGCGATGGTGCCCGTCGGGGCATCGGAGGAGGGCAGGGCAGCATTGCGGCGCGCCGTACGCGCCGATCCGGAAGACTTCACGATGGGTTTCCTTGGGAAAGCTCGAGTCAAAAGGGACTGCGGGGACTGCGGAAACTACGGGAACTGCGGTCAAGCAACCAGCTACGTGCGGCACATCCGCGCATCGGTGTCGCCGCCTGCGCCGAAGCGCGGCGGGCGCAGGCTCCGGGCCCGGGCGGGCCGGGGCGTGCGTGCTACCATTGTTCGATCTTCAATCCCGTCCTTCGATGTTCCAGCAATGAATTCCGAGACTCTTGCGGCACAAGCTCCCGCGACGCTGACGATCGCTTCGCGCGAGAGCCGCCTGGCGATGTGGCAAGCCGAACATGTGCGTGATGCGCTGCGCAAATTATATCCAGCTTGTGACGTGAAAATCCTCGGGATGACGACCCGTGGCGATCAGATTCTCGATCGCACGCTGTCGAAGGTCGGCGGCAAGGGCCTGTTCGTGAAGGAGCTGGAGAATGCGCTCGCCGACGGCCGTGCCGACCTCGCCGTGCATTCGCTGAAGGACGTGCCGATGGCGCTGCCCGACGGTTTCGCGCTGACCGCGATCATGGAGCGCGAGGATCCGCGCGACGCGTTCGTGTCGAACGACTACGCGTCGCTCGACGCGCTGCCGGCCGGCGCCGTCGTCGGCACGTCGAGCCTGCGCCGCGAGGCGATGCTGCGCGCGCGCTATCCGCACCTCGACGTGCTACCGCTGCGCGGCAACCTCGACACGCGCCTGTCGAAGCTCGATCGCGGCGATTACGCGGCGATCATCCTCGCGGCCGCGGGCCTGAAGCGTCTCGGCCTCGAAGCGCGGATCCGCGCGCTGATCGACGTCGAGGACAGCCCGCCGGCCGCCGGCCAGGGCGCGCTCGGCATTGAAATCGCCGCGCACCGCACGGACGTCGCCGGATGGCTCGCGCCGCTGCACGACCCGCAGACCGCGCTCGCGGTCGAGGCCGAGCGGATGGTGTCGCGCGCGCTCGGCGGCAGCTGCGAGGTGCCGCTTGCCGCGCACGCGGTGTGGCGCGCGGGCGAGCTGTACCTGACGGGCCGCGTGTCGACGACCGACGGCCGGCGCGTGCTGACCGCCGAGGAGTGCGGCGCAGTGATGACCGTCGCCGATGCGCTCGCGCTCGGCCGCGCGGTGTCCGACGAGCTCGAGGCGCAGGGTGCGCTCGACATCGTCAACGCACTGCTCGCCGGCTCGCAGGCCGGCAAGGGCGACGCCTGATGGCAGGCGGCGCGCGTGCGTTCACCGCCGTCCTGACGCGCCCCGACGGCCAGTCGGCCGCGCTGGTGGCCCAACTGGCCGAGGCCGGCTGCGACGTGCTCGAATTCCCGCTGATCGACATCGCGCCGGTCGACGATCCGGCGCCGCTCGATGCCGCGTTCGCGGCGCTCGCGGACTACGCGCTCGTGATCTTCGTATCGCCGAACGCGATCGACCGCGCACTCGCGCAGTACGGCGCGATCTGGCCGAATGCACTGCCGGTCGGCGTCGTCGGGCCCGGCAGCGTCGCGGCGCTCGAGCGCCACGGCATCGCGGCGCCCGCGCATCGCGTGATCGCGCCGCAGGCGCCCGCCGACGGCGGCGTCCCGCATTACGATTCGGAAAACCTGTTCGCGAGCATCGAGGCCGCGTTCGGCGGCGCGCAGGCGCTGGCGGGCAAGCGCGTGCTGATCGTGCGCGGCGACGGCGGGCGCGAATGGCTCGCCGAGCGGCTGCGCGAAGCCGGCGCGGACGTCACGCTGGTGGCCGCGTACCGGCGCGTCGTGCCCGAGCCGCGCGTCGGCGCGTGGGAGCGCGTGCATGCGCTGCTCGCCGGCGCGCCGCACGCGTGGCTCGTCACGAGCTCGGAGGGCGTGCGCAACCTGCACGAACTCGCGCGCACGCACCTGAACGACGCCGAGATCGAGGCGCTGAAGCACGCGCCGCTCGTGACGCCGCACCCGCGCATCGAGCAGACCGCGCGCGCACTGGGTTTTGATAGGATTACGCTGACCGGCGCGGGCGATGAGCGCATCGTCCGCGCGTTTCGAACGATGGCCGACGAGGCCGTCCAACCGGCGACAGCCGCACCGGTGACTAAACGCATGACAGATACCAACGATTCCAAAAGCGTCGCTTCCCAGCCGGCCGCTGCTTCCGCACCGCCGTCCCGTCCCGCCTATATGGCGTCCGAACCGCCTGCGCGCCGCGGCGGCAGCGCGGTGCTGTGGTTCGTCGTCGTCGTGCTCGGCTGCGCGGCGGGCGCCGGCGGCTATGCGCTGAACCGCAAGGTCGACCGGCTCGACGATTCGTTCGTCGCACGCCAGAAGGCGCTCGATGCGCAGACGGCCGAGATCCGCATGAAGACCGAGCAGGCGCTCGCGGGCACGCACCAGGTCGACACGCAGCTCGCGCAGCTCGACGGCAAGCTCGCCGACGCGCAGAGCGCGCAGCAGGCGCTGCAGCAGCAATACCAGGACCTGTCGCGCAACCGCGACGCGTGGATGCTCGAGGAAGTCGATCAGATGCTGTCGAGCGCGAGCCAGCAACTGCAGCTCACCGGCAACACGCAGCTCGCGCTGATCGCGCTGCAGAATGCCGACGCGCGACTCGCGACGTCGCAGAGCGCGCAGGCCGTCACGGTGCGCAAGGCGCTCGCGCAGGACATCGAGAAGCTGAAGGCCGCGCCGTCGGCCGACCTAACGGGCCTCGCGATCAAGCTCGACGACGCGATCGCGAAGATCGACGCGCTGCCGCTGTCGGGCGAGGCGACGGTTCCGCACGCGTCGCCGAAGGCCGCTCCGGCCGAGGCCGCGTCGCCGGTGGCAGCCGACACGCCGCGCTGGAAGGTGTGGTGGCATGACTTCTCGGCCGGCCTCGGCGAGCAGCTGAAGGGCCTCGTGCAGGTGCGCCGGATCGACAATGCCGACGCGATGCTCGCGTCGCCCGACCAGGGCTACTTCGTGCGCGAGAACGTGAAGCTGCGCCTGCTCACGGCGCGGCTGTCGCTGCTCGCGCGCAACGACGGCGCGATGAAGGCCGACCTGCACGCCGCGCAGGCGTCGCTCGGCAAGTATTTCGACCAGGCATCGAAGGACACGCAGACCGTCGAGGATCTGCTCAAGCAGGTCGACGGTGCATCGCTGACGGTTGCGGTGCCGAACCTGAACACGAGCCTGAACGCCGTTCAGCAGTTCAAGAGCCGGGGGTAACGATGACGCTTCGAGGAATCGTCTGGCTCGCGATCCTGTTCGCGATCGCCGCGGCACTCGCCACCGTCGGCCATTTCGACGCGGGGCAGGTGCTGCTCGTCTATCCGCCGTACCGGGTCGACGTGTCGCTGAACCTGTTCGTGATCTCCATCGTCGTGCTGTTCATCGTCGTGTACGCGCTGCTGCGCATCGTGCGCAACATCTGGCGCATGCCGCAGCGGGTCGCCGCGTATCGTGCGCGTTCGCGCAACGAGAAGGCGCAGGCGTCGCTGCGCGACGCGATCGCGAACCTGTACGCGGGCCGCTTCTCGCGCGCCGAGAAGGCTGCGCGCGACGCGCTCGCGGTCGATGCGAACCAGGGCGCCGCGAGTCTCGTCGGGGCCACCGCCGCGCACCGGATGCACGAGTACACGCGCCGCGACGACTGGCTGTCGAAGGTCGACGCGCCGGAATGGCAGGACGCACGGCTGCTCGCCGCGGCCGACATGCGCGCGGATGCGCGCGATGCCGACGGCGCGCTCGCCGCGCTGGCCGACCTGCAGGCGGGCGGCAAGCGCATCCATGCGCAGCAGGTCGCGCTGCGCGCGCAGCAGCAGTTGAAGAACTGGGCCGAGGTGCTGAAGCTCGCAAAGGCGCTCGAGAAACGCGAGGCGCTGCATCCGGCCGCGGCCGTGCGGCTGCGCCAGCAGGCGGCGGAGAACCTGCTGCGCGAACGCCGGCACGACCCGGACGCACTGCTCGAGGTGTGGCAGTCGCTGTCGCCGCTCGAGCGCCAGTCGCCACGCCTGGCCGATCTCGCGGCCGAGCTGCTGGTGACGCTCGAGCGCCGCACCGAAGCGCGCCGCATCGTCGAGGACGCGCTCGCGCACAACTGGGATGCGCGCCTGCTGCGCCGCTATCCGGACACGGCCGGCGGCGATGCGCTGCCGCTGATCCAGAAGGCCGAAGGCTGGAGGAAGGATCACCCGGACGATGCCGACCTGCTGTTCGCGCTCGGCCGTCTCTGCCAGCAGCAGCAGCTCTGGGGCAAGGCGCAGTCGTTCCTCGAAGCCGCGCTGAAGCAGGCCGACAACGAGGCGCTGAAGGTGCGTGCGCACCGTGCGCTCGCACGCCTGTTCGAGCACCTCGGCGAAACCGACAAGGCGGCGAAGCACTACCGCGAAAGCGCGCTCGCGATCACCGTGGTCTGACGCGGCGGCGCTCGCCCGCCGCGCGTAAAAAAGCCCCGAACGCCGGATGGCCTTCGGGGCTTCTCTTATGCGCTCTCGCCTCGCCGGACTGGACGCTACGCGCGGAGCCGGCGCGGCAAGTCGTTTTCGCCCGCGACGAACGGCATCGCGGCGCGCCGCGTCACGTCACTTGTCGACGAGCCGCTTCGGCACCGACAGCGCGAGCAGCCCGCCAAGCACGAGGAACCCGGCGAGCATGTACATGCCCGCGTCGTTGGCGCCCGTCGCCTGCTTGAGCCAGCCCATCATGTACGGGCTCAGGAAGCCCGCGAGGTTGCCGATCGAGTTGATCATCGCGATGCCCGCCGCGGCCGCCGCGCCGCCGAGGAACGCGGTCGGCAGGCTCCAGAACAGCGGCAGCGTCGTCAGGATGCCCATCGTCGCGAGCGTGAGGCCGAGCATCGCGAGCGCCGTCTGGTGCGCCCAGATCACCGACAGCACGAGCCCGAGCGCGCCGAACGCGGCCGGAATCGCCAGGTGCCAGCGTCGTTCGCGGCGCTTGTCCGCGCTGCGCGCGATCAGGATCATCGCGACCACCGCCGCCGCATACGGAACCGCCGACAGCAGCCCGATCATGAACGTGTCGGTCACGCCGGTCGCCTTGATGATCGTCGGCAGCCAGAAGCCGACGCCGTACAGCCCCATCACGAACGAGAAGTAGATGAGCGCCATCAGCCACACGCGCGGGCTCGCCATCACCGCGCCGAGCGGCAGGTCTTCCTTGGTCGCTTCCTCCGCGTCGACGTTGCGCGCGAGCAGCGCCTTTTCGTCGTCGGTGAGCCATTTGGCCTTCGCGATCCGGTCGTCGAGCGCGAAGAACACCAGCACGCCGGCCAGCACCGACGGGATCCCTTCGAGCAGGAACAGCCATTGCCAGCCGTGCCAGCCGCTCACGCCGTTGAACGCCTTCAGGATGAAGCCGGAGATCGGCCCGCCGATCACCCCGGACAAGGCGACTGCCGTCATGAAGAACGTCGTCATCCGGCCGCGCCGGTGCGCGGGATACCAGTAGGTGAGGTACAGGATCACGCCGGGGAAGAAGCCGGCCTCGGCGACGCCGAGCAGGAAGCGCATCACGTAGAACATCGCGGGCGTCGTGACGAACATCGTCAGGATCGAGATCACGCCCCACGTCGCCATGATGCGCGCGATCCAGACGCGCGCGCCGACCTTGTGCAGGATGATGTTGCTCGGCACTTCGAACAGGAAGTAGCCGAAGAAGAAGATCCCGGCGCCGAGCCCGTAGACGGTATCGCTGAGATTCAGGTCGCTCGCCATCTGCAGCTTCGCGAAGCCGACGTTCACGCGGTCGAGATACGCGACCACGTAGCACAGCAGCAGGAGCGGCGTGAGCCGCCAGGACACCTTGCGGTAGGTTGCTTCCTCGAATGCGCCGGACGAGCCCGGCAGCGACTGCGTCGATGTTGCCATGTTGTCTCCTGTCCTTTCTTGTGGTGGCCGGAGCCGGCGCGGCGGCGCCCGATCCGGTGTCGTGCGAAGCAATGACGATGCGTGGATGCGGCGCCGGCCGGCGCTGCCGGCGCGGCGCCATCACGGCCGTGCGGCTAGATGCAGCGCCCGCCGTCGACTTCGAGACAGACGCCGGTGATGAACTCGGCTTCGTCGGATGCGAGGTACAGGGCCGCGTTCGCGATGTCCTGCGGCGTCGAGAAGCGGCCGAGCGGAATCGTCGCGAGGAACCGGCGGCGATTCTCCGGCGTGTCCTCGCAGCCCATGAACTCGGTCATCAGGCCCGTCTCGCCGAGCACCGGGTTGATGCAGTTCACGCGAATCCGGTCGGCGCCGAGCTCGGCCGCGAGCGACTTGCTCGCGGTGATCATCGCGCCCTTCGTGCTGTTGTACCAGACGAGGCCCGGGCGCGGCCGCACGCCGGCCGTCGACGCGACGTTCACGAACACGCCGCCGCCCTGCGTGCGGAAATACGGAACGAAGGTCTGCACGCTCCAGAACAGGCTCTTCATGTTGACGGCGTACACGCGGTCGAACTCGGCTTCCGTCACGTCGAGCACCGGCTTGTTGCGATGGGTGGTGCCGGCGTTGTTCACGACGATCTGCACCGAATGGAAATCGTCGAGCGCGGCCTGCAGCAGCGCGCGCCAGTCGGCGTCCTTCGACACGTCGCCCGCGACCGCGATCGCCTTGCCGCCCGCCAGCGCGATCTCGCTCGCGACGCGCTCGGCCGCCGCACCGTTCAGGTCGTTGACGACGACGTTCGCGCCTTCGCGCGCATAGGTCTTCGCGATGCCTTCGCCGAAGCCCGAACCGCCGCCCGTGACGAGGGCCGTCTTGCCGCTCAACCGCATGGTGTGTCTCCTGTGCTGGATGCGTGCAGGGTGCTGCGGGACACGGCCGGTCCGTTGCCGGCCGCGTTCGTCTGGTTCAGCCGTGCCGGATCGCGATCGTCTTCAGCGTCGTGAAACCGTACAGCGCCTCGAAGCCTTTCTCGCGGCCATGGCCCGAGTGGCCGACGCCGCCGAACGGCAACTCGACGCCGCCGCCCGCGCCGTAGTTGTTGATGAACACCTGGCCGGCGCGCAGGCGGCGCGCGAGACGCAGCTGGCGTGCACCGTCGCGGGTCCAGATGCCCGCGACGAGGCCGTACGGCGTGCCGTTCGCGAGTGCGACCGCTTCGTCTTCGTCGACGAAGCGCATCGCGGCGAGCACCGGGCCGAACACTTCCTCCTGCGCGAGCCGGTGCGACGCCGGCACGTCGCGCAGCAGCGCGGGCGCCTGGTAGAAGCCGCTTTCGGGCGCGTCGGCGACGACCTGGCCGTGCCCGGCCATCGGAATGCCGTCGTGCTGCGCGTCGGACAGGAAATCCCACACGCGCTGCTGCTGCTTCGCGTTGATCAGCGGGCCACAGTCGAGATCGGCGCGGCTCGGGCCGACCCGCAGCCCGTTGAACGCGGTGGCGAGCCGTTCGACGAGCGGCTCGTAGACCGCGCGCTCGATCAGCACGCGGCTGCCGGCCGAGCAGGTCTGCCCGCCGTTCTGCACGATCGCCGACACGAGCACGGGCAGCGCCGCGTCGAGATCGGCGTCGGCGAACACGATCTGCGGCGACTTGCCGCCGAGTTCGAGCGTGACGGGCACGTGGTTCTCGGCGGCCATCTGCGTGACCAGCTTGCCGGTCGCGGGCGAGCCGGTGAACGAGATGTGGTCGATGCCGGGATGGCGCGCGAGTGCCGCGCCCGCTTCATGGCCGTAGCCGGTGACGATGTTCAGCGCACCGGCCGGCAGCCCGGCTTCGGCGGCGAGTTCGGCCACGCGCAGCACCGACAGGCACGCATCCTCGGCCGGTTTCACGACGCATGCGTTGCCGGCCGCGAGCGCCGCGCCGACGCTGCGCCCGAAGATTTGCATCGGGTAGTTCCACGGCACGATGTGGCCGGTGACGCCGTGCGGCTCGCGCACCGTCAGTACCGTGTAGCCGGCCTGATAGGGGAGGGTTTCGCCGTGCAGCTTGTCGGCGGCGCCCGCGTAGAACTCGAAGTAGCGGGCGAGCGCGGCGGCGTCGGCACGCGCCTGCTTCAGCGGCTTGCCGGTGTCGCGTGCCTCGATCGCGGCCAGTTCCTCGAGATGGTCGGCGACGCGCGCGGACAGCCGCATCAGCACGCGGCCGCGCTCGGCGGCGCTGGCCGCGCCCCACGGGCCCGCGAACGCGTCGCGGGCGGCGGCGACCGCGCGTTCGATGTCGGGCGCGGTGCCGCGCGCGATCGTCGCGAACGGCTGGCCGTCGGACGGGTCGACGACCGGAATCGTCTCCAGTTGCGCGGGCAACGTCCATTCGCCTGCGATGAAGTGCTTCGCTTCTTCCATGCGTGCTCCTGTCGACCCGAGTTGGCGCTTTAGCGCCTACTCGGGTCCCATGCTTCGCGGTCGACCCGGCTTGGCGTTTCAGCCCGTGCTCGGCTTCCATGCAACATCACCCGGGGTTCGATGGCCGGACATCCGGAACGATTATCGCGCCGATCGTCATCCGGACGCCACCGGTCGATTGGCTATAATGGCGCATTCCCTGCGGGGACGCCCGCGGCGGTGCAACGGCCGCGGCGCCCCTGTCCCGAATTCCATCGACCAACAGAGAGCGCTATGAGCTTCAATCATGTTCCGGCCGGCAAGGACCTGCCGCACGATTTCAACGTGATCATCGAGATCCCCGCGCAAAGCGATCCGGTGAAGTACGAGGCGGACAAGGAGCTGGGTCTCCTCGTCGTCGACCGCTTCATCGGTACCGGCATGCGCTATCCGGTGAACTACGGCTACATCCCGCAGACGCTGTCGGGCGACGGCGATCCGGTCGACGTGCTGGTGATCACGCCGTTCCCGCTGCTGGCCGGCTCGATCGTGCGTTCGCGCGTGCTCGGCATGCTGCAGATGACCGACGAGTCGGGCGTCGACGCGAAGCTGGTTGCGGTGCCGCACGACAAGGTCTGCCCGATGACGGCGAACCTGAAGTCGATCGACGACGTGCCCGAGTACCTGAAGGACCAGATCAAGCACTTCTTCGAGCAATACAAGGCGCTCGAGAAGGGCAAGTGGGTGAAGGTCGAAGGCTGGGCCGGCATCGACGCCGCGCACAAGGAAATCGCCGACGGCGCCGCGAACTACAAGAAGTAAGCCGGCTGGCCGGCCTCGCGGCCGGTTCGTTCGGAACGCAAACCGCGCGTGTCTCCTCAGGAGGCCGCGCGGTTTTGTTTTGTGCGCGGTTTGGCGCCGGTGGTGGTGCTCTTTCGCGTGCGGGCGGGCGCGGGCTGGGAGCCGGCGTTCGGCGAGGTTTTCGTACGCTTCGCTCGCGTTGAGTCGGTTGAGCGAATTGCGCCCGTTGCGCCGCGCTCGGTGGTGGCCGGAGCAGCGGCTTCGACGGCTTCGGTTCTGGCCTTTCCGGCCGCCGACGTACCGCGGCGCCCCGGCGATGTCGAAGCGCTGCCGGCGCGTGCCTTCGCGACGGACTTGCCGCCGGCGGCCGGCGCTTTCCGTTTCGGCGTCGAGTTGACGGCAGGCTCGTCCTGCTTTGCCGCCGTGCTGCGCGACGAGGCCTTTTTTGCTTCGGCGGCGTCGCCGTTCGTCGCGCGCTTGCTGGCTGGAGCTGCTTTCGTCTTCGCACGAGCCTGCGCGCTTTGCCCGGACTTCGAGGTCTTGCCGGACCGCGATGCTTTCCCGTCACTACCGGCCTTCGCGGCTTTCTTCACGGGTTGTTCCGTTTCGGCCGCCTGCATCGTGATTTCGGCGGGCTGCGGCGCCTTCTTCACTTTCTTCCGCCGCCGCGTGCCGGCCTTCAAACCGTCCGCATCGACTTCCCCGTCGATCGTCACCACAGCCGGCAGCACCGATTCCAGCGTCCGCAATCCTGCCGCCAGTTCGCGCTTCTGCGCGGCGGTCAGCCGCTTCACCCAGTACTCGGCGCGCGACGCGATCGAGCGGTCGGGCAGCGGGAACGACGCGAGCACCGCGCGCGGCTTGCGCGAGCGCGTATAGCGCGCGCCCTTGCCGGATGCGTGCTCGTCGAAGCGCGCAGCGACGTCGGTCGTGATGCCGGTGTAGACGCTGTCGTCGGCACACTCGATCAGATACAGAAACCAGGACATGGGCAGGCGGCGGGATGCGAAGCCGTCAGTGTCTCAGAATTGGCGCGTGCCGCCGCAAGCGACATGATTCGCGCCCGCCGTCACGGCCCTCGCCGGAACGGATCGTGCTCGCGCAGCTCGTCGACGTACGCGTGGATATGCTCGGTCTCGCGTTCGAGAAAGCGCGCGACCGCATCGGAGAACGCCGGGTGCGCGAGCCAGTGCGCGGAATGCGTGACGGTCGGCAGGAAGCCGCGCGCGAGCTTGTGCTCGCCCTGCGCGCCGCCCTCGAACGTGTCGAGCCCGGCCTCGATGCAGAATTCGAGCAACTGGTAGTAGGCCGTTTCGAAATGCAGGCAGGGCACGTGTTCGAGCGCGCCCCAGTAGCGGCCGTACAGCGTGCCGCCGCGGCCGTGCGCGCCGCGCCGGTAGACGGCGAGCGAGCTCGCGATCGGTTTGCCGTCGGCTTCGGCGATCACGAGCAGCAGGTTCTCCGGCATCGTCGCGCCGATCGCGCGGAAGAAGTCGAGATTCAGGTAGGGGCTCGAATAGTGCTCGCGATAGGTCTGCCGGTAGCAGCGCGAGAAGAAGCGCCAGTCGGCGTCGGTGATCTGCTCGCCGGCGAGCCGTCGGAACGTGACGCCGGCATCGCGCACCTTGCGACGTTCCGCGCGGATGTTCTTGCGCTTCTTCTGCTCGAGCGTGCCGAGGAAGTCGTCGAAGTCGCGGTAGCCGTCGTTGAGCCAGTGGAACTGCACGCCTTCGCGCAGCATCATCCCCATCGACTCGAGCAGCCGCGCCTCGTCGCCGGTCGGGAACAGCACGTGCAGCGACGACACGTCGCTTTGCTCGGCGAACGCGAGCAGTGTGGCCGCGAGCCGGCGGCGCGCGTCGTCGTCGGCCGCGAGCAGGCGCGTGCCCTGCACGGGCGTGAACGGCACCGCGCACAGCAGCTTCGGGTAGTAGGACAGCCCGTTGCGCTGGTACGCGTCGGCCCACGCCCAGTCGAACACGTATTCGCCGTACGAATGCTGTTTCGCATAGACGGGCGCGGCCGCCGCGAGCCGGCCGGTGCGCGCGTCGGTCAGCGTGACGAAGTGCGGCGACCAGCCGGTGTCGTCGACCGCGCAGCGCGCGACGTGCAGCGCGTCGAGGAATTCGTGGCGCAGGAACGGCGTCGGCTGCGCGTCGCGCTCGAGCAGCGCGTTCCATTCGTCGGCCGGCACCTCCGCGGGGGACGACAGGATGCCCGTGCGATAATCGATGCGTTCGTGTTTCAAGCGTGAATCCGTACAGTTGGATGCCGCCGGATGCGTGCCGCCGTGGCCCGCTTCCGAGGCGTTTTCGTCAGCCGTTCAGGGCGCGCCGCCGGGCTGCGCCGATCCCGTCATGAAGACCCGACTCGCTCTCGCCCAGATCAACGTCACCGTCGGCGATTTCGCCGGCAACGTCGCACGGATCGTCGCGGCCGCCCGCGCCGCGCACAACGATGGTGCGCGCCTGATGATCGCGCCCGAACTCGCGCTGTCCGGCTATCCGCCGGAAGACCTGCTGCTGCGGCCCGCGTTCTACACGGCGGCGGCGGCCGCGCTCGACGCGCTCGCCGATGCGCTGCGTGCGTTCGACGGGCTCGCGGTGCTGGTCGGCCATCCGTTGCGGAGCGCGGGCGGCGGTCCGTCGGGCGGCGCTCCGCACGCGCCAGCCGTCGATGGTAATGCAAACCGCCCGATCGAGCGCGGCGTGCCGCCGGCCGACACCTACAACGCGGTGTCGCTGATCGTCGGCGGCGAGATCGTCGGCACCTACCGCAAGCAGGATCTGCCGAACGCCGACGTGTTCGACGAGAAGCGCTACTTCGCGACCGACACCGAGCCGCTCGTGTTCGAGCTCGACGGCGTCAGATACGGCGTGATCATCTGCGAGGACGCATGGCATGCGTCGGCCGCGCAGATCGCGAAGGCCGCCGGCGCGCAGGTGCTGCTGATCCCGAACGGTTCGCCGTACCACATGAACAAGGAAGCGCTGCGCATCGACATCCTGCGCGCGCGGATCCGCGAAACCGGGCTGCCGATGGTGTACGTGAACCTCGTCGGCGGCCAGGACGAGCTCGTGTTCGACGGCGGCTCGTTCGTGCTCGACGGCGAGGGCGCGCTCGTCGCGAAGATGCCGCAGTTCGACGAAGGGCACGCGATCGTCGAGTTCGACGGCGCGCGCCCGCTGCCGGGTGCGATCGCGCCCGAGCTGCCGGTCGACGCGCAGGTCTATCGCGCGCTCGTGACCGGCGTGCGCGACTACATCGGCAAGAACGGTTTCCCCGGCGTGCTGATCGGGCTGTCGGGCGGCGTCGATTCGGCGCTGGTGCTCGCGGTCGCCTGCGACGCGCTCGGGCCCGAGCGCGTGCGCGCGGTGATGATGCCGTCGCGCTACACGGCCGACATCTCGACCACCGACGCGGCGGAGATGGCGCGGCGCGTCGGCGTGCGCTATGACGAGATCGCGATCGCGCCGATGTTCGACGCGTTCCGCGCGGCGCTCGCGGGCGAATTCGCGGGCCGCGCGGAGGACGCGACGGAAGAGAACATCCAGGCGCGCATCCGCGGCACGCTGCTGATGGCGCTGTCGAACAAGTTCGGCTCGATCGTGCTGACGACCGGCAACAAGAGCGAGATGGCGGTCGGCTACTGCACGCTGTACGGCGACATGGCCGGCGGCTTCGCGGTGATCAAGGACATCGCGAAGACGCTGGTCTACCGGCTGTGCCGCTATCGCAACGCCACTGCGGACTACGGGCTGCGCGACGTGATCCCCGAGCGGATCCTGACGCGCGCGCCGTCGGCCGAGTTGCGCGAGAACCAGACGGACCAGGACAGCCTGCCGCCGTATGACGTGCTCGACGCGATCATGCGGATGTACATGGAGGAGGACCGGCCGCTCGCGGAGATCGTCGCGGCCGGCTATGCGGAGGCCGACGTCGCGCGCGTGACGCGGCTCATCAAGATCAACGAATACAAGCGCCGCCAGGCGCCGATCGGCATTCGCGTCACGCATCGCGCGTTCGGACGCGACTGGCGCTATCCGATCACGTCACGCTTTACCGAACGTCTCGACTGAGCCGCGCCGCGCTGTGCGCGGCCGGCCGGCTTACGGCTTACACTTACGGCTTAAAATCGGGATTGCGATTTTTCATCCAAACGAGCATTAAGGGACAACCATCATGAAACGCATCACCGCCATCATCAAGCCGTTCAAGCTGGACGAAGTCCGCGAAGCGCTCGCCGAAGTGGGCCTCACCGGCCTGACCGTGACGGAAGTGAAGGGCTTCGGCCGCCAGAAGGGGCACACCGAGCTGTATCGCGGCGCCGAATACGTGGTCGACTTCCTGCCGAAGATGAAGATCGAGGTGGTCGTCGCGGAAGCGCAGGTCGACCAGGTGATCGACGCGGTGATCGGCGCGGCGCGCACGGGCAAGATCGGCGACGGCAAGATCTTCGTGTCGGACGTCGAGCGCGTGATCCGCATCCGCACCGGCGAAGAGAACGAAGCGGCGGTCTGAGCGCCGCATCCGGCCCGTTCGGCAGGGCAGATCGGGCCGCGGATCGCACGATCCCGGACCGCCAATAAAAAACGGTGCGGATACCCGGGAGGGTACCGCACCGATACGCGCCTCTCGCAGCAGCGTGGAAAGTGTTGTCGAATCGTTCTCTGGACGGCGCCTGATCAGAACAGGTGCTGGATGCCGGCGTAGACGCCGGTCTGGCTGCCGCCCGGATGCGGGTTGCCCGTCGACACGGCGGTGCCTGCACCGTTCGCGTTCAGGCCGAAGTTGGCCGTCGAGCTGTTGCGCACCGTCGCGACCTGCACGTCGAACAGCGTGCGCTTCGAGATGTTGTACGAACCGCCGACCGTGTAGATGTTCGCGTTGCCGCCGCCGTGGTTGGCGTTCACGTGGTACACGGCCGCGATCAGCGCTGCCGCCGGCGTGGCCTGCCACGTCACGCCGCCCCAGACCTGCTGGGTGCCGGTGATGCCGTTGTTGACGGCCGGGCCGCCGCTGCCGTCAGCATGCGACGACTGGTAAGCCGCCTGCAGCTTGAACTGGCCGAGGAACACGTTCAGGCCCGCGAAGTATTCACGCGAGTAGTTGAACACGTCCGAGAAGCGGCCGTTGCTGTCGCGCGTTTCGTCGTAGATGCCGCGCAACTGGAACAGCGAGTTCGTGTACGTGACCTGTGCGCCGGCTGCACGACCAGGCTGGCCGGCCGTCGTGTTGCCGTTGAAGCTGGTCGAGTTCGAGAACGCGAACTGGCCGTAGAAGTCGAGGCCGTAGAACTGCGGCGACTGGTACGACACGTTGTTGCTGGTCTTGTTCCAGTTGCGGCCGCGCACGAGCGATGCCGACGACCAGCTCGACTGGCCCAGCGGATCGAAGTCCCACACGCCGTTCGCGATCGCGAGTTCGCGACCCAGCAGCAGCGTACCGTAGCGGTCGTTGGAGATGCCGACGGTCGCGAAACGATCCCAGATCGAGCCGCTGAAGCCGCCCGTCATCGTGTTGAACGCGCCTTCGAGGTGGAACAGGACCTTGTTGCCGCCGCCGATGTCCTCGCTGCCCTTCAAGCCCCACAGGCTCGTGCCCCAGTCGCCACTTTCCGCGCGCACTTGGTGGCCGTTCTGCAGGCCGTTCAGGTACTCGAGGCCGGCATCCAGGCGACCATACAGCGTGACGCTGCTCTGCGCGTGCGCCGTAACCACCCCAGCAGCCATCAGCGCGGCCGCGACCAAAGCTTTCTTCATCATCTCCTCCATACCCTGTCAAAAAGTCAACCCAGACTGCACGAGATGCCCGGAGCAGCGAGCGCCGGGCAAAAGCGAAAAGCGGGATAACCAGGGAGACCTCGTGCAGGGCCGGTAAGCGCGGCACGCGGGCAAGCGGACGGAAAACCGTTGAGCGGTCCCGCGCGGCCGGGTCGGCTTGCGGGGTCTCCTTGTTGTGTCGTGAAGCTAAACTACATTTCACGAACTTCGTTTTGCTACTTTGGTTACTAATTTAGCAAAAATACAATTTTGTGGCGATGGAAATCGTTGTTTGACTAACACGTGTCGCCAATTTGCCATGCAACACAGTGCGCAGCGGGTGCCCAAGGGGCCGTCGATTCCCGGAAAACCCTTGTGAGACAAGGGAGACACGGATTCGGCGCCGGTGGGTCAAGGATTGTCACTATTGACGTTGCCGGGGCGCGAGCGTAAGCGCCGGACGCGCGGAATTGGTAAGTATTTCGTAATGAGTTGGCGGTGGTCCGCCGCCGCCCGGGCGCCGGAAACGCTGGTGCGGCGGGCGCCCCGCGCGCCGCACCGGAGCGTCGAACTCAACCGCCCGTCGGCCGGACGTCGAGCAGCTGCGCGCGCAGCCACCGGTGCGCGTCGGTGCGCGCATGCTTCGCGTGCGAGTAGACCTTCACCGTGTAGCGCGGGATCTCGAACGGCGCGGGGAAGATGCGGATCGGCGCCGCGTGGCGCAGCGCCTGCGCGGCACGGTTCGGCACCGTCATCAGCAGTGCCGATTCCGAGATCACGAACGGTGCGGCCAGCACGCTCGGCAACTGCACGGCGACCTGCCGCGTGAGGCCGAGCCGGTCGAGCACGTAGTCGACGACGCCGCGCGACTCGTTCCACGGCGTGACGACGACGTGGCGTGCCGCGAGGTACTGGTCGAGCGTCAGCCGGCGGCGGATGTCCGGATGCGTGGCGCTCGCGATCACCACGTAGTCGTCCGAAAACCAGTCGAAATCCTCGATGCCCGGTGCGTCGGCGGCCGACTCCTCGTGATAGCCGAGCGCGAAGTCGATGCGGCCGGCCGCGAGTTCGTCGATCGAGATCTTCCGGTCGGAGTGGACGACGCGGATCCGCAGCCGCGGCGCGACCTGCTCGATACGCGCGAGCAACGCCGGCAGCACGGCGAACGCCGTGTAGTCGCTCGCGGCGAACACGAACGTGCGGTCGCTTTGCGCGGGATCGAAGCGGCGTGCGCGGGCGAGCCCCTTCGACATCGTGTCGAGCGCATCACCGGCCCAGGTGGCGATGTCGTCGGCGCGCACGGTCGGCTGCATCTCGTTGCCGAGGCGCACGAACAACGCATCGCCGATCGCTTCGCGCAATCGGGCGAGCGCGTGACTGAGCGCGGACGGGCTCATCGCCAGCTCGTGCGCGGCCGCGGCGACCGAGCGGTGGCGGTACAGCGCGTCGAACGCGAGCAGCAGGTTCAGGTCGAGACGGCGCAGCTCTGGATGCATCATGTTCATGTCAGGATGAAGAAACTGCACTTCCTGCAGTTGTTTCGTGAACGTAGCATGTCGATCCGGGCGGCGTCACGCGCGATTGCGCGAGCGAGCGCCGCCGCATCTCGTTTTCAGTCCGGGCCGAAGGAGGGCTCCCCACCGTGCAAATCGACATCCGTTCGGCCACCGTCGCCGACGTGCCGCAGATCCTGCGTTTCATCACCGAGCTCGCCATCTACGAGAAGGCGGAGCATGAAGTGGTCGCGACGCCTGCATCGCTCGAGCGCAGCCTGTTCGGCGAAGGTTCGCCCGCGCGTGCGCTGATCTGCGAGGTCGACGGCGAGCCGGCCGGCTTCGCCGTGTATTTCTTCTCGTATTCGACGTGGCTCGGCCGCCAGGGCCTGTATCTCGAGGATCTGTACGTGTCGCCGCGCTTTCGCGGCGCGGGCGCCGGGCTGCGGCTGCTGAAGGCGCTCGCGCGCGTCGCGGTGGATACCGGCTGCGGGCGTTTCGAATGGAGCGTCCTCGACTGGAACGAGCCGGCGATCCGCTTTTACGAAAGCGTCGGCGCCGCGCCGCAGAGCGAATGGGTGCGCTACCGACTCGCGGGCGACGCGTTGCGTGCATTCGCCGACGGCGCGCCGGTGGACGTCGCGTAAACGCAAGACGGGCGCCGCATGGCGCCCGTTCGTGCAGTGCGACGCGGAGGAGCGCGCGTTACTTGAGGCTGCCCGACAGGAACCCGCGCAGGCGTTCGCTCTTCGGGTTCGCGAACACCTCGGACGGCACGCCTTCTTCCTCGACGCGCCCCTGGTGCAGGAACATCACGTGGTTCGACACGTTGCGCGCGAAGCCCATCTCGTGCGTGACGACGATCATCGTGCGGCCTTCCTCGGCCAGCTTCTGCATCACCTTCAGCACTTCGCCGACCAGTTCCGGGTCGAGCGCCGACGTCGGCTCGTCGAACAGCATCACGTCCGGATGCATCGCCAGCGCCCGCGCGATCGCGACACGTTGCTGCTGGCCGCCCGACAGGTGCGACGGATACTGCTTCTCGACGCGCGGCGCGAGACCGACCTTCTCGAGATACTCGCGCGCGCGGTCTTCAGCTTCCCTCTTCGGGATGCCGAGCACGTTGACGGGCGCTTCCATCACGTTCTCGATCACGTTCATGTGCGACCAGAGATTGAAGTGCTGGAACACCATCGACAGCTTGGTGCGCACGCGCTGCAGCTGCTTCGAATCCGCGGCGCGCAGCGCGCCCGTCTTGTCGAGCGCGGTGCGCACTTCCTCGCCGTCGACGAAGATGCGGCCGGAGTTGGGCTGTTCGAGGAAGTTGATGCAGCGGAGCATCGTGCTCTTGCCGGAACCGGACGAGCCGATCACGCTGATCACGTCGCCCGAGTTCGCCTTCAGCGATACGCCCTTGAGCACCTCGTTGTCGCCGTACCGCTTGTGCAGATCGTCGACGAAAAGCTTCTGAGTCTGGGAATTCATGAATAGTCCTGCGGAAACTTACTTGCCTTGCGGGCGCAGATACGCGAGCCAGCGACGCTCGGCCTGGCGGAACAGCCACACGAGCGCGAACGAGATCACGAGATAGAGCAGGGCGGCGATGCCGAACGCGTGGAACGACATGTAGGTCGCCGAGTTCACGTCGCGCGCGATCTTCAGGATGTCCGGCACGGTCGCGGTGAACGCGACGGTGGTCGCGTGCAGCATCAGGATCACTTCGTTGCTGTAGAGCGGCAGCGCGCGGCGCAGCGCGGACGGCAGGATCACGCGGCGATACATCGTGAAGGTGGACATCCCGTACGCGCGCGCGGCCTCGATCTCGCCGTACGACGTCGCCTTGATCGCGCCCGCGAAGATCTCGGTGGTGTACGCGCAGGTGTTCAGCGTGAACGCGAGCAGCGTGCAGTGCATGCCGTCGCGGAAGAACGCGTCGAGCAGCGGCGTGCCGCGCACGACCTGCAGGCTGTAGAGGCCGGTGTAGCAGAGCAGCAGCTGCACGTAGAGCGGCGTGCCGCGGAACACGTACGTATAGAGCCACACGGCGCTCGACAGCCACTTCCTCTTCGACACGCGGGCCACCGCGAGCGGCACCGACAGGCAGAAGCCGAGGCCGATCGACACGACCAGCAGCCACAGCGTGATCGCGACGCCGGTGATCCGGAAGCCGTCGGTGTAGAGGTAGTTGCGCCAGTATTCTTGGATGAGTTCGATCATAGGTCAGCCTTGCGGACACCGGTCGAGTAGCGCTTTTCGAGCCACATCAGCACGAAGTTCGAGATCGTCGTGATGGCGAGGTAGACCGCACCGGCGATCAGCGTGAAGAAGAAGAACCGCAGCGTGCCCTTGCCGGCGTCCTGCGACGCCTTCACGACGTCCGCGAGGCCGATGATCGACACCAGCGCGGTCGACTTCACGAGCACCTGCCAGTTGTTGCCGATGCCGGGCAGCGCGAAGCGCATCATCTGCGGGAACATGATCCGCGTGAACACCTGCCAGTTGGTCATCCCGTACGCGCTGCCGGCCTCGAGCTGGCCGCGCGGCACCGACAGGAACGCGCCGCGGAACGTCTCGGTGAAGTACGCGCCGTAGATGAAGCCGAGCACGAGCACGCCGGCGAGGAACGGGTCGATGTCGATCTGGTCCCAGCCGAGCGCGTCGGTCGCCATGTTCAGCCAGATCTGCAGGCTGTAGAACAGCAGCAGCATCAGCACGAGGTCGGGCACGCCGCGGATCAGCGTCGTGTAGACGGTGCCGGCGCCGTTCGTGAAGCGGTTGCGCGACAGCTTCGCGCCCGCGCCGAGCAGGCCCAGCAGGAACGACAGCGCGAGCGAAAGCACCGCCAGCTTGACGGTTTGCCAGGTGCCGGCGAGGATCAGCGGGCCGTAGCCTTGTAGAAACATATGTGGTCCCTGGTGTGGTCCCGGACGGCGCACGCGGTGCGCCGCGAAAGACGCGCCCGCCAAGCTGCGCGGAACGCCCCGTACGTATCATGACCGTCCGCCCCGGCAACGGTGCCGGACCAGCCCGTCGCGCGAGCGGCGGGCGAGGGGGCGGGCGGCGCGTGGTTGACTGCCTGTCGTGCCGGACGCGGGGCCGCCCCCGCATCCGCTTCCCGGTATTGTCGGCGCTCAGCGCGCCGAGTAGACGCTGAACGAGAAATACTTGTGCGACAGCCGGTCGTACGTGCCGTCCTTGTGCATGTCGGCCAGCGCCTTGTTGATCTTGAGCTTCAGGTCCGTGTCGTCCTTGCGCAGGCCGATCGCGGTGCCGTCGCCGATCGTCTTCGGATCCTTCACCTCCGGGCCGGCGAACGCGAAGCCCTTGCCGCGCGGCGTGCGCAGGAAGCCGTAGTCAGCCTGCAGTTCATCCTGCAGCGTCGCGTCGAGGCGGCCCGAGCCGAGATCGGCATAGACCTGGTCCTGGTTCTGGTAAGGAACGATCGTCACGCCCTGCGGTTCCCAGTACGCCTTCGCGTAGGATTCCTGCGTCGAGCCCTGCTCGACGCCGACGTGCTTGCCCTTGAGCGATGCGACCGTCGGCAGCAGCGGCGAGCCGGCCTTCGCGATCATCCGCGCGGGCGCGTCGTACACCTTGTCGGAGAAGTCGATCTGCTCGCGACGCTTGTCCGTGACGGTCAGCGACGACACGATGACGTCGTACTTCTTCGCCTTCAGTGCGGGAATGATTCCGTCGAGATCCTGCGCGACCCACACGCATTTCACGTTGATCCGCTTGCAGATTTCCTTGGTGAGATCGACGTCGAAACCGACGATCTCGCCGCTCGGCGCGGTCGACTCGAACGGCGGGTAGCTGGCATCGACACCGATCCGCACGGTCTTCCACTCTTTCGCGAAGGCGCTGCCCGCCACGAGGGCGAGGGCGGCGCACAGGGCGGCCTTCTTCATTTCCATCCTTTTGTCGCTCACTTCCGGGGAGGCGCTCGCGGCCGGTCGGGCCGGGCGCCGCGGCGTATTCTAGACGGCCAAAATTCGTGTTTCGGCGCGCAGGCAACGGCGCTCGCCGGACGGGCGAACGCCAAAAGGGCGGTATTTTACCCGAACGCGATACCCGGAAAACGGCAATCCGGCGCGACCGATCGATTCTTCGATTCGGGCGTTGCGGCAATCGCGGTATTCGCAACGAGCATTACACCGATTGGGTTCGTGGGTGCAACGATGCGGTGCGCGGGCGGCGGATTGTGGCGCGCCCGGCACGCCCCTACAGTGCAGGTAAACCCGAAGAAAGAATATCTGCCTGCCGGAGTGCCCGCCCCATGTTCCAGATCCGCCGCGCCGCCGACCGCTGCCACACGCGCCAAGGCTGGCTCGAATCGAGCCACAGCTTTGCGCTTGCCGGCGCCGCCGGGGCCGCGCATCCGCCGTTCGGCGCGCTGCGCGCGCTGAGCGAGGACCGGATTGCGCCGACGCGCGGCTTCGGGATGCAGCCGCGCCGCGACCTCGAAATCGTCACCTGCGTGCTCGACGGCGCGCTCGCGCATCGCGACAGCCTCGGCAACGGCGCCATCGTGCGGGCCGGCGGCGTCCAGCGGATGAGCGCCGGCACGGGGCTGATGCACAGCGAAACCAATGCGTCGCGCGACCGGGTGCTGCATCTGCTGCAGATCTGGCTGCAGCCGGCGGAGCGGGGCGGACGGCCCGGCTACGCGGAGCGGCATTTCGCCGACGACGAGAAGCGCGGCCGCCTGCGGCTCGTCGCGTCGCCGGACGGCGACGACGGTGCGCTGTCGATCCGTGCGGATGCGCGGATCTTCGCGGGGCTGATCGATGGCGACGAGGCGGCGGCATTGGCCGTGCCGGCCGGGCGCAGCACCTATGTGCACGTGGTGCGCGGCGACGTGGAGGTCAACGGCCACGCGCTGGCCGCGGGCGACGGCGCGCGGATCGCCGGGGTAGAAGCGGTCGCGTTCGCACGCGGCCGGGCGGCCGAGGTGCTGCTGTTCGACGTCGCCTGAAATGAAACGGGGGACGCGGGCCGGGTGCCCGCGTCCCCCGCGATGCCGCCCGGGGAGGCGGCCCGCCGGCTTACTGCGCCGGTGCCGACGCGCCGTTGGCCGCGCGGTGCTGCTCCCAGCGTTCCTTCATCTTCTCGTGACGCTGCTCCATCCGCGCGAACTGCTGCTTCAGCGCGGTGCTGACCGTCGTCTTCTGCTGGTCGTTCAGCCCGTTGTAGAACGCGAGCCACGCGGCCGAGCTCTGCTCGCGCAGCTGCGCGTTCTGCTGCTCGGCCTGCTGACGGGCGGCGTGCATCGCGTTCAGGTCGAGGATCGGCTGGTTCTGCTGCGCCTTGAACTGCTCGCGCATCTGCTCGTGGCTCTTGCGCATCGCTTCATGGTTCTGCTTCATCGTGTTGACGGCCGTCTGCCACTGCTGTTCCTGCGACGCGTTGAGCTTGAGCTGGTCGTGCAGCTTCATGATCACGCCGAACGGGCCGCCGTCATGGCCGCCGTGCATCTGGTGCATGCCGGGGCCGCCCGGCGGCGGCATGTCGTTGGGCTGCGCGGCATGCGCGGTGCCGAATGCGAGAGCGAGCACGGTGGCGGCCGCAATGGCCACGCGGGAAGTGTTCTTATACATTTCAGAAACTCCTTGTATCCAAAGGGTCCGGCGATGCGGCGCGCGGAGTGACCCGGGTGCCGCATCCGGTAAGACGCAGGTTAGCGGCGCGTGCTCGGGCCGGTGTTACGCGGGATGGCTGCCGGGTTACGGCGCATTACAGTTCCCTTGCGTCGTAACCCGCAGTAACCCTTTCGCCCCTTTGTTTCGTTCTTCGACTCCGCGCTCGCGCGCTAAACTTCGAGCCATGACTACCCAGATCCTCATCGTCGACGACGACCAAGAACTCCGAGACCTGCTGCGCGACTATCTCGTGCGCCAGGGGATGGAAGTGTCCGTGCTGCACGACGCGGCGACGCTCGAGAAGCGCCTCGAGCGCGAGCGGCCCGACCTGATCGTGCTGGACCTGATGATGCCGGGCGTGGACGGCCTGACCGCGCTGCGCCAGCTGCGCGCGGCCGGCGACGACATCCCCGTGATCATGCTGACCGCGCGCGCGGACGACGTCGATCGCATCGTCGGGCTCGAGCTCGGCGCGGACGACTACCTCGGCAAGCCGTTCAACCCGCGCGAGCTGCTCGCGCGCGTGCAGGCCGTGCTGCGCCGCCGCCGCGCGACGCCGTCGGCGGCGGCGCCGGAGCAGCGCGAGCCGTTCGCGTTCGGCCGTTTCGTGCTCGACTTCCAGGCGCGCACGCTGTCGGTCGACGGCAAGCCGGCGACGCTGTCGAGCAGCGAATTCGCGCTGCTGAAGATCTTCGTGAATCACGCGCTGCGCACACTCACGCGCGAACGGCTGCTCGAGCTGCTGCACGGGCCCGAGTACGACGGCACCGACCGCGGCATCGACGTCCAGGTATGGCGCCTGCGCCGCATCCTGGAAACGGATCCGTCGACGCCGCGCTTCATCCAGACGGTCCGCGGGCGCGGCTACGTGTTCGTGCCCGACGGCGAGGCCCATGCGCAAGCCCATTGATTCGCTGTTCGGGCGGCTGGCGCTGCTGGTCGTCGGCGTGTTGCTCCTGTCGCACTTCGCGTGGTTCTTCGCGATGCGCCTCGAGCGCAACCAGATGCAGACGCGTTATGCCGTCGAGGAGGCCGCGTTCCTCGTCGACGCCGTGCGCCAGCACGTCGAGCGCACGCCCGACCAGCCGCTGCCGTCGCGGGTGCGGCTGGTGTCGCCGGACAGTCCCGATGTGCCGAAAGACGCCGATTCGAACCTGGCGGCGCCGCTCAAGCGTTTCCGCGACGACGTGAGCGAGCGGATGCCGCCCGGCACGCTGGTCGAGATCGGCGCGCCGGGCCATCCGCCGGTGCTGTGGGTCAAGGAGCCGAGCGACCGCAACTGGATCGTGGTGCCGGTGCAGCCGCTGCGCCCGCCGCGCTCGCTCGACCGGATGCTGCTGTGGCTCGGCACGATTTTCTCGGCCGGCGTGATCGCCGCGCTGTTCGCGGCCTGGCAGCTGCAGCAGCCGCTGCGCTCGCTGGCGCGCGCGGTCGCGCGCTTCGGCCGCGGCCAGCCGGTGCCGCCGTTGCGCGAGCGCGGCCCGCGCGAGCTGCGCCAGCTCACGCACGGCTTCAACCAGATGGTGGAACAGGTGTCGCAGGCCGAGAGCGACCGCGCGGTGATGCTGGCCGGCGTCGCGCACGACCTGCGCACGCCGCTCGCCAGGATGCGCCTGCGCGCGGAAATGATGGACGACGCGCGGCTGCGCGACGGTGTGGTGCGCGATGTCGACTCGATGTCGCACATCGTCGACCAGTTCCTCGTGTTCGCGCACGGCGGGGCGGACCGCAGCGAGCCCGTGCCGGTCGACCAGGCCTGCGAGCGGATCGCCCGCAGCTATCGCGCGGTCGCACCGAACGCACCGGCTGTCCAGACGCATCTGGCCGCCGACGAAGGCTTCCGCCTGCCGACCGCGACGCTCGACCGGATCCTGTCGAACCTGCTGGACAATGCGCATGCGTACGGCGCGCCGCCCGTGCTCATCGAGACGGCGCGTACGCCGGCGGGTTACGTGCTGTCGGTCAGCGACAGCGGCGGCGGGATTGCGCCGCGCGATCTGGCGGCCGCGACACGGCCGTTCGTGCGGCTCGACCCCGCGCGCGGCGGGAACGGCCACAGCGGGCTCGGGCTGGCGATCGTCGAGCGGCTGGTGCTGCGGCTGGGCGGGGCGTGCGAGATCGGCAATCGTCCCGAGGGCGGCCTGCGCGTGGCGATGACGTTCCCGTTCGACGTGGTGCCGAAGGACGAACTTCACGCCCAGGCCGCGTAAGCGGCGCATGCGGCGCCTGCCGGGCAGGCGCCGCGCGGCATCATTCGCCGAACAGCGTGCCGAGCGTCTCGGCGGCGTTGCTGTCGATGGTGTTGTAGGTCACGCTCGTGGCCTCGAAGATATAGACGGTCGTATAGCGGCCGAGGCGCTCCAGGATCTCCTCCTGCAGCGATTCCGGCACGACGTTCATGTTCAGGTACCACGCCGTCGACGACAGCCGGGTCTGGAACGACCCGTACTCCTGCATCAGCTCGTAGAACGCATCGGCGTCCTGATCGCGGCAGACGATCACCAAGTTTCCTGCCATTCGCTTCCTCCCGCTGGTCGGTCGATCCCTGGCGGCTATGGGGCTAGCGACGCCAGGGGCTAGCCCCGATCATACCTGCTTCGCCGCAATCGTCCGCTGACGTCCTGCATGGTTTGTGTCCGTGTGCGGCGGGCGGGTTCCCGGCCGGCCCGGATCACGGCATAATTCGGGGCCTGCATGCCGGCCGCACGACCGCGGCCGGGCTGCTCCGCACCGCACGCCTGCCGTTCGCCCGCGTGCCGGGCACGATCCGTGCGCCGCCCGCGCGCCGCGCCGAGCCGAGCCGGCCCCGGACGGTTGAACCTGAAATACAGGTTGGTGTAGTGTCGTGCCGTCGCGGCCCGACTCGCCGCGCCCGGAGGGCGCAGCTTGCACGCACGGCGCCTCGCGCCGGCGTGAAATCGTGAATCAATCGAATTACCGCGTCGAATTACCGCGCCCGTGCGCTTTGCCATGAATCAACATCGTCTGCCGGCTTCGTTCGGCCTTACCGGGGAGGGCGCCTGATGGACGTCGGATTCTTCAATCCGAACCGGACTGCCAACGCGTCCGCGTGGCGCGTCCTGCCGAACCGGTGGGACTTCATCGCGTTTCCGCTGATCATCTGCCTGATCGCGATGGCGGTCGTCGGCTTTCATGAAACGATGGCGCCGATCGGGACCCTTCAGACCCAGAAGATCTCGCTCGACCCGTCGAACCTGCCCGAATACGCGTTGCGCACCACGCTGCGGATGCTCGCCGCGATGGTCGCGTCGCTCGCGTTCAC